>JAHBXQ010000005.1:0-300000 GCA_019636345.1 Pirellulales bacterium | reverse complement strand
GGTTTGACTCCGGCGGAGACGAGTCGACGTCCGCTCGCCGCGATCTTGTGGGAAGTAGGGCCGAAACTAGCCGAGATTTGCGGCCTCGAAGGGCTTTCCCCGCAGAAAACGGGGGTTCCGTCGCCTCGACGCCGAAGACGCTTGCGCACTCCCAGGATTTATCACCGCCAAACGGGGGGAATTTGCGGAGAATCCCGCGGAATATCGGGCTTCGGGGAGCCATCCCCGAAGCGGTCCCGGAGGTCGCGAATCAGCTAGGACGTTCGCCCCGCTACCCGCACATCGGAACCAGCGCGAATTTCGGAGAAATTCGCCCCCAGAGCGCTTCAGCGGCCGGCGGCGTGGACGACGAGCCTTCGCAGGGTCAACGCGACCAGCGACATGAGGCCGATTGCTCCGGGTTCCGGCGCCGCTAGAGCCGCGGCGAACGCCCCAGACCCGTTCCACAGGTCGTACGCGTCGCGGAAGATCGCCAAATCGGCGAAGTCGTTCTTGCCGTCGCCGTTGAGATCGCCCATGGCGTACGCCTCGTTCGAGGGGAGGCCGGCGAGATTCTTGTGCATGCCCCCCATGTAGAGCAAGTAGTCGGCGAAGTCGAGGACCCCGTCGCCGTTGAGGTCGACCGACGGGGGGGAGAGATACTCGCCCGCGGCGTACAGCTCGAACCCGTTGAGCACGACGTTTGCGCCGCTGAGCGAGGCGAGCGACAACGTCACGTCGTCGCCGTCGGCCTGGAACTGGACCCGAGCCGAGGCGACGCCGATGGAGGGATTCGCCCCGGAGGTCGGGGCCATTCGGCCCAGCCTTCTCGACCCGAGCGAAACGTCGTAGGCGCCCTGGGAGAAGTCGCGGTCGTGGCCGTAGAGGACCAGTTGGTACGTTCCCGCGGCCAGATTGCCGAAGGTCAGTTCCAACGAACCGGGGGCGAACGCAAACTCGTCGACGACGCGTCCCAGCGGCCCGGCGACGTCGTTCCCGCGATCGCGAAACTCAATGGCGCCGCCCCCCAGGGTGACTGCAATCGCCCCGCCGTCGGCCGCAAAGGGGGACGAGTACGATTCCGTCTGGGCGATCCCCGAGGGGCTCGCGTCGCGAGTGAACGCCGCGAAGCCGTTCTGCACGAGTTGCCCCGTCAGGCCGAAGTCGACTTTCAACGCCGCGATCGGCTCGGACAGATCGGGGTTCACCAGCGCGACCATCTTGGTGTTGTAATTGACGTAGGTCGAGTACTGGCCTCGCATCCAGACGAGGGCCGTGTTGTTTTCGTCCCACTTGGGCACATGGGGCCGGACGTTGTCGACCGTCGAGTTGAACGTGATCGGGGTCCACTGCCACGAGGCGCCGCCGTCGGACGTTTGCCCGCGGAAGAGCTCGTAGTGCCGGGCCCCGTCGGCGCCGATGAGCTGCGCTTTGGTCTCGGGGTGGACTTCCGACGAGAGGTAGACGACGTCGACGCGACTCGGGTCGATCGCCGCGAGTCCCGTGTAGTCGTTCTCCGCCGCGTACAAGTACGACCCGGCGAACGCCATCTGATTCACCTGCCACTGCGAGCCGGTCCAACGGCCGTAAAAGAAGCGGTGGTCGAGATCGCTGCCACCGGCGCGGGCTTGGAAGACGGCCGTGGGCGTTCCTGTCGGGTCGATCGCCATGTCGACCGTCCACGCTCGCTGCATTGAGGAGCCGGCGACGACCGTGTTCGCCGCGAAGACGGTCGTCAGCGCACTGGGGGGAGAGCCGGACGAATCGAACAGGTTGCCGTCGATCAGCGTTCCGGCCGAATTGTAGAGTTTGCCGTCCTGCACGTACCCGTGGTAAATGCTGTTGTTGAAGTTGCGCGGGTGGCGTTCGGTGGCGATGAAGTGGATCTTGTCGCCGTCCGACGCGTACCGCAGATAGGGCCGATCTCCCCCGCCCCCCTCGGTCAGCAGCTTGCCCCCGAAGGTCCAGGTCGACCCCTGATCGTTGGATGTCGTCACGACCGGATCGTAGTTCAGACTGCGGGCGAAATTGTAGAGCCGCCCGGCGCCGCCGTTGTCTCCCGCGAGGTAGTGCATGTTCGAGTACGTGACCCCGGCGCCATGGTTGAGCGTCTGCTCGGCCGACCATGCAGAGGCGTCGCCGGGGTTCGTGGAAATCCGCCACCGGGAGAAATTGTCCGACCCGTGGGCGGCGTACATCGCCACGTACCGGCCGTCGGGGCGGATGTACAGCGAGGGAGTGTTGTGGTCGTCAGCGGGGAAGGAATCGCGCAGCGTGAAGCGGCTCGTCGCCAAGGTCGTCAGATCGACCGTGGCGACTTCGACGTCGCCGCTGCGGCTCGCTCCGCCGACCCCGGCGCCGTTGGCGATCGTGCTGACCAGCAGCTTCCCCGCGACCGGGTCGACGATCGCTCGCTCGTCCTCGAACCACGACCACCCGCCGTTGTCGTTGGCTACGATCAGCGGGGCGGGGACGTTGTCGACCCCCTTGGCTCCACGGGCGACCAGGGCGCCGGCGATCAACGCGGCGCCGGTCCACAGACGGGCGAAACGATTCGGAAACAAAACGACCTCGGTGGCTGAGTGTGCGACGAAGGGTCGCTGCGACGGACCCGGCTAGCTCGCAGTGCGACGAGCCCTCGGAGGGGGCGAGAAAGTCATTCGACCGAGAATGTTCCGCCTGAGCCGGCCGGGGTGCGACCGCGCTGAACTCCGACCGATTTTCAATAAAAACCGGCGAGAGCTTCTCCATAGGATGAGTCCCGCGAAACGAGCCCTTTTTTGCGCGCAAACCCCCGGATTTCGCCATTTTGGCGAGAATCGCACCCCCGTGGTACAACGGTCGGCGGCGCGTCGGCCCGCCGGGCTGGCAGGGGACGGGAGTTGTTTTTATGGTTCTCGCGTCGCTGCTGGAATCGGGAGCCAGCCGTCAAAACGGCGCCCATCTCCTCTCACGCTGCAATCACCTTGAATTCATCGAACCAAGGAGCCCTGACAATGCCCTTCGCGATTTCGACGTCGTGCTGCACCCTGTTCCTGCTGGCGGCGTCGGCGTGGCTTGCGCCTGGCGCCCGCAGTTGCACCCGGGCCGTGTACTTTGGCTTGGAGGGCCAGACCGTCACCGGCCGGTCGATGGACTGGAAGGAACAGATGCAGACGAACCTGTGGGTCTTTCCTCGGGGCATGAATCGCGACGGGGGATGCGGAGCGGGATCGCTCACATGGACCAGCCGGTACGGCAGCGTCGTGGCGTCGGTCTACGAAGGGGGGACTGCCGACGGCATGAACGAACAAGGGCTGGTGGCGAACCTGCTCTACCTGGTCGAGTCCGAGTATCCGGCGGCCGACGACGGCCGCCCCGTGATCTCGATTTCCGCGTGGGCCCAGTTCTTGCTCGACAACTTTGCAACGGTCGACGAGGCAGTCGCTGCATTGAGCAAGGACTCGTTCCGCATGGTCACGGTTGCGGCCCCCAACGGGGCGCCGGGGACCGTTCACCTGTCGATCTCCGATCCGTCGGGCGATTCGGCGATTTTCGAGTACCTCGGCGGCAAGCTCGTCGTCCATCACGGGCGGCAGCACCAAGTGATGACCAACTCGCCGGCCTTCGACGAACAGATCGCGCTCAACAAGTACTGGCAGCAAATCGGCGGGACCGTGATGCTGCCCGGAACCAACCGCGCGGCCGATCGGTTCGCCCGAGCGTCGTTCTACGTCAACGCCTGCCGGCAATCGGCCGACCCCCGCGAAGCGGTCGCCAGCGTCTTGAGCGTGATCCGCAACGTGAGCGTCCCGCGCGGCATCTCGACTCCCGGCGAGCCGAACATCTCCTCGACGATCTGGCGGACGGTGAGCGACCAGAAGAACCGCGTCTACTACTTCGAGAACACGGCCAGTCCCAGCGTGCTGTGGGTCAAGCTAGACAAACTCGACTTCAGCGCGAGTTCGGGCGCCAGGAAACTGAGAATGACCGACCGCCCCGATCTGGGGGGCGATCAGACGACCGCGTTTGAGCCGGCCAAGCCGTTCGTGTTCCTGGCGCCTCGGGAAGAGTAGCCGCGCGAGTGCCGCAGGCGGCAACCCCTGGGCCTCATGTCAGGCAACGACTCTCGTCCCTGGAAACCGGCTTCCCCTCTTTCGCCAGACTGCTCGGTCGTCGGCGTTCGGCGTCGAGCGCAATGGCTGTTTCGAATCGTTCAGCACTCCTGTCGCACCCAGGCAAGAAGGCGTCGTATGGTTCAGCAGATGTTGTGGGCGTTCGCGGATCACAAAGGGAAAGGCCCCCAGCAGACGGTCGCGCCACTTGGTCAGTTTGTCGTCGAGCGCGGCGGCGCAGCGACTCACTTGCGTACTGGAGACCTCGCTGCCGCAGAGTTCCTCGACGATCCCCTTCGCCTTGCGGGCCGACGCGCCTGAGGCGTCCATCTCGGCCAAGGCACATTTGCGGGCCCGATCGCTCTGCTCGCCCCGGTCGAGCGCCGACGGGTAGGCTTTATCCCACAACTCAAAATGAGCGGCGGGCGCTAACCCCCGATGAAGCTCAATCACGTGCACTATCAACTTGAGTATTTCGGGCCTAGGGCGACGCAACCTGTCGACGAAGCGAGATCTTGCGCCGTTCCCAACCCAATGGGTATCTAGTGTCAAAGAACTAGTGTCTTAGATCTACTCAGACCTCAAGTGCTTTGCCGCACGTTGTCTTGGGGGCGCCAGGACCGCGTCGGACCGCGCCAAGAAAACGGCTGGGATTTGTCCCAAAAAATGAGTCAACTGCCGCACACGCATCGTCCTCTTGTTCCCCAACGAGCAGAGCGCCTAGCGGTTCGTCACCGCCGCCCTCATGGAAATCAGCGAAGACTGGGAAACCGACCGGACCTGTCTCTCCATGAAAATCAACTGATCCGCTCTGGCTCAAGACAAATTACAGTAGAGATGCTGCCTTATCTTATCTACGCCGTGGATGGCTGAGCAGCAATTCCGCGGGCTTCAGGAATCCCTTAGTAGCTCATGCGTCGTCAGCCACCCAGTATTCGTCTCCCAGGCCGAGTCGCATCTTTGTTTCCATCATCAGGCTGAACAATACGGGCACAACGAATAGGGTGATAAGCACGAAAAGCATCCCGCCGAATACCGGCAGCGCCATCGCTTTAGCGACGTCGGCGCCGCGGCCGGTGGCGAGCAACACGGGCGTCAGGGCGGCAAACGTCGTGAACGAGGTCATCAAAGCGGGGCGAATTCGCTTGAGGCCGGCGTCGACCACGGCGTCGCGAATCTGCTCGATCGACTCCAAGCGGCGACGGCGAAAGATCTGGTCGAGATAAGTGGCCATCAACACGCCGTCGTCGACCACTAGGCCGAACACGGCGATGAACCCGACCCAGATCGCCGTATTGATTTTCACGCCCGCCAGGGCCAGCAAGATCATGCCGCCGCTGAAACCGACCGGGATGGCCGCAAAGATGATCAGCGCGATCCACAGATTGCGAAACTGAAGATAGATCAGGAATAGGTTGATGATGATCACCACCGGAATGATGAACAGTAACCGGCGGTTACTCTGAATCTGCTCGCGGAATGCGCCGATCGCCTCGACGAAATAGCCTTCCGGCAAGTCCAATCGGCCCGCAGAGCCGAGAGGCAACGCCATCGAAGCGCGCAGCGACTCTTCAATTGAGGCAGCCGTTTCCAGCGAGCCCATCGCACCGGAAGGCGCGAACATCACGTACGCCACGAGCCGGGCGTTTTCGCTGTTGATCTCTGGCGGGCCCCAGGTGGTCGTCACACGCGCCAGGTTGCCAAGCGGAATGGTTTCGCCCGCGGGCGTCACGACTGGCAGCCGGTCGAGTTGATCGATTTCGTCGCGAAGTTGCCGCTGGTAGCGGACCTGCACGGAGTAGCGCTCGCGGCCTTGCACGGTGCGTGTGACATCCATTCCGCCCAGCGCCGCTTCGATGATCTCGTTGACGCTGGCGACCGACATTCCGTAGCGAGCGGCCGCTTCGCGGTCGACTTCGAACTCCAGGTACGGCTGACCGAGCACGATGTCGGGATTCACCGTCGCCGCGTCCACCTGCGGCAATCGCCGCAAGTGGTCGCGCACTGCGAGCGACGCCTTGGCCAGATCCCGGAGATTGTCGCCGTAGATGCGGATCGCCATCGCTGCGCGGATGCCGGCCTGCAGCATCACGACGCGGCCCTCGATCGGTTGCAGGGGCGATGCGCGCGTGACGCCCGGCAGCGTGGCCACCTCGTTGATCTCGTCCCAGATTCGCCGCTCCGTCATGCCGGGCCGCCACTGGTCCTTCGGCTTGAGGATGACGTACGTCTCGACCATTGCGGCCGGGGCCGGGTCGAGCGCCGATTCCGCGCGGCCGATCTTGCCGAGCACGTTCTCGACCTCCGGGATCTGCCGGATCAGCGTGTCCTGAGTTTGCAGCACCTCCAGCGCCTGCGAAAGACTGGCGCCGGGGTAGAGGATCGGCATGTAGAACCAGCTCCCCTCGTCGAGCGCGATCCAGTCGTCGGTCACCAGGCCCGTAAACGAATGCTTGGCATCGACGTACCCGGGCACCTCGTTGAGGTCGACGCCCAAGTAACTGACGGCCCGCTCCAGGGGCGTCATCACCGTGGGCAGGCCGATCCAGGCGCCCAGGCCGACGATCACCATCGCCGCCGGCATCAGCATGAAGCTCAGTTTGTGCCGCAGAAACAACCGCAGCGTCGGTTCGTAGAACCAGTGGATCAGCCGGCTGGTCGGATTCTCTTCGATCGGCCGGAGCCGTTCGCGGCCGGTGAGGTAGCCGGTTGCCAGGCCGACGAGTGCCGCGATGACAATCACGGCCGGCCGATCGAGACGCAGCCAGGCGAAGATTGCATCGAACCATACGAAGCCGGCAAGCAGCACGAAGAACACCGCAAAGCCGAGTCCCATCGCGAGCGACGTCAGCCGAGAACGTTGACGCGAATGGAGCAGCAGCCGTGCTAAGAGGGGCACGAGCAGGATCGCCACGATCAGGGCCGCAATCATGCAAAACGTCTTGGTGTATGCCAGCGGGGCGAACAGCTTGTAGTCGCGCCCGGTGAGAAAAAACACCGGCAGGAAGCTGACGATCGTGGTGCTCACGGCCGTAATCACCGCCGGGGCCACCTCCTCGGCGGCGTCGACGATGATGTGAGTTCGCCGCTTTGAGCCGCCCTGGGACCCGGCCGCTTCCCAATCCGCCAAATGGCGGTAGATGTTTTCGGACACGATAATCGAGAGGTCGATGATCTCGCCAATGGAAATCGCGATGCCGGCCAGCGACATGATGTTCGCATCGACGCCGAAGCCCCGCATTGCGATGAAGGCCATCAGCACGGCGATTGGCAGCGTCACGGCCACGACGATGCTCGCCCGCACGTGAAGCAGAAACAGCAGCACCACCGCGATCGTGATGATCACCTCTTCCTTGAGCGCGTCGGTCAGCGTAGCGATGGTTTCGTTGATTAACTCCGTGCGGTCGTAGACGATCTGGAACGTGACTCCGCCCAGGCTCGGCTCGAGCGACTCCATTCGCTCTTTCACGGCGTCGATCACGCGCCGCGGATTCTCGCCGAACCGCATCACGACGATCCCGCCCACCGCTTCGCTGCCGTTGAGATCGATCGCCCCGCGGCGGAACTCGGGACCGATCTGCACGGTCGCCAAATCGCGCACCCGCACGGGCACGCCGTCGCGGGACATTACGACCGTCTGCTCTAAATCGGTGACGGCCTCGTCGGCATCGCCGCCGCCCAAGAAACCCCGGCCGCGGATGATGAACTCCATGCCGCCGCTCTCGACCGTCTTCGCGCCGACGTCGATGTTCGAGTTCCGCACCGCCGCGATGAGTTCCTCCAGCGGCGCCTCGTGAAAGCGGAGCCGGTCGGGATCGACCTCGATTTGATATTGCCGCACGTAGCCGCCGACGCTGGCCACCTCGCTCACGCCGTCGACCGATTGCAGCTCGTATTTGACGACGAAGTCCTGCAGCGAGCGAAGCTGCGCGAGGTCCATGCCCTCGGCCGACGGGCGCAGCGTGTAGTACAGGATTTGCCCGAGGGCCGTGGCGTCGGGGGCGAGCGTCGGCGTCACTCCCTCCGGCAGCAGCGGCGCCACCGTGCCGAGCCGCTCCAGCACGCGAGTCCGCGACCAATAGAACTCAGCGCTGTCGTCGAAGGTGACTTGTACGAAGCTGAAACCGAACATGCTCTTGCCGCGGACGCTCTCCGCCCCCGGCACCGAGAGCAACGCGACGGAGAGCGGGTAGGTGACTTGATCCTCCACGTCGCGCGGCGAACGGCCGGGCCAGTCGGCGAACACAATCACCTGGTTCTCGCCGACGTTCGGAATCGCGTCGATCGGCACGACTTGCGTGGCGTACCAGCCCGCGGCAATGAGCGCAGCCGCCGCCAGGAGCACGACCAGCTGCTCGCGGGCGACAAACTGCAAGGCGGCGCGGAGCATGGTTAATCTCCGTCGCGAGAGGAAGCCTGCGCGGCCTGCGCCTGGGGCGGCTGCAGTTGCTGTTCGTGCTGCACGCAGCGGAGCATCTGGCTGCCCCAGTAGGGATTGGTCGGCGGCGACGATTCTTGCAGCCAGTCGCCGTGGCCGCCGGGGACCATCGAGCACCAGTAGTGAACCAGCGATTCCGTGGCCTCGGCGCCGCGCGCCGCCGCGGCCATTTGCAGGATCGCGCGGCTGATCGGCTCGAACTTCTTCCGTGCGTCTTCGAGCGATCTATGGTGCAGGTGCGCAACTTCCTTTCCAACGGCCGCTGCATGGGCGCGAATTGCCTCCGGCAAGTCGCGAGCGTCGGCAAGCGATGCCGCAGCCTGTTCGACCGCGACGACTTGCTCCTCGCTCGGCACTGCGTCGGCGGACAACGCGGCGACGAGCGCGAAATAGGACTCGTACAGCGCTTCGAGCGTGCGTCCTGTCTCGCCGGCGATCAGCTGCGCGGCGTCCGCGGGAATCGGAAGCGGCCCTTCAATTGTCTGCTGCTTTGCCGCTTGCGCACGCTTCGGATCGATCAGCGACGGCTTCCCGGCGAGCTGCATCTGCGAGTCGATGAGGAAGTTGCCGCTCACCGCGACTTCTTCCCCGGCCGACACGCCATCGACGATTACCGCCTCGTCGCGCAACAGCGGACCGAGCGTCACGGGCCGGATTTCGAATCGCCCCGGCTCCGTCTCGACATACACTAGGCTCGTCGCTCCGGTCATCAACACCGCGCGGCGCGGCACCACCAACACTTCCGGCTGGGGTACCGGCGCGTTGGCATAGCCATATTGGCTGGTCGGCACGAGGTCCATGCCGCAAATCGGGCACGGGCCCGGCTCGTCGCGGATGATCTGCGGGTGCATCGGGCTGATCCACTTGCCGGCCAGGTCGTCGTCGTACACTTGTCCCTGTTCGCCAATCGGCACGTGGAGGCGCGCCGTTGCGTAGTCGCCCGGTCGCAACAGGCGGCGATCGTTGAGCAGCTCCACGCGCACGCTGACCGTGCGCGTTTTTTCGTTCACGACGGGGTCGACGAACGCCACGCGGCCGGAAAAACGCTCGCCCGGCAGCGATTGCACGTTCACATCGGCATGCTGCCCGAAGCGCACGAGCGCCGCGTCTTCCGGGTAGAGTTGCAGCAGCAACCACACGGTCGATAGGTCGGCGATTTGGTAAATCGGTTCGCCTGCTTCCACATACTGTCCTTCGACGACAAGCTTTTGCGTCACAGTGCCGCCCATCGGAGCGTAGATTGTGATTCGCGACTGGGCCGCCGCCGAACGGTCGATCTCTTCGAGTTGCTCGGCGGTCATGCCAAGTTCGCTCAGTCGGCGTCGCGCCCCAGCGACAAGCTGCTCCTGAGCCCGTCGGACCGTCGCCAGAGCCGTGCCTTCCATGGCAGCCACCGCCCGGCGGCTTTCGAGGTATTCCGCCTGGGCGGCATAGAGTTGCGGACTGTAGATCACGGCCAGATGATCGCCGCGGGCGACGACCACGCCCGTGAAGTCGGCGAACAGCCGCTCGATCCGCCCGGCGACGTAAGCCGAGATCGTTGCTTGGCGGCTTTCGTCGATCGCGATGCGGCCGATCGACGTCAGGGTCTTCGCCACTGGCCGCGATTCGACCGCCGCCGTTTGGATGTTCGCCAGCCGCCGCGCCGCCGGCCTTATGGTCACGGCATATTGGTCCTGCAATCCGCCGGCGTCCTCGGCCCGCAGTTCCAACGGCATGCCGCAAATCGGGCAGCGGCCCGGATTCGGCTGGCGAATTTGCGGATGCATCGGGCACGAGTACTCCATGCCGGGGCTGGCCGGCGCTTCGACGTCGGCACTCCGTTTTGCGCCGATCCAACCGACGCGCTGCAACAACCCGAGCAACACGAGCAAGACTAGGCCGACGGCTAATAACGCCGTCGCATTCAGCGCTAGGCGAACAAAGAACTGGCGATCGAACTCGGGGCGAGGCGAATCGCTACGAGCCGCCGAGGGTGTGGGCGACGTGGCGGAGGTCGAAGAGTCGCGGGGCGTATTGCTCATGGCAAGCTACTCGGACGAGCCGGATATAGGCCGCGGAGTCACAAGTTCCTCCGACGAGGCGGGCAGCGTTCCGCCCACGGTCTGTTTGAGACGCGCCAAGGCGATCGCTTCGTCAGTTGTCGCACGATGCAGCGCCGACTCGGCGGTGAGAAGATTTTGGGCGTCGCTTACCACGCGCTCGAACGTAACCGCTCCCTGGGAATACGCCCGTTGATCCGATTCCAGCGCCTGCCGCGACTGGGGCAAGATCGTTTCGCGGTACAGTCGTGCTGTGCGCTGTGCCGCCCGCGCCTGTTCCAGCCAATCGACCAGCATCGCATCGTATTCGCGTATCGTTTCGTCGACGCCTTGCCGCGCCGCAACTCGCCGGTGCCGTGCTTCGCGCTCCATTGCCTCGTACTTGCCGCGCCACAACGGCACGTTCATGCCCGCTCCGACGCGCCAGGGGTCGGAGCCGTGCTCGCCTGGATTCATCTTCATGAACATATGCTCGTACAGCAAGGTAATCTCGGGGACTCGCTCCAAACGGGCGACCTGGACGCCCCAGGAGGCGGCTTCGCTCCGCAGCCTGGCCGCGACGATCTCCGGCTGACTGCGGAACGCAGCTGAACGCAATTCGTCAAGCGAGGCGGCAGTCGGCGCGAACGGCAACGCTTCCGGCGTCGGCAGCTCGCAATCGGCCGGCCAGCCCAGAAGCTGGTTCAACATGGCCTTGCGCGAGGCCAGTCGTTGCAGGAGCATGATCCGCTCTTCCTCCGCCCGGCTGAGCTCCAGCGTGCCCAGCACCACGTCGCCGGCCGTCGTTTCGCCGACTTGGACTCGGTTGGCGGCCACTTCCACCAGCGATGCGATCAATTGCCGATTGGCTTCGTTGATTCGCGTCAATTGGCCCAGCAAATAAAGTTGTGCCCACGTTTCTTCCACGTCGGCCGAGATCTGCAATCGCGCGGCCTGGCTTTCTTGCTGCATTACAAGCGACTCGAAGATCGCTTCTTGCTCGCGGGCGCCAAGTTGCTTGAAGTAGGGAATCGCCTGGCTGACCATAAGCGTGCCGCGCATTTCGCCGTCGGCCATGAGTTGCGGCACGCCGAAGTAGCTGCTCTCGACCATGGGGTCGGGCAGCGCCCTCGCTTGCGGGACTCGGTCCCGCGTAGCCCGCGCTTCCGCATCCAAGCGGCGGATTCGCGGGTTGGCGGCGATGGCTTCGGCCACCAATTCCGCGAGCGTACCGTCGTCCGTCGCGGTATGGATCGGCGCCTGCGCGGCGACCAGTGTCACCCCCTCGGTTGACGCGAGATTGAACGCGGCCGGCAATTCCAACCGCTCTGCCGTCGGCGAGCTATTCGTTACGGGCGGCAGATGGGCCAGCGGCTGGGCGACAGCTTGGGCTGCACCTGCGCCGCCGGCCGTGCCTCCGCCGCTGCGGCAGCCGACGAGCGTTGCGGCGAGCAGTGACGCCACGAGTGCCGGAACTTGAACAGATGACGCCATTGCTAGCTTACGCCTTCGCGCGGGCCGCGCACCGAACCGCCGATTCACTCGCACGATGGGCCGCGTGCGACCATCAAGAATGTAAATGCAATCGACACGCTAGCCGAATACCGGCCAGCGGAATTGAAAACTATCGCTGAGCCAACGACCGCACATCGCACCGGCGCGCGAAGTGATAGCATGTGCCTCAGCGTGGCGCCAAGTGTTGGCGTACCACGGGCCGAATCAGATTCGTCAGATGCATAAGAATGCTTGCGGCGACTCGCCGGCTGCAAGCGGAAGCCTGTTTCGTCGACAAAAAACGATGCAGGCGCCCTGCCGCCGGGCTTTTTTGTGATACGCGGCCAGTCGACGTTCCGCCATCGCTCGACTGCCGCGGGGCCTGTCCCCGCGCCATTTGACGCGGATTCTTGGGAGTGAACTCCAGGTCGTGCGGGGATTCGCGAGCAGTGCCCCGGGGCCGAGCGACGCGGTCGGCCACCGTAGGTTCCGGTTCTTCTCTCGGCGACGATGCCGAGCGGCGCTCGCCGGGGCTCTGGAGAAACTCGCCCTTACATTTCTTCGCCACGCCTTCATAGCGTTGCTGATTTCGCGGGCATGCCTGCCCTTAGATTCGGCAAATCACCGGACCTTGGACGACGACCGAGGGCCCCTCTGAGTTTAGCAAGTTATTGCTGTAGTTCGCCTTGCGTTCAGACGCCGCGAAGATGACTCCCTGGGGAACGCGCGTTGCAAGACGGGCGTCTACGACGTCCTCGGCTGCGCACCGCTCCTCCCACACCGCCATCGTCCCCAGGAATCGGATGCCAAGAATTGCGATGGCTCTGGCTGCGGCGGTCTGCTTGGCCGGCGCCGCCTTCGCGTGCGACTCTCGCACCTGCGCGTGCATGTCCGCCGAAGCCTTAGCCCATGGGCGTCAGGGCCCCTGGTGGATCGCGACGACGGGCAATTTCCAAGTCTGCTCGCTCGCCGGAGCGGCTGAAGCGGAACGCACAGCACGACGTTGCGAGGAAATCCGCGCGGAATTGATTCGTGAGTGGGGATTCGTTGAAGCGGAGCAGAGACCGTGGCGTCCGAAGTGCCGCATCATTTTGCACGTGACGACGCAAAGTTACGCTGCAGCCGTCGGAACAGCCTACGCGGCGACCTATGGGTCGTCGCTGACCAAACCGACAACCGGGCCCGTCCAGTCGCGTCGCATAGACCTCAGAACCGATGTTCCGAACTTTCTGGCCGCGGCGCTGCCTCACGAGCTATGCCATGTACTCCTGGCCGATCGACACCGCGAAACCGCCGCACCCCTTTGGTATGATGAGGGCATCGCCCTGCTTGCCGATCCCGAGGCGAAACAGATTCTCCATGAACGTGACCGCAATGATGGCGTGCGCCGAGGTTTTGGATTCACCGTTTCCGAACTGGTGACGGCCCGTGGTTACCCGACCCGGCAGCGGATGGGCGTTTTCTACGGGCAGTGTGCGGCTTTGACGCGCTATTTGCGCAGTAGGGGCTCCGCGGATCAGCTCCACCGGTTTGCCGTCCGCTGCCAAGAGATTGGAGTTAATCAAGCGGCAACAGAATGTTATGGCTTCGAAAGCGGCCGGGATTTGGAACAACACTGGCTTGAGAGCCTCGGAGCGGTCCCTGCGGCGAACGTGGTACGGGTTTTGCCCGTAGCCAGCGCCGGAGCACAACGGCATTTAGCACGCAAGCTCCCGTAAGTCGGCGGGACTCGTTCGAGTCCATTTTCCGACGTATAGTTATAGAGCCATGATCGCCGCATCGAGTTTAATTCGATTCGCCCTCATCGGGGCCCTCGTGGTTGCCCTTGGGGGAGGGGATTCCTGCCCCTCGCTGGCCGTTGCGCCGTGCGCCAAGAGCCCTGTCGGCTTGCACAACGCGGGGAACTGCTGCGGCGGCGAGGGCTGCGAGTGCGACTCAGCCTGCTGCAGCCAAGAATCTCCCGCCCGCGACAAGGATCAGACGACGACCCCGTCGAGCCGCGATCTTCGCGAATTGGCCAAAGTGGGTTCTGCAACCGCTTACGTGGAAATCGATGACGGGGCGGGGCAGGACCTTCGCGAAGCGCTGTCGCTGCTCTCGATCAGCGGCCCCTATTCTCCGACGCTTTTTGCTCAGCGCACCTGTCTCAGGGTGTGACTCTTGCGCTCCCCGTGTGCGCCTAGCGTGACGCTAGGACATTCTGACACGGGCATGTCGGTGATCCCTCAGCCCGGCTTGTCGCTGCGCTGAATTCTCGAAGATTCCGTTTCCCGCGCCTGCGTTGCATTTTCTCTTGCTCTTGTGAGCAAGAGGCGCCGCGGCGCCTTTGTTTGGCGGAGGTGTAAAATGAACGCTCGAAATCTCTTGACATCGATGTTGGCAGTGGCCCTGCTTGGAGCCGGCATTGCCCAAGCGGCTCCAGCAGTCGGGACGGCTAAGGCCCGTGGGGATTATCGTCCCGGCGCTTATAGCTCTCAGCGCAACTCTGGCATTGGCTCGACGTATGCCCGTCGCGCCCCTGTTGACCGCAGTGACAGCGATCCGGTCGCAGCAACGCCGAGTCCGATGGTTGTCCAGGCGCCGACTGAAGGTCGCCGGTACTCGTACGCGCCGTCTGCGGCGGGAACAGAGGCAACGACTCCGTGCCCCGAGGCTACGGTGGTCCCGCAGGCCAGTCGCCGGTACTCGTACGTGCCGGAAGGGACGGTAGCGCCGACTCCGACAGTCGCGGCGCCACGTGCGTACTCGAGCGGATCGAGCTACTACCGAGCCCCGACTCGGTCGAACTCGACGCCCCTCTGGGCTCTGCCGAAGACGGACGCGCGTAAGTTCAACGCTCGTTAACGTCTTTAATCCGTTTGAGGCCGCCTTGGTCCGGTTAGGCCGGACCAAGGCGACTCCTTAGTCGCGAGCAGGAACGCGAAGGGTTCTCGCTCGAAGTGCAGGAGGAAGCCCTGCACCGCTACGCCGGCCAGAACGGCGGCGAAATCGTCAAGCTCTACCGGATCGCCGAGACCGCGACCAAGCCCGACGAGCGGCGGACGTTTCGGGAACTGCTGGCGTATGCCAGACAGCATGCCTCGGAACTCGCCGGCGTGCTGTTCTTCAAGGTCGACCGCGCGGCTCGCAACCTGTTCGACTACGTCGAATTGGAGCGGTTGGAAGTCGACCACGGTCTCAAGGTCGTGTACGTCACCCAAGCGACCGAGAACACGCCCGCCGGGCGGATGATGCGGCGGACGCTGGCCAACATGGCCTCGTTCTACACCGAACAGCAATCGCTCGACGTGAAGGACGGACTGTTTCGCCGGATTCAGGCCGGGCTCTTCGTCGGCAAGGCGCCGTACGGCTATCGCAACGTCCGCCGAGACGGGCGGAGTCTCGTCGAAACCGATCCGGACAACGCCCGCAAGGTGCGGCGAATCTTCGATCTCTACGCCTTTGAAGGGCATACGCTCGATTCGCTGGTCGACGAACTCGACAAAGCGGGCATGGTCTATTCATCGAAAGCGCGCCGGTTCACGCGGAGCAAGCTCCATATGCTGCTGCGCGACCGGGCCTATCTGGGCGAGGTTGCGTACAAGGGACAGTGGTATCCGGGGACGCATGAGCCCTTGATCGACCGGGTCACGTTCGATCGGGTGCAACAATTGCTCGGCGGCCAGGTCTACCGGTCGCACGAGTTGACCTACGCCGGCGGTCTGATCGTGTGCGGTCATTGCGGCCGGCCGATCACGGGCGAGACGATCCAGAAGAAGGGCGCGCGGGGAGTCAAGCACTACCGCTACTACCGCTGTTCCGGATACACGGCGGCGGGTCATCCGCGGGTTCGGCTTCCGGAAAAGGCCCTCGACGAGCAGATGCTCGCCTTCTTCGAAACGCTGCGGATCGACGACGAGAAGACGCGCGATTGGTTCGCTCGGGTCTTGCGGGAGCGGACTCGCGGCCAGCAGACCGCGCGGCAGGAGCAACTGGCAGAGTTGAATCGCCAGTTGACGCTGTTGCGCAAGCAGCAGGACCAACTGCTCAACTTGCGGCTGCTCGGCGAGATCGACCAGGACGCGTTCGCCGCCAAAGGGACGGAGCTTCGCGACCGCATCGCGCGGCTCTCGATCGAGGTCGACGCGCACGACCGCAGTCGCGAGGAACAGGGCGAAATCGCGCTGGCGGCGTTTGAACTTTCGCAAACGCTGCAGGAGAAATGGGTTACGGCCGACTATCGCGCCAAACGCCGAATGCTCGAAATCGTCTGTTTGAACTTCACGCTCGTCGACGTAACTCTCGTCCCTGCAATACGAAAGCCCTTCGACGTCCTCGCCGAAGGGCTCGTTTCTGAAAATAGTCGGGCTGAAAGGATTTGAACCTTCGACCTCTGCGTCCCGAACGCAGCGCTCTAGCCAAGCTGAGCTACAGCCCGTGGGCGGGGGGCCGCCAAGCCCACTATCTTATCCCCGGAGGAAACAGGCTGCAAGGCAGTTGTGAAGCCCGTTTTCGGCGCAATACGCGCCGTTTCCAGGCCCGGAACCCAGGCCGACAGTTTGGTCGGCAGTCGCGATTGAGTTGGCGGGACCCGCTGACCGTATCGATTTTAACCACTGCAGCGGTTGCAGCGCGAAGGTTTTGGCCGTGGTTTGGCCAGGGAGGTCGTGTTGTGAAAGCGGATCCGGGGCGACCGACGTCTGACGCCTGCTCGTGCTGTTTCGCGTTCGTTCCGCGCCGCACACTCGTTCAGCCATCGCGACGCGGTTGCTGAGAGCGCCAAGTCAATTGACGCTTGCGCGCTGTTCAAGACTTTGCATCGAAGGTGAAATCCCGGGCGTCGCGAGAGGTTTCGTGCCGCGAACTTCGCATGTTCGCCGGTGGCCTGCCAAGCGGGCTCTTGCAGTGCGGCCGGGCTCTGGCTTACGTCGCGGTGTGCGGCTTCGTCACACTCGCTCAGTGCCGACTTTAACGATCTTGGGGAGAATCCAGCAAAACGCTCCTGTTGTGTGAGCTCGGCGACGTTTATGTCGAAGCAAGCGATAGGACAAATTCACGCGGCGAAGAAGGCTGGTGTCAGCCGTCATCCTTGCCCGGCCTTCGCGGCTGGCGAGTCGTTGCGTTCTCTTGGCATGGAGGCGCTTGCCATGAAGGCGAGAAACAGTCAATGGATGCGGTGGGTCTTGGCGATTGGCATCGTCGGGGCGGGGCTGCCTGCGGCTCGCGGGGCGAACCCCTTGAGCGATCTGACGTGGGACCCCGAGATCGTCGGCGTTGCGTGCACGGACGACTGCGCGGGGTGCGGCGACGGATGCTGTTGCGACTGCGGCGATCGATGCTGCGAGGGGCTGCTGGGCGGGTTGATCAAACCGTCGGATCACTGCTTCGACGACTTCATCAGCCCGATGACCAACCCGACGTACTTTGAAGACCCGCGGGCGCTGACCGAAGCCCGGGCGATCTATCTTCACCACGTCGTGCCGGGCGCAGCGGGCGGGGGCGAGATCGACCTGTTCGCCTTGCAGTTGCGGGCGAGGATCACCGACCGGTTGTCGATCATCGCCACCAAGGACGGGTACGCGACCTCCAGCAATCCGCTCATCCGCGACGGTTGGGCCGACGTCGCCGCGGGGTTGAAGTACACGCTCTATCGCGACGTGCAGGCACAGCGGTTGCTGTCGGCCGGGCTCACGTACGAGATGCCGGTCGGCTCGCCCCGGACGTTGCAGGGGAACGGCGACGGCGACTTCCATTTGTTCCTCACCGGCGGGATGCAACTGCTGGATTACGGCCACTGGATTTCCGGCGGCGGATTGCGGTTGCCGGCCGATTCGAACACAGGCTCGCAGATGTCGTATTGGTCGAACCACTTCGACTATCAGGTGTTCGACGGTTGGTACGCTCTGACTGAGTTCAACTGGTATCACTGGATGAAGTCGGGCGCCGGCGGGTTGCCGGGAGTCGAGGGGGGCGATCTGTTCAATCTCGGTTCGACCGGAGTCGCGGGGAACGACATCGCCACATGGGCCTTCGGCGGCAAGTACAAGCCGAGTCGCAACGTCGAACTGGGCGTGGCCTACGAAATCCCCATGACCGATCGTCGCGACGTGCTGGAGAATCGTCTGACGGTCGACGCGATCCTGCGGTACTAACGACAAGCGTGTGATCGCCGGCAATAGTCTGCCGAGTTTCGTGCGGTCCGATCGACAAATCAGCCAATCTGCGATACGGCTCGCAGCGGCAGGAGTCATTCTTGCCGCTGCGAGCCTTCTTTGTTGCGTCCGGAAGACCACCGGAACCGCGTCCGCGCGGCGCTTCCCAACGGGTTGCCATCGGGTAGGATGAAGGCCGCCGACCAGTTGCGCCGACGCCGCCCAGGCCGCCTGTGTACGCCTATCTCACCATCCTGACCGGCAAACGCGCGGGGACGAATTTCCCGCTCGACCCCGCGCGCGAAACTCTCATCGGTCGCGGCACCGATTGCCACATCTCGCTCCCCGATCCGCTTTGTTCTCGGGTCCACGCGATTGTTTCCAGCGACGACGGCGTCTGGACGGTGGTCGATCAGCGCAGCCGCAACGGCACGAGCGTCAACGACCAGAAGATCGACGAGGCGACGCTCGGCGACGGGCACCGATTGCGGCTCGGGTCGCACGAGTTCGAGTTCCACCTGTCCGAGGAGCCGGCGACGGCCGAGGCGGAGGAATCGAGCCTGACGCAAACGATCGTACAGGATCTCCCCCTGGCCGTTCGACAAAGCAACGAGGAGGTCCTCGCCGCGCTGCCGACCCCCGAGCAGGTGCAAGAACTGATGCTTCTGTACCAGCTCAGCATTCGCCTGTTGGGGTGCGAGGATCCCGACGAGGTGATTCGCGTGGCCCTGGGTCTGCTCAAGGAGCGGACCAAGGCGGCGATCGTCGGCTTTCTGTGGGTCGACGACGAGGGTCAGCTCAAGCCCAAGCTGGTGATGCCGCAGGACGCGGCGTCGCGAGTCAAGCTCAGCGAGAGTCTCACCGAGCTGGTTCTTTCGCAGGGGCACGCGGTGTGGGTCGCCAACCAGTCGGCGAGCGACGGCGCCGCGAGCGTGCAGCATTTTGCCGACGCGGTTTGCGCGCCGCTGGTTCGCAAGGAGAAGGGCTCGGGCGAGCGGACGATTCTAGGCGCGATCCACGTTTATCTCGAGGACGGACGGTTTCGGCAGAGCGACTTCGATTTCGTCATCGCGGTGGCGACCCAGGTGGTCATCGCTCTGGTGCGGGCGCGGCTCCATCAGACGCTGCAGACCGACTACCGCCAGCTGGTGAACGCCTCGCCTGGCTATTCGGACCTCATCGGCGAGAGCAAGCCGATGTTGTTGCTCAAGAGCAAAATCGAACGGGTCAGCCGCGCCCCCGGGTGCGTACTGGTGCGCGGCGAAAGCGGGTCGGGCAAGGAACTCGTCGCCCGCGCCATTCACCGCGGCAGTCCGCGAGCCGATCGTCCCCTGGTGGCGGTCAACTGCGCAGCAATCCCTGCGGACCTGATCGAGAGCCAGCTCTTCGGCCACAAGGCGGGCTCCTTCACCGGGGCCGATCGCGACCACGCGGGGTATTTCCAGCAGGCCGACCTGGGGACGCTGTTTCTCGACGAGGTGGGCGAGTTGACCCTCGAAGGTCAGGCCAAGCTGCTGCGAATCCTTGAGGGGCACCCGTTTCTGCCGGTCGGAGCCGTCCAGGAAGCGAGCGTCGACGTCCGTGTCATCGCCGCCACGAATCAGGACCTGCAGACTTACGTCCGCGAGAAGAAGTTCCGCGAGGACTTGTACTATCGGCTGAGCGTGTTCGAGCTGTACATCCCCCCGCTGCGCGAGCGCGAAGGGGACGTGGGGCTGCTGATCGACTTCTTCCTCGCCCACTACCGGCAGGAGCGGGGGCGGCCTCATCTGGGGATCAGCGACGCGGCGCGGACCAAGCTGCTCGCCTACCATTGGCCCGGCAACGTGCGACAATTAAGAAACGTGCTCGACAGCGCCGTCGTGCTGGCCGACGGCGACAAGATCGAGCCGCACGATCTGGGGCTTCGCGACAGCGGCGCCGGCGAGCTCGATTCGCTGCAGATCGAGGTGTGGGAAAAGAAACTGATCAGCGAAGCGCTTCGCCGCGCGGGGGGCAACGTCCCCGACGCCGCCAAATTGCTCGGCATCGGCCGGGCGACGCTGTATCGCAAGATCGAATTGTACGACGTGGCGCGCTAAGATACGCGCAGGAGTGAGCCGACCGGCGCCAACGGCAGGCGAATTGCCCGCGCGGACCGCACGTCGTTGCTCCCAATGATCGGAAGACTCGTCGGTTCGACGTTCCCCGTTGCTCCGACTCGCGACAAGGACGCCCGGCATGATCCGCAGTTCGGCTGAAGAACGACGACGTCGCGAGGGACTCGGCCGGGCCGCCCTGGCCGACTTGCAGTTGGCGAAACTCAACGACATGCTTGCGGCGATCTTGCCGACGAACGAGTTCTACGCTCGCAAGCTGGCCGGCGCGTCGTTCCCGCTGGCGTCGCTCGACGAGTTGTCGTCGCTGCCGCTGACCGCCAAGGGAGAACTGGCGCTCGACGAGTCCGATCGCCTCGGGCCGGCGAACCTCACCTGGACGCTCGATCGATACACCCGGTTTCACCAAACCTCAGGCACGCACGGCCGACCTCTGCCTGTGTTCGACACGGACGACGACTGGCAGTGGTGGATCAAGTGCTGGCAGTACGTGCTTGACGCGGCCGAGGTCGGCTCGAAGGATCGCGCGTTGTTGGCGTTTTCGTTCGGACCGTTCATCGGGTTCTGGAGCGCCCACGATGCGCTCTCCGCCCGCGGAACGATGACGATTCCCGGCGGCGGGATGAACTCGCTAGCCCGGCTCGATCTGATCGAGAGGACCGAAGCGACCGTGCTGCTTTGCACGCCCACCTATGCGATGCATTTGGTCGAAGTGGCCGAGGAGCATAAGATCAACCTCGCGCACACGACGATCGAAAAGATCATCGTCGCCGGCGAGCCGGGAGGATCGATTCCCGCGATACGCCGCCGGATCGAGCAGGCCTGGTCGGCCCGCGTCACCGACCACAGCGGCGCCAGCGAGATCGGACCGTGGGGCTACGCCGATCACGACCAGCGCGGGTTGCATGTGCTCGAGTCGCAGTTCATCGCCGAGTTCCTCGACGTCGAAACGGGCGCACCGGCCGTGGAAGGGAGGTTGTCGCAACTCGTGCTTACTTCGCTGGGGCGCTGGGGGCTGCCGGTGGTGCGCTACCGCACGGGCGATCTGGTGCGACCAGTCTGGCCGCAGCAGGGGCCCAATCGGTTCGTGATTCTCGACGGGGGCGTCCTCGGCCGGGCCGACGACATGCTGATCATTCGCGGCGTGAACATTTACCCGGCCGCGATCGAACAAATCCTGCGCAGCTTTCCCGAGGTGGTTGAGTACCGCCTGACTGCCCGCAAGCGGGGCGAGATGGACGAACTGGTCGTCGAAGTCGAAGATCGGTTGGAGCAGCCCGCACGGATTGCCGAAGAGCTTCACTTGCGGCTGGGGCTCAAGGTCGAGGTGCGCCTGGCTGCGGCGATGTCGCTGCCTCGGTTCGAGGGGAAGGGGAAGCGATTCGTCGACCACCGCCGCAAGCCGGCGGTCCAGCGTTGAGGGCAAGCGAGCGCTCGACGCCGTGCGAACGGAACGCCGCCTCGCGTCTCATTTCCCCGGAGTCGGCGTTCCAGCCGCGTTGCAATCCTGTCGTTCGCCGGCGAGACCCAGCATGAGCGCGTCGCAACCAATCGACCTGAAACTCATCGACCCCGATCGGCTGTCCATCGCTTGGAGCGACGGTCAGCGGCGCGAGTATCGGGTGCGGGAACTTCGCGACGCCTGCCCTTGTGCGAGCTGCCGCGAGAAACGCTCGAGTCCCGAGCCGCCGCCGCTGTTGCCGGTGCTGAAGCCACAGGAGACGCAGCCCCTGCGGATCGCCGCCATGGAGCCGGTGGGGCGGTACGCCTACGCGATCCGCTTCAGCGACGGTCACGACACGGGTCTGTTCACGCTGGAGCAACTCCGCGAACTCGGCCAGCCGACAGCGTGACGCCTCGCGCCGCCCCGATTGCTTCGCGGGTTATTGCTTGCCCCCCAGCGGCAGATTCGGCAGGCCGGACAGCGGGTCGTCGTCCGCAGGGGCGCTCCCCGCAGCGGCGTCCGCTTTGTCGCCGGCTTTCTTCTTGATCATCTGATCGAGACTCAGATGAATCTGCTTGTAGACGTCTTCGCTGATCACGTAGTACCAGTCGCCGAACCGCTCGTTGAGTTCGTCGACCGTCTTGCGACCTTCCTTGAGCGTCTCCTGGTAGCGGTCAAGCAGTCGGTCGTTCTCGGCCTGGATCGACTTGCGCTCGGCGATCAGCGCCTCGAGCTCGGCCTCCGGATCGGCGGGCTTTTCCTCGGCCGCGGCGTCCTCGCCGACGGCGTCGCCGTCGTCTTCGGTCGCTTCCTCGTCGGCCTCCTCCGCCGAGTCGGAATCGTCGGTCTCTTCCTCTTCTTCCTCATCTTCCGTCGGTTCGTCGCTGGTCTCGTCCCCCTCGGCGTCGGCCGCCGCGTCGGAGTCGGCCGGCTCGTCGGCCCCCTCTGGCAGCGGAGGGACGTCCTTTAGCTCGGGGCGTTCGACGACCTTCTCGTTGAACCGGGCTGAGACGAACAGGTATCGGTTGAGCTTCCCCCCCGAGGCGTCGGCGGCCGCTTCCGCGTCGGCGTCCGAGTCCATCGCCAGTTTGCCGAACCGTAGGACGTACTCGACTCCGTTGCGCATCGTGCAGATCGCTTCGCCCTCGCTGGAAAGGATCTCCATGGGGCCTCCCTCCTCGATCCGTACGGGGGCGAAGCCGCGCTCTGCGAGACTTTCGGCGTTGGCGCGGTCCTTGAGAAAATCGTCCCCGGCTTTCAGGTCGGCGCTTAGCCCGGTCGGTTTGCGTTCGACGTCGACGATCAACAGGTCGTCGAGCCCGTTGCGCAGCTCGCGCAGCACGTCCTCGTTCAGTTCCTCGTCGTCGGCCAGGGGGCGCGGCTCCGGCTCGCCCGTTTGGCGGCTGAAGGCGACTAACTCCAGGGGCCGCCACTTTGCGTCCTTGTTGTCGTAGGCCAGCCGCATCTGCCCGCGACGATCCCAGCTCACTTGCGGAACCAGCCGACCGTTGGCGGAAACCGCCAGCGACATCTCGGCGGAGTAGTCGTTGATGTAGATCTGGCTGATGTTGAACGGATCGAGCTTCAAGAGATCGTCCTCGATCCACTGCCCGAAGTCGGTCGCCAGCTTCTCGGGCTCCAGGGCGACCACGTACACCACGTCCTGATTGGCGTTCCGTACGTAGTACTGCCCGGGCGAATCCTTGACCTCGTTGCCGACGACCAAGTCGACGAGCGTCTTGTCTTCGGCGTCGGTCATCACGACGCGCGTGCCGACTCCTTCGTTGTTCCCCTTCAACTCGGCCGTCGAGGGGTTCAACACCCCGAGGGCCGCGTGCTCGTCGGCGGTTTTGGCTTGCACGCGGAGGATTTCGCGGTTGATGAGGCCGGTCGCGGCGGAGGCCATTTGCTCGGTCGCGTCGGCGGGATAGCCCTGCTTCGAGGGGATGGTCCACACCCCGGCTTGCTCGGCGACCTCGAATTCGTCGAGCTTCGTCCCGCTCGCGGCGACTTTGACGATCTTCAGACTCTTCGGCTCGTCGACCTCGAACTCGTTGAGCCGCTGGCCGACTTTGTCGGCCGGGTCGAACTCGCTCGGCCCCGCCGAGACGAAATAAGCCGCAGCCAGCGAGACGACGCCGGCGGCAAGAAAACTGAGAGACTTGCTGGATTCGGACATGTCGAAGTGCGTCAACAGTGATTTGTCGAACCGCCAGGGGCGCCCATTGCGCCAAGGGCGGAAGGAAGTGAACTAATTGTCGTATGGTCGTGTGATCAACGTCGGTCAAAGCGTTAATCGGCAATCGAACGTCTTGATGCACTTGGGGGGTGCGCTCTTTCGGACGCCTATCGCAGTCGCTCGCGCGCCACGCCTTGCCGCTCCGCTTCGCGCCGGCGGAAAAACACCCACACCGCCAGCAGCAACGGCGGAATTGGCGGCAACACGATGGCGATCATCTTGTACAGGTCCTGCACCGAGCGGACGTTTTGCTCCAAGCCGTACTCGATCTTCTTTACCTCGCGCCGGCGGGTTTGCTCCAGATTGGTCACCTCGCGCTGCAGCTTGCGTTGTTCGTCAATCTCGATCTGCCGGCGGAGGATCTCGCGCTGCAGCGCAGTCAAATCGGTTCGCTTGTCGACGGCGTCCATCTTCTCGTTGTAGGCGGTCTGGGCGGCGTCGATCTTCTCTTGAATGCTGCCGACGAACTCCTCTTCCTGCTTGGCCGCGTTGCGGCGGTACTCCAGAGTCGCCTCGTCGATCTTCGTCAGCGTCCGGTGAGCCCGGGCCCGTTTACGGATGTTGATGAAGCGCGTGTCGCCGGTCAGTTGATCGACCACGTTCAGCAGGAACGTGACGTTCTGGGCCGCTTCGAGGAACTGGCTGTCGCCCCGCTCGCGGATCATGAAAAACCCGTCGATCAGGCAGTCGATGTCGGCCACCAGCACCACGTTCATCTTGGCGCGATTCTTCTCGGCTTCCTTGCGTTTGGCGGCGAGCTCGGGATCGTCGGCCGGGTCGGCCTCGTCGTCCGTGGACTTCTTCGGCAGCAGCGCATCGAGCGGCGCCAAGCCCGAAACCTGGGCGGCGACAATGTAGCCGTCGGATGTGCGAACCTTGCTGAAGTTTTCGCGATTCACGCGGCCCAGCTCCCCGCGTGTGAGCGACTGCGTCATGACCGTCCCGGAGTTCTTCGACCCGGTCACCATCAGCGATTCGAAATCAAGCTTCGAATCTTCAGACTTGGTGAACGAGCCGGGGTACAACAGCAGCACCTGATTCAGGCCCGAGGAGATCGCGTTCTTGCCGTTGAACGGCTCCTCGGCGCCGTTGCCCGAGTCGATGAACACCCACTGGTCGTCCTCGATCGTGCGAACCGATTGCTCGGGGCTGTACTGCTGCCACACGACTTGGCTGCCGTTCATGCGGACGCCGAGCAGCCGCCACAGTTGCTGCAGGTCCCCCTTCGGCTCGTTTCCGGCGCCGCCGAACATCCCCATTTGCATCGCCATCGGGTTCATCTTCGGCTCATCGGTCCCCGCGGCCATCTGCGGAGGGATGATGAACGGGTACGGATCCTCGAACAGCGCCGCAGGCATCCCCGTCTTGATCGCATCGACCAGGTGATCCATCTGCTGGGGACCGAGCATCGACGGCTGCACGACCAGCAGCGCCGCAAAGTTGTCCTTGATCGGCTGCGCCGGATCGACCAGCGTCACGTCGTACTGCTTGCGCAGCTCATTGACGAGCGCCCAACTGTTGCGCGCCGAACTCGAGCGATCCATGATCGGCACGCCCGTGTCGACGACTCCGATCTTCTTCCGCTCCGATTGAGCGACCGTCAGGATCGAGCGGACCAGTTCGTACTCGACCGGGATTCCCTTGTTGATAAACGGCACGACGACCTTGTCCGGTCCCGCGCGGAACGCGACCCCGAGGAAGAACTCCTCGGTCGCCGTCTGGGCGCCTTCGCCCACCATTTGCTCCTGAGGCGTGATGCCGTAGTTCTTCTCGGCCAGCTCGGCTTCTTCGCCGTAGTTTTCGATTTCGTGCTTCACGACTTGAATCTTGCCCCCGCCCAGGGCCTTCAACTCTTCCAGCGTCGACAACAGGTTCAGCTTCGTCGGGGCGTACTCGGTGGGAACGCGCGGGCTGACGTAAGCGTCGATTTTGATCGGCGGCACGTCCTTGTCGTCGCGCAGTTTGCCGATGAGCTTGATCGTGTCGGCCGACAGCGAACTGAGTTGGGCGCTGCTGACGTCGGCCCGCAACCAGTTCTTCTCCTGCAGCACCGCGGTCACGCCGAACGCGACCGCCAGCAACGCGATTGCGCGCACGAGATAGTGCCAGATCAGCGAGCGATCGTCCTCGCGGGCCTGCCAATGGCGCCGGCCGATGAGCACCATGCACAGGTACAGCATGACCGCCGCCAGCAGCACGAAGTAGGCGATCCCGCCGATGCTGATCACTCCCCGCTCGAAGCCGCGGAACTGCTCAAGCGCGCTCCACTTTTGCACCCGCTGGGCCCAGGCCGGGTCCTTGATGAACCAGTGGGCGACGCCGAACAGCGCCAAGGGCATGTTGAACAGCGCCCCCAGGATGAATCCCACCGTCAAATTCGGCGTCAGGAACGAGGCGACCATCCCCACGGCGATCATCGCGATGCCGATGAACCAGTAGCCGACGTACGTGCTGAAAAACAGCCCCGGATCAGGCGACCCCAGCCCGTAGTTGAACACCAAGAAGATCGCCAGCGCCGAAAACAACAGCGATACGGTGAAGATCGCCACCCCGGCCAAGTACTTGCCCAGCACGACGTCTGAGTCGCTCGCCGGGATTGTGAGCAGCAACTCGTCGGTTCCTTGCCGCCGCTCCTCGGCCCACATGCTCATCGTGATCGCCGGGATGAACACCAGCATGATGAACGGCAGCCACCGGCTGAGTTGGTCGAGATTCGCCAGATTGTTCGCAAAGAACTCCGGCGGCCAGAACGTCGCCAGCGCGGACAGCACCACGAATACGCAGATGAACACGTATCCCGTGGGGTTGGAAAAGTAACTGACGAAATCGCGGCGAAAGATCGCCTTGAGCGTATTAAGGTTCATAATCGCAAAGCGGATGCTTGCCGGAATTCAGATTCGAATTGTCAAGACGAGCACGTCGACGCGTAGCTCACAAAGATCAAAAGTTGCGTCCGTCTCGACTTGGCGGTTACGCAAGAAAGCGTCAATTCAACTCGGCCCGGCCGGTGAGTTGATGGAAACGCTTATCGAGGTCGTGGTCCTGAGCGGCCAGTTCGGCGGGCGTGCCGTCGAACACCAGTCGTCCCTCGTTGATGAACACGACCCGATTGCACATCGCCTCGACCTCCTGCAGGATGTGAGTGGACAACAGGATCGTCTTGGTCTGCCCTAGCTCGCGGATCATGCGGCGCACTTCGCGAATCTGGTTGGGGTCGAGACCCGCGGTCGGTTCGTCGAGGATCAGCACGTCGGGGTTGTGCAGCAACGCCTGAGCCATGCCGACCCGCTGGCGGTAGCCCTTCGAGAGCTTGCCGATCGGCTTGCCGATGACCGCTTCGAGATGGCACGTGTTGACGACCGCTTCGATCCGCTGATCGAGTTCTCGCCCTGTGAGTCCCCGAGCATTGCCGAAGAACGTCAGCAGGCTGCGGGGCGACATGTCGGGATACAACGGGCCGTTCTCCGGCAAGTACCCCAGCCGCTCGGCGCCCAAGAGCCGTTCCTGATTCATATTGAATCCGGCGATCTTGGCCGTGCCGGTCGACGGGGCCAAGTACCCGGTGAGCAGCTTCATCGTCGTGCTCTTGCCGGCGCCGTTGGGGCCTAGAAACGCCGCGACTTCGCCCTTGTTGATGGCGAAACTCACGTCGCGGCAGGCGGCGAAATCGCCGTAGAATTTCGACAGCCCGATGGCTTCGATCATCGGCGTCGCCGCGTCCGCGACAGGGGCGGATGCTGGGGCGGTCTCAGTCGACATACGCAATACTCCCGGCGATGGAACGGTTCGCTGCGAGCGGGCCGGGCCGTAACGGGCTCGGAAACGACCGCCGCGGACGCAAGATGTGCGACCCGCACAGGGCAGCCCCGCTGGAGCGTCTCAATAGCCTGTTGAAAATGGGTCGGGCTCGCGGAACAATTCCGGCGACCCTCTGAAAGCCGCATTCCGCGAGCGTGCCTGTCCCCTTTTTCAGCAAGCTGCTAAGTGTCTTGGCGAACTAGGTGTCTTGGCGAACTAGTGCTTTGTCACAGGCTAAATTTTGGGTTGGGGACGGCGCAACATCTCTCTCTGTCAACAGGTTGCGTCGTCCCCAACCCAAAATACTCGATTTGCCAAAGCACTAGGTTTAAGACACTTCCTTCCAGTGGCGCCGCACAGGCTATCCAGGACCAAGCAGCCTAACCTTGCGGCTTGGGAGTGTCTATACCCGCCGCTACGCCAGTCGGGCCGCAGCGGTTCGCCGGATCACGGAAAATCGGGGCAAAAAATCGTCGCTGAGAAGATCGATGCCGTGCCATAAACCGCCGCATCGTCTTGGGCAGCGGTTGACGAGCATGCCCCCCAAACCTTGTCGTTCCCCGCAATTCGTGGGCGGGAGCGGGAGTCGTCCCGGAGGGAATCCGAAAGGGGGGCAGAATCAGGCCGGCGACTCTGGCAGCAGGATGTCGGCCCTGCGGGCTTCTCCGGGGGACGGCTCTCCGCCCGTCCCGTCACGATTTGCGCCGGTCCCCGATCCGTCTGCCCCACTTCGCGTCGTCCTGCCCAGGAAAATCGCTCCGGAGGTGGACGCCGCGCGATTCTTCGCGCCGCAGCGCGGCGCCGAGCATCACCTCGCTCACCGTGAGCATGTTCTGCAGTTCCCATCCGCGGGGGTCGGTGAGCTGTTGCGTCAGGGCGTATTGCGACCACTTCTCGACCGTCGCCAACGCCGCGGCCAGTTGCGGGCCGTCGCGGCGGACCCCCGCGGCGCGCCACATGAGACTCTTCAGCGAGTTTCGCACGTCCTGCAGGTCGAGCCACTCACTGCGCCGCTCGACGACTGGATTCTCCAGCGGCAGGGCGGCGTACGTGTCGGGGCACTTTAAGGCCGCGGCCGAGGCCCCTTCGCCGGACCGGGCGCCGTACACGAGCCCTTCGAGCAAGCTGTTCGACGCCAGCCGATTGGCGCCGTGGAGTCCGCTGCTGGTCGCTTCTCCCGCTCCCCACAGCCCGGGGAGCGTCGTGCGCCCGTGCTCGTCGACCCGTACGCCGCCGATCATGTAGTGCGCCCCAGGCCGGACGGGGATCTTGTCGTTGGGGAGTTCGATGCCGAACTCGGCGCACCGTTTGGTGATCCCCGGGAACCGGCTGCGAAGCCACTCGCCGTCGAAGTGGCTCAGGTCGAGATAGACGCACGGATGGTGCGTTTTGGTCATCTGCTGGTCGATCGCCTGGCTGACGACGTCGCGCGGCGCCAGTTCGGCGCGCTCGTCGTAATCGGGCATGAATCGTCGGCCGTTGCAGTCGACCAGCAGGGCGCCTTCGCCTCGCATCGCCTCGGTGATCAGGCTGCGGCTGCTGCCGGCGATGTACAGCACCGTGGGATGGAACTGCATGAACTCCATATCGGCCAGTTCGGCGCCGGCGCGGTACGCCGCGGCGTGACCGTCGCCGGTGGCGACCAGCGGGTTGGTGGTTTCGCGGTACACCTGCCCCGTGCCGCCGGTGCACAAGATCGTCTGTTTGGCCCACACGAACGTCTTGCCGTGTCGGGGATTCCACACGAGCGCCCCGCGGCAGGCGCCTTCGTCCGTCAGCAGGTCGATCGTGAAAGTGTCCTGCCAGATCTGCGCTTGCAGCGTCTCACGAGCCCGCTCGATCATGGCCCGCATGATTTCCTTGCCGGTCGCGTCCCCCAAGGCGTGAGCGATGCGGTTGCGGCTGTGCCCCCCCTCGCGGCCGAGCAACAGCTCGCCGTCGTCGGCGTCGAACGCGGCGCCCCAGGCGATGAGCTGCCGGATATGGGCCGGCGCCTCGCGGACGACCATCTCGACGACCGACTTGTCGCACAACCCGGCCCCGGCGACCAGCGTGTCGTCGACATGCTCCTCAAAACAATCGTCGGGCGCCATGACCCCGGCGATCCCCCCCTGGGCGTAGGTGCTGTTGGACTCTTGCAGGCGATCCTTGGTGACGACCAGCGTGGAGAGCCGCGGGTCGATCGCCATCGTGGCCCGCAGCCCCGCAATCCCCCCGCCGACGACCAACACGTCGACGAAATGGTGCGGAATCCGCTTGGGATGAAACGGAACGAGGTAACGCGGTACGACGAATGCCATCGAGGGAACCCAACAAGAACGGCGACAACCACCGGCCGCCATTGACCCATCATGCGCCAACGGTTTCCAGGTTGCCAGTCGCGAGACGCGGGGCCGATGGCTTGGAACGAGTTGAGCCGGCAGATTCAGCTATAATCGAGAGCAGGCCGTCGGCAGCGCCGTCGTCGTCGCTGCTCAACTGTCGCCTTCCAGGAGCAAGCCATGGGTCTCTTTGCTTGGGTCGGTTTCGGATTGATTGCCGGGTATCTCGCTAGGTTCTTCATGCCGGGGCAGGCGCCAGGCGGGATTGTGGCCACGATCGTTTTGGGGATCATCGGGGCGCTGGTCGGCGGGTACATCGGGACCCGACTCGGCTTCGGCGACCTCTCGGGCTTCGACGTCCGCAGCATGGTCATGGCCGTCATCGGCGGGGTGGCTGTGTTGTTCATCTTCAGCTTGGTCTCGCGCGGCCGGAGCTAGGCGATGCTCCATGACGCGAGCTTGAGCCGCAGGCGAGAGCCCCGGGTCCATTCAACAATCATCGACGGCTTCGCGTCGCCCGCGGCCAGCGTCGATCGGCTCATGGTGCGGCACGTCGCCAAGCCTGCGTCAGCACGCCGGCCGCGCAAGCGCGCTCACCGTTCGAGTGCGTCGACAAAAAAACGCGGGGGCTCGTCACGAGCCCCCGCGTCTCATCAGAAGTCAATGGCAGGCGAGCGACTAGCTCCAGCGGCGCCGACTGGCCAGAACCGCCAGCCCGGTCGCGACGAGCAGCATCGTCGACGGCTCGGGAATGACGACGTCCGGTCCCAACTGAATGCTGCGGGCGATGTCACCCGCGCTGAGCGCCATATTGTGAATCCGGAATTCGTCGATCGAACCGACGAAGGTGGGATCGTACTGATAGACCGAGCGCCCAAGGTAGGCCAAGTTGTTGCTCAAGCTGGAGAGCGTGTTGGCGCCGAGAGGGGCCGAGCCGATCAGCGACCCGTCGATGTAGTAGGCAATGTCGGTCGCGTTGACCGTGACGGCCAGATGATGGGGCACGCCGTCGTTAATCTGCCCCGGGCCGTTCACGCCCGACTCTTCCTCAAACCGTACGGCCGTGATCGCCGCGCGCGTCGCAGCCGGACCGCCGCCGCGCGTCGGCTGGACCATGACGTACTGGTATCCGGCCCAGTCGGGTTCCCCGAGGCCCGGATCGTACGTCCGCCCGAGGACGGCTGCCATCGTGTAATTCGTGTTGGCCGGATCTGACGTCAACCAAAGTTCGAGCGTCGCCTCGCTGTACGTATTGATGGCGATCGTCGGGCCCGGCAGGTCGACGTGCTGCCCGCCCCCTGCCAAGACTGCTTGGCCGCCGGCGATCGATGCGCCGCCCTGCAGCGTACCGTGCGCGCCGCCGACCGAGTCGTTGACAGTCCCGTCGTTAAAGGACCACCGATGCATCAGGCCGGCGTCGGCCGACGTTCCTGCAACGGCGATCGCGCCCGCCAACAAGCCGGCGCACGAGCGCCATGCCGCGACGGACCAGAATCTGGTGCACCTCATGAGATCATTCCTCCCAGAACAAGATGAGAACGCGACAAGGTCCCGATTGCCGTGGAGAGCGCACGGTGCGCGGCCTTCGGGCGGCTCCCGCCCAGCGAAGAGATCCCTGCTGATTGGGGCGTATTCTCAGGCTAGTTGCCGCGTCCGAGGGCCACAATAACCAGGGCGAGGCGGATTGCGCACGAGATTTTTAGCGTTTGCGCGAATCTGCTCCGCCCTGTCCGCCGCCGCGATCGGTAGTTGTTGCGCAAAACCTAGAGTATTGGCCCCAAAAAGAGAGAGGGTTTCATCACCGGCCCTTGCTAGAATCGACCCCAGACCAGTGGCGGAGTTGGCGATGCGACCGGCGGCGACGGTGCGGCGGCGTGCGTGCGGGCGCTTGGACCTTGAACGGCACAGAGAAGCAGGCCCTCGACTTCGTGACGTTCACCCCTGAGAGTTCTCAAGAAAAGGAGAATCGACTCGTGAAACGAACTGCATTCTTGACCCTGGGCGTCGCCGCCGCCCTTGCCGTGAAGATGGCCGCAGCGGCGCCGTTGTACACCGACGACTTCAACACAGCCGCATCGGCCGCAAACTACAACCTCGTACAGTTCGGGACGAACGCGGTGTCGTTCGCCTACGACTACAGCGTCATGGGAATTCCCCCGGCTCCCAACACGACCGACGCCAGCACGCTGGGCGTCAAGTTCGAGTCGAACCATATCCAGCCCGCCGCCGCGGCCGCGGTGACGTTGCACACCAACCAGTCGTTCAGCGGCTCGTACAAGGTGAAGTTTGACGCCTGGATCAACGCCAACGGGCCCTTCCCCGGCGGCGGCACGGGATCGACTGAGTTTCTGACTGCGGGCGTCGGCGGCGACGGGACCACCGTCAACCGAAGCGGCGCCACCGGCAGCGGCGGGTGGACCGCGGTCGATGGTGAAGGGGGCTCCGGCGTCGATTATCGCCTGCTCAGGGGCGCCGCCCTGCAGGGACTCGCCTCAGCAGGCACTACCTACGCAGCCGGTTCGCAAGCCGCCTCGAACGCTTACTACCTGCCGCTCAATCCCTCGGGCGTCGACGTCTCACTTCTGCCCGTTCAGGGCGCCGGCAACGGCGGGCCTGCTCAGCAGACTGGGACGACGATCGCCGGGACCTTCGGCTTCGCTTGGCATCAGGTCGAACTGGCCGTCGACGAAACGGGCGGAACCGGCGGAGCGGCGTTGCTCACGTGGAAGATCGACGGCCTGTTGATCGGCACGATGGACGCCGGCGCGGGGACGGCCTTTTCCACGAACGGACGGGTCACGATCGGTTATACGGATCCGTTCGCATCGTTCTCCGACAACCCGCTCCTAAGCTTCGGGCTGATTGACAACCTAGTCGTCGTTCCCGAGCCGACGTCGTTGGGATTGGCCGGCCTCGCGGCGCTGGCCGCGCTGAGAATTCGTCGACGCTGGTAACGCGTCGACGCACGAGCCCATTTCGATGCGTCAGCAGCAAATCTGACCAAGCGGCTTGGTTCGCCCCCGGGAGGACCAAGCCGCTTCTTTGCGCCCTCGCAGACTCCGTCTCGGCAAATTCCAGCGTAGGGCGACGACCAAGACTCTCAGGTTCGAGATCGGTGCAGCATTGCGAAAGACATCTTCAACGTGCAGCACGCTAAGAAGGCGAGCGCGATCGCCGTAGGTTCCGGGATCGAGTGCGCCGGAGGAGAACCGTCGCCGAGACTTTCACCGAAGCTTCGCTGCCACCGGAGAAAGTCAGTTCCATCAACTCGTCCGTCCGAGTTAAAGTCGGCAATCAGCCCCGAGCCTTCGGCTCCATAGGACAATCGCCATTCGTGGAGGTTGGAGGCTTGCTGACCTGCTCCGACGGCGATATTCACATAGACGTCCTGAGGAGTGTAGATGAGTTCCCAGCCAAGCCCCTCCGCCAGCGTCGGGCCTGCGATCGTGGCAAAAGCGCCTACGATCCCGTCGGCGGCGTGAAGAATGTGGAACAGGCCGCCGCTTCCCGGCATGAGCGAAGCAGGATCGGCATGCACGAACGACAAGCGACCGCCCAACCTCGCAACATCCGAAACGTCAACCCAGGGTTGGGGAGGTGCAGAGCCGGAACCAAGGTCGATCATGAGCTCGCCGCTCGCAAATTGCGTAAAGTCTCCGTCGATTGTCAGGTGTCCCGGCAGCGAGGGGGACAAATCGTTACGAACCTCGATACGGCCGGCATTCTTAAGGTGAGGCGTGAAAATCCCCAAGCCGGCGAGCTCAGGAACATGGGCGACGCTCGCTTGCTGTCCGGAAATCGTGCCATGTGCCGAGAAGACTCCTCCCAGACGGATGACGACGTCGCGCACCGTATTGATTTCGCCGCCTTGCAGTCGGAGGACGCCTCCGCTGGAGGCGAAGACGCCGTTGCGAGCATTCAGCGTGACGCCCGGTTCCACGACAAGTTCGGCGCTGCCGCCGGCTTCTCCCCGCACCTCCAACGCGAGGACTGTCGTGTTGCTTGCTATCGCGGCCGATATCGACTGCTCAGGACCGATGGCTGCGATCGACGCAAGCCAGTTGTCCGCGGGGCCCGTGTTCCAACCCTCGGCTGGCGGATCGCCGACCAACCCGAAGGGAGTCCCGCCCAACCAATTCCCGGCGTCGCTAAAAGCGGTCGATCCCTCCGCGGGATTCCAAGACTTGTACTGCGTGAAATAGGTGTTCTTCGTCTCTGTGACGACCGGCGTTTCGACGCTTAGCCCCAGCGGTTCGCGATTGGCTCCTTCGGCATAAGCGATCGCCTCCAAGGCTGCGACCAATTGGGGTTTCTGGAACGAGAGGTTCGTCGTCTCCGCGGGATCTGTCCGGACGTTGTAGAGCAGCGGAATTGGATTGGTGATGAGCGTGGAATTCAGGCGATGGACTAACTTCCAATCGCCGATTCGCAGCGTCCAACCGCCCGGATTGCCTCCGCCGTATTCGCGATTGACGATCGTCAGCTGGACCTCGTTCTTGTCGCCTTCCAACCCGTCGACCAACTTGTCGGCAAAGGATCGCCCGTCGATTCCGAACGGGCTCTCCGCTCCGGCCAATTGCGCCAGGGTGGGCATTATGTCCGCAAATGACATCAGCGACTCTTGGTCAACCTGTCCCGGCGCAATCTGGCCCGTCCAACGCACAAAGAACGGAACGCGAGTTCCGCCTTCCCAGAAGTGATTCTTGTAGCCTGTGAACGGACTGTTGCTGTCGAAAAATTCCGGATGGAAGCCGAAACTGGTGCCTGGAAGCAATGGCCCGTTGTCGCTTGTAAACACGACCAGCGTGTTGTTCGCGACGCTGTCGCTCGTGTCGCCGTCGCCATCGGGGTCGTCGATCGCGGCGAGAATCTGACCGACATGCTGGTCCAGCCGCCAGATCATCCCGGCATAGTTCTTGTGGACCTGCGACCAAGGAGCGTCCGCGTAAGGGTGGTCTGGCGGCGCTTGGTCGAATGGCGAATGAGGGGCGGTGAACGGGACGTAGGCTGCAAACGGCGCTGGCCCGTTCGCCTTGTCGCGAATGAAGCCAACGGTTTGCTGTGCGACAAGATCGTCGAGATAGACGACTTTGCTGCCAGGGCCTGTGTAAGTTGGATCGCTCGGACTCGGAACTCGAACGACTCCTCCGGCGCCGTCGCTTTCCCAGTGAACGGCGAGCCGATAGTTGCCGAACATCGGACCGTAGTAAGTCTCGAATCCTTTCTGAGTCGGCAGCGCATCGAACGATCGTATCGATGAACCTGTATTGTTGACGCCGCCCACGTGCCACTTTCCGAAGGCGCCCGTCGCGTAGCCGACTTCCTGGAGTCGCTGCGCCCAAGTTTCGTCTTCTTTGCCGCCTCGGATGTCCTGCTCGAGATTGGCTCGATCTATGATCGTATGTCCTTGATGAAAGCCAGTGAGCATCATGGCTCGCGAGGGGGAGCAGTTCGGAGCGCTGTAGAACGTATTGAAGCGGATTCCCTGAAGAGCGATCGAGTCGATGTTCGGCGTTGCAAACGAGGGCAAGCCAGCCGCTGCACGGGCGTTCTGATTCAGGATTCCGACATCGCCGAACCCAAGATCGTCAGCCAGAATAAAGACGATGTTCGGTCGGGGAGGCGTTTGTGCGGCCACGCTCGAAGCCCATAGCAGGCACAAGGTCGCTACGGAAATGCCCGAACGAACAGCGCGATGAATACGCAAACGCATTCGAGACATGGAGTGTCCTGAGATCAACTGTCCGCTGCTCGTTGACAAGCGGTCGTTACGTTCGAGACAAGCGGCGAAAAACGTAACGGGCGGCAACTCCTTAACTCTAATCGTTCCTCCTGTGGAGTAAATGAGATTGCACCGAATTGCACGAGCGGGGAGATCGCGACTGTTGGGATTTTGGTCAGGCAGGTCTGCAAGGGAATCTGTGAGTTGTCGACAGATGGGGTGTATGCCCTGTTGTCGAGTGACCGAAGGCGAGCCTCCGTCCGCATCAATAGGGTCCGATTCTGCCGAATAAACGGCCCTCTGGCGCCTCCGCGCTATGGTTAAACAAGGCTCTGTCCAAAAAATGAGCAGACGGAGATGGCGCGGGAGCGCGAAGCTATTCCGAGTCAGTAACGCGCCGAGCCAGGACACGGTTGGGCTCGGCAGAGCATTGCGCTCCAGATCGACTGTAGTGCACGGAAGTTTCGCTTCTTCCAACCGTCGACAAGTCGAGAGTCTATCGGCTTTGCCGCTCCGGGTTAGCAGGCTGTCGAGAAGCGGGGACTGCTTCGCGGACCAACGCCAATACAATCCCCAATCGCTAACCTGTGCAAGCGTGCCTGTCCGCTTTTCAGCTGGAGGGAGAGTCGGGGTGAGCAAGCCGCCCGGCTTCACTCGCGATGCGCTCCGCCGAGTTCGTTCGCACGGCTGAGATTCAATCTCGTCGAAGTCCGGCGACTGCGACCGCGAGTCAGGCCGAGTTGCAGAAGAATGCTTGTCGCGGTCGATGCCGAGCCGTGCCCCGGTGACTCGCTGCCGGCGTTCCCGGCACTACTTCTCGCCGTCCCCGCCGGCCGCCGCGCCGCGGATGTACGCTCGGACGCGGTCTTGGTATTCCCGCGGGGCGCGGGCGCGGTAGGCGTCGTCGGCGCGGCGCTCGTCCTCAGCGGCCGCGGCGTCGAACCGTTGCGGGCCGGTGCGGCGGAGGCCGAGCGAGCGGAGCGCTTCGTCGAGTTCGGCCTGGGCCGCTTGGCCGTTGGGGCCGGCGCCGGCGGCGCGATCCCTGAGCGACTTCCACCGATCGACGAACCGCCGCAGGTCGGCCTGCGACCAGCCAAGCTTCTTGAGCAGTTCCTGATCGACCTGCTGCTTGGCGAGTTGGTCTTCAAGCCGGTTGAGGATGAGTTCGGTCTGCTGGCGGGCATAGTCGAGGTTCGCCTCGTCGGGAACCGTTTCCTCGGACTCCGGGGGCGCCATGTCGCCGCCGCTCCCCGTGCCGCCGCGAGGGGGTGCGCCGCCGGGGGCCTTCGGGGCCTCGCCGGGGGGAGGTTGCCGGCCCGCGGACGGGTCGGAGGGCTTGCCGGCGCTCGGCTGTGAACCGCCCGGCTGGGCGCCCTGCGGCGGGGCTTCGCCAGACTCGGCCGAGGGATCGTCCGCTGCGGGCGTCGATTCGCCCGGCTGATCGGTCTGACCCGCCTTGCTGCCCGGACCGGGCTGGTCGTCGCTGGAATTGCCTGTCTTGCCGGCGGCTGGTTGCTGGTCGCCGGCGTCCGCTCCCGTCTCGCCGGGGCCGCCCTCTTCGGCGGCGCCGGCGCCTTCGTCCGCGGCCATGTTTTCGCCGGGGGCGCCTTGGCCATCGCTGTCGGCCCGTTGGCCGGCGCCCTCGGACCCTCCCCCCGACTGGTCGCCCGATTGGCCGCCGGTCGAGTCGGACTCCTTCTTGCTCTGTCCGCCGCTGGGGGCCTCGTCGGATTGGGCCTCGGCGCCCGCTGGGTCGCGGTCGGTCTTGTCACGTTCTTGCGGCTGCTGGCCCGCGTCGGGGGGAGCCTGCTGGCCGTCGGACTTGGAGCCGCCGCCGCCGGGGCCTTGATTGGGGTTGTTCACGCCATTGGGATCTTCGCCTTGCTCGCCTTGTTCAGAGGGCGTGTCGCCTTCCTGTCCTTCAGGGGCGCCGGCGTTCTCCTCGGCGAACTGCTCGCCCTGGTTTCCGCCACGCGGGGAGTGATCCTGCTGACCTTGGGCGCCATCGGGACGTTCGTCGGGCGCCGCTTGCCCTTCCTCGCGGTCGGAGGGGGAGCCGGCGGCCGAGCGTTCGTCCGCGTCGCCTTGCTCGCCGTTTCGATTTTGATCGCTCGGCTGGCTTTGATCGTTCGCGCCGGACTGTTGCGAGCCGGAGCCGCCGGGCTGGTCCTGGTGTTGCTCGTTCTTTGTGCCGAAGTGCTCGGCCAGACGGTCGAACGCCGAGCCGTCGTCGTCACCGGTGGGCGAGACCGGTTCGGCCGAGGATTCGCCTTCGCCGGGCTGAGAGCGGGCGTCGCCCGGTTGGCGCGGGGCGTCGCCATGGCTGCCGTCTTGCCGTTCACCGGTCGACTGGCCGGCGCCGGGGGCGTTATCGCCCTGCCGGCCGTCTTGGCCAGGTTGATTGCCGCCGGCGGAGCCGTCGGCCGAGGGCTGGTCGCCGCTTGGTTCTTGCGATTGCCCGCCCGCAGCGCCGGCGTCGGATTGGTCGCTCGACTCCTGGCCTTCGCCGGTGCCGCCGGGCATGCCGGCGCCCGATTCCCCTTCACCCGACTCGCCCTCTTGCTGTTGCGATTGGTCGTCTCCGGCGCCGGCTTGGGGGGCGCCGCTTTGGTCCTCGCCGTTGTCCCCTTCGCCTGATTCTGAGGACTGGTTCTCGCCCGGTTGCTGCGGGGAGCTTTGGCCGGCGCCGCCCTCGGGGCTTGTTCCTTGCTTGTCGCCTTGTCCGCCGGGGCCCCCTTCGGCCGAGCCCTCGCCCTCTTCATCGCCGGGGGCGCCGCCGCGGTTCTCGCCGCCCGCGTTCTCGCCGCCGTCTTGCTGCTGGTTCTGTCCCTGGCCGCCCGGCTGATCAGGAGCGACGATCCGCAGGCGTTGCCGCTCGCTGGTTGCGACATTGGCCTGCGGGCGGCGATTGTCCTCGGCCACGGCCCAGTACTCGAGCACTTGCCCCGGCTGCAGTCGCGCCGACGAGGGGACGAACGGGAGCGTTCCCTGGAACCGTCCCTCGCGACTCCCTTCCAGTAAAGTCCCCAGATCGATCCGCCGACCGTCGACCTCGCCTGCCACCCGCACCGCCGCCAGGGCGAAGTCGGGATCGCGGGCGTCGACGCCGATCGCGACCCGCTGGTCGACGCCGACGGCGACCTCCGGTTCAGCCGGCGCCGTGAGCCGGACTTCCGGCGGGTAGTCGGCCGTCGCGGCGATGCGGTACTTGGCCGGGTCTTCGTTCGTGCGACCCTGGTTGTCGGCGAATCGCAGGACGTAGCTCTCGTGCCGCGCCGTGCGGCGGTCGTCCCCCAGGGCGAGGGTGAACGTTCCCACGGCCCGATCGCCGTCGAGCTGCATCGCCAAGTCGCGCGTGCCGTCGGCGCCAAAGTCGATGTGGGCCGCTTTGATCGGCCGATTCGCCTGAGCGGAGATCGTGACCCGGGTGCCCTCGAGCCCCTCGACGTCCCCTGTGCTTTGCGTCTCGCTGGTGGGGAGCCCCGTGTAACTCGGGGGCTCGTACCGCACGTGCTGCACGACGATCGTCGGGCGCAGAAATAGGTCGAGTCGGTAACGGCGGCTGCGGGCGTCGCCGGCTTCGATCCAGTATTCGATTGGTTCCTGCAAACCGAGGGTCGAGCCGCGTCCGCCGGGAGCGGGGACCTGGCATTCGACGCGCTGGCCTCCGTCGGCCGCCGCGGCGCCGACGGCGCGCAGGGGGAGCGACTGGGGCGTGCCGGTCGCCCCGTCGTCCCCGAGGGGGCGATAGTACAGCACGGCCGATTCGTCGGGCTTGGCGCCGACGATGGTCGCGGCGATCACGGCGGTCGTGCCGAGGGCCGATTCGCCGTCGCCGGGAGCCACGTCGGTGATCTGCACGCGGCTGGGCGCCGCGATATTGGCCCAGGGCAAGAGCACGCGCGAGGCCGAGGTCGCCATGTTCTTGGGCGAGAGGACCGCGTACAGGGCGCAGATCGCGGCGATCCCCACCAGCACGTACCCCTTGCGGAGCGCCGCCGACTTGTCGACCGCGTCGTCGACGTCGGACAGCGCGAGTCGCTCGGCGGTCTGTTGCTCGATCGCGTCGTAGACCTTCGCCGACAGACGCTGCCGCCCGTTGCGAAAGAGCAGCAGGTTCAAGAGGCTGTTCTTCAGCGACGGGCTGTGGCGTTCGATCGCCTGGGCGGCGTAAGCCGGGTTGATCGGGCGGACGAGGGGAGCGAGAGTGCGCCAGCCGTACCAGAGAAAGCCCCCGACAAGCGTCGCGAATAATCCGAACCGCAACGGGCCGCTCAGCCCGCCGCGGAAGACCCAGTGATCGAGCACCGCCGCGGCGAGCAGGAACGCCAGCAGCGTCGAGGCCCAACCGATCGCCCCCACGGCGACGTCGGTCCATTGCAGCGAGCGCCGCGTGCGCTCGATCTGCTCGTCGATGAACTGACGATGCTCGGGCGTCTGTCGCGACGGAGCAGGGGGGGCGGGCGGATGCGGGGCGACGGTCGACATACGGCGGCGAGAGGCTCTCTTAGCAAGCGAACCACGAAGATTCCAAGACCGCGAAGATCGCAGCGTGCCCTCTATTATACGGCTCTCCGTCCGAGGATTGTGACGTCCGGCGCGGAGTTTTGGTTCCCGGCCCTGGAGCAGGCGACGGTTTCCGCCCAGAATTGCGGGTCGCACCGCCCCCGCCTGCCAAGCCCCCGGATTTGCCTCGTGCCGATCAACCCTGCCCAGTTTCGCGAGCTTGTCAGCGGTCGCCGGCGCGGAGTCGGCGCGAGTTTGCTCCGCGCGGGGCTGCGGATCGCCAGTTGGCCCTACGGGTGGGTTGTGCGGAGGCGGAATCGGCGGTTCGACGCGGCTGCGGTTGAGATCATTCGTCCCCCCGTGCCGGTGGCGAGCATCGGCAACCTGACCGTCGGCGGGACCGGCAAGACGCCGTTGGTCGAGTGGGTCGCGAGGCAACTGCGAAGCCGAGGGGTGCGGGTCACGATCCTCAGCCGCGGATATCGCGCCGGCGCCGACGGGCGAAACGACGAGGCGCTCGAGCTGGAACTCGCCCTTCCCGACGTCCCCCACCTGCAGAACGCCGATCGCGCCGCCTCGGCCGCCGTGGCGGTCGAAGAACTGGCCGCGCAGTTGTTGGTGCTCGACGACGGGTTTCAGCATCGCCGCTTGGCGCGCGATCTGGACGTCGTGCTTTTGGACGCCAGCGAACCGTTCGGATTCGACCGGCTGTTGCCGGCCGGGACGCTGCGCGAGCCGATCGAGGGCTTGCGCCGCGCCGACGCCGTGATCCTGAGTCGGGCCGACATGCTCGACGAACCGGCTCGAGCCGCGGTCCGACGACGGGTCGCGGCGCTCGCCCCCGACGCGTTGTGGGGCGAGGTCCGGCATCGACCGGCGGCCCTCGTCGATTCACTGGGCGAGCGCGATCCGCTGGCCAAGCTCGAGCGACAGCGGTTCGTCGCCTTCTGCGGCATCGGCAACCCGGCGGGCTTTCGCCATACGCTCCAGACGTTGGGGGGCGAACTGGCCGAGCTGCGCGAGTTTCCCGATCACCACGAATTCACCCGTGCCGACGTCGAGTCGCTCGCCGCGTGGGCGCAAACATCCAGCGCGACGACGGTGCTCTGCACCCGCAAAGACCTTGTGAAACTCCGCACGCCGCAACTCGGCGGCGTCCCGCTGCGAGCCCTGGAGATCGAGATCGATTGGCTCGCCGGGAAAGCGGAAATGAAAGCCGCGCTCGAGCGACTGGCCGGCGTGGCGCAGGAGAAGGACTGGTTGGAAGAATAGAAAGGAGAAGGATGGGAAAGGAAGGCGGAAGGGGGTGAAGTCAAAACTCCAATCGCCTTCGACCTTCGCCTAACGCGGCACCCGCACTTCGATCCGATTGATCACCCGCTGCAACCGCGCGACGTCCATGGCAATGTGCTGGGCCACCTGCTTGACGTAGTACGAGGTCGCTACGCCGGAGATTTCGAGCACCGATCCGAGCGCCCGTTCGACCCGCAGGTCGCGGATCCGTCCCGGCAGTCGCTCGGCGAGCCGGCAGTAGATGTCGTGGACCACCGTTTCGGCGTCAGTGCGAATCTGCGCGGCCGGGGCCGCCGAGGTGGTCGCCCCGTCGTGATCGCACAGGGCTGGCGGCAGGGTCGCGGCGAGATTGACCGAGGCCTCGGTCTCGCGATCGAATCGCGAGTCCGTACTGTGGAGCAGGCTCGACCGTTCGCCTCGTCCTGGGGAGAACCATTCTCGCCGACGCCCGCTGCGCGAGGCCGTTTCGATCATCACAAACCCTCCGTGATCGTGCGCCAGCCGCCCCGTGGGCGATCTTGATGCCTGTTCCGCAAGCTTTCGGCGACGCGCGGCTCGCCCGCAGTCGGGGCCTGCCGTTGGTCGCGAAGCTCGTTCCGTGCGACGCAAGAGAGAAGACCAGCGCACAGACAAGTCTCGCGCCGCACGTGTGAATGTATGTCGAACCGCTCGCGCGAGTCAACAAAAGATCGCAAACTTCGGGCCTGCTAGCACGTAGAATCCGCAGCCCCTGGGGGGCTGCTCCCCGTCCGCTCCCAGATCCTGGCGAGAGAGCTCGCGCAAGAACGAGTCGGCGCAAAGCCGTTCGCAACACGTTCGGCAGATTCCGCTTGCGATCGAATTGTCCTGCGGGTTTTCTCGCGAGGAGGACAGTTCGTTCGTCGCGTCGTGTGTGCCCGATCGCTCAGTGCGCCAATTGGCGGCGCGCTTCAGCGGAGGACGCCGGAGCGCCGGAGGTGCTCGATCACTTGCCGCGCCAATTCGTCGGGGGTGGCCGTACCGGCCTGGAGGCGGAGGTCGGGATGGATCGGCGGCTCGTACGGGGCGCTAATCCCCGTGAAGTCTTTGATCTCCCCGGCGCGGGCCTTCTTGTAGAGCCCCTTGGGATCGCGCGATTCGCAGACCTCAAGCGGGGCGTCGACGAACACCTCGATGAAGTCCCCTGCGGCGAGGGTCGCCCGCACCGCGTCGCGATCGCTGCGATAGGGGCTCACGAACGCGGTGAGAGTCACTAGCCCTGCGTCGCACATGAGCCCCGCGACCGCCCCGACCCGACGGATGTTCTCCTGTCGGTCCTCCTGGCCGAATCCCAGCCCGAACCGCCGGCCGAACGCATCGCCGTAGCGCTCGGCGAGCATCTGCGGCGTGGCGTTCAGCCCGTGTCGGACGTTGTCGCCGTCCAAGAGATAGGTTCGCACGCCGCGTTCGTAGAGCAAGCGATCGACCGCGTTGGCGACGGTGCTTTTGCCGCTCCCCGAGAGCCCCGTGAACCAGACGACGCACCCGCGATGCCCGGCCGCGCGCTCCCGATCGCCTCGCGCAACGGCGTGCTCGTGCCAGACGACGATTGGGTCGGAGTTTGGAGAGTTGTCTGGCATGGAAATGGGGTGCAAGAGGGAGCGAGAAACGATGAACGACAAGCGCTGATTTGGAAATGGCGAGCTGCGTAGGAATCGTCGCTCAGCGTTCATCGTTGAGCGCTAGTCAAGAATCCCCGCCAGTTCGCATAGGTTCGCCTCGAGCACCGGTTGCGGGCAGCTCCAGACCAGAAAAAACAGCGCCTCGCGGCACCAGCGGCCCGCGGGATGGCCGGCGACGTATCCGGCGCCCTTCGCCGCCACGAGCGCAGCCTGGGCGGCCCGCAGCACTAGGCTGTTCGCCCGGGTGCGGAGTTCTTCGGTGCTGCAGCCGCTGGCGCCGTCGACCGCCGCGAACAGGTCCTGCTCCAGCGGCTCATAGGCGTCGGCCAGCGCGACCTGGGCCGGTTTCAGTTCGGGGCGCTTCTCCGCCTCCTGGGCGATGTACGCGATCGCCGCCTTGGCGAGTCCCACGGCGAGCGTCGACGTCTGGTAACCGCCGGTGTTTCCCCCGCTGCCAAGGTTCATCACGTTTTCCAGGGGGCCGAGCAGGACCCATTCGTCGGCGAGGAAGACGTTGTCGAGTTCCAGCCGACCCGTGCGACTGGCGGTGAGGGCCACCAGTTCCAAGGGGGGCGGAGCGCTTGCGCCGTGCAAGGTGGTCGGGACGCACAGCAGGAGTTGCTCGGCGGTCGGCTGGTCGCCGTCCAGCAAGGTCGCCCCGACGACGACATGCTCGGCCCGGTCGGCGCCGGTGACCCATGGGCTGAACCCGTCGAGCAGGTATCCGCCGTCGACCCGTCGGGCCCGCAGCACCGGCTTGGCCAAGTGTCGGCGGCTGGTCGTCAGGTGCGAGATGCCGACCGTGGCGAACGACTCGCCGCTGACCAGCCCGGGGAGGAGCTTGCGTTTGAGCGGTTCGTTCGGCGAGGTCTCGATTCGCCGGCTCGCCCCGGTCCGCTGCGTGATGACGAACGTGGTCGTCAGGCAGGCCCCGCTGAGGGCGAGATACCCGCGGGCGATCGCCGACTGGGACCAGCCCTGGCCGCCGTACGCGGGATCGACGAACCACTCGAATACGCCGTACTCGCCGCACAGCCGCAACTGCTCGCCGGGCCACGCCGAGCGGGCATCGACGTCCCCCGCCGCCGCGGCCAACCGGGCGCACAACTCGGCCAACAGCGGCGAATCAGGCGCGGTGATCGAACGACGGGCCATGCGGCCATTGTAGCGTCGCCGTGACGGGGGGTGAATCGCCGGCTCTCTCTATCAGCTTCGCTGGCACGCGTTGCGGTTGCGGCGACGCGTCGACAAGCGGTCATCGCCATCACCGCGAGTCGAGCCTAAACGGCCCCAGGTCCGTCTCGCGATCGTACTTGAGGGAGCCGGTCAGGGTGAAGAACCGGCTGAGCCGCTCAAAGCCGACTTCATTTGCGACGAACCAGACCTCGCCGTCGGCGAAACCGACGTGAAACCCCTCGGGAAATCGGCTGGAGATCCCTTTGCCGTCGGGGGCGTTGAGCGTGCGGGGCATCCTACGAATGTCGAAGTCGCTCGGCTCCATCCAGTGAACGCCCGAATTACGGACCTCGACGATCAAGATCGCATCGTTCGGCACGTCGGCGAGCGCGTGCGGCGGTTCGACTTCGTCGTCGCCGAACGCGGTGTCGGGGCCGGTGATGGCGAAGATCTCCGTATGCAGGTGACGTGAGTTTCGACGGTCGCCTTCGTAATCTTCGTTGCAGTAGAAGGCGGACGGCCGTCGAGCGCAAAACGCGTTGGTCGGGGAGTTCCACGATTGCGAGTAATCCATAGTGAAAAACTCATCGAACTCTCTCACGAGATCGTATCGCCAACTCGCCAGCGGCGGACCGTCGAGTAACTGCTCGCGGCGAACGTTCGGAGAGGCCCCAGCAATTCGCCATGAAGGTGCAGGCAACGGATGCCAATCCCGGCTGCGTCCTCGAAGGTGAATCAATATGAATGCCATGTCGTAGTAAGATGACATTCGAGACGAATATGCTCGATAACTCCGTAGGCCCTCCGTCGCCAGCGCAATCGCCGTTGCAACGACGGTAATGGAGACAAGAAAATGCCGCAAACTGAATCGCATCGTCGTGCATGCAGTGCGTGATTCGTATACGTTCCGTCGTCAGCGACAATTCGAACCATTTGGGCAACATTCGAGAGAGTTGCCTACGTAGCCAACTCTCTCCGAGAGTTGGCGGCTCTGCTACAACGGCTGGGAATAGTGCAAATAGGTCCCTGCCGGCAGCCGAGCCTTGATCGGATTCTCGGCGATGTAGTCGCGTATTTGAACAAACTCCGCTTCGCACCGCACAAGGTGGTCGAACTGCTCGACTTGCCAGAATCGGCCTGTTCGCCCGAGCGTCTCGTTGATCTTGCGGGCTGTGAAGCGTTTCCACGCCGCGGGCTGCGTGACGAGGCAGTTTTCGTCGGCGAAAGCGGCCAGTACATGGACGTGGTTCGGCATGACGACAAAATCGGTCACGACGTAGCGGTCGCCGTCGAAGGCCAGCAGCGCGTCGCCGACGATTCGGGCCAGTTCCGGCCGACGCAGCACGCACGCGCCGAGGTCCCGATCCGAGGCGCTGTCTGCCGCGGCGAAGAGCAGCCAGTGCAGCTTGGCGCGCTCTTTGGCGGGCAGGTTCGCAATCTGTTTGCGGCAACTCTCGGAGAGAGTTGCCCACGTAGCCAACTCTCTCCGAGAGTTGGCCGCCTCGGGATCGACCCCGAATCGTCGCAAGGCTTCGTTCCGTTCGTGCAGAATTCCTTGCCACGCTGCGGCAGGCAAGGAGTCATTCGTCCGCCACGTCAGAAAACAGAGCGTCCCCGCCTGCGCCCAGTGCGGCAACGACCGGCGGCTGACTCTGAATGGGTCGCCACGGTCGAAAAACTGGAGGTCCCGCATGGGCGCAAGCGTAGGGCGCGCCGTCGGCGGGGGCAAGCACTTTCTGGCTGGGAGAACTGAACATATGCAACTCTCGGAGAGAGTTGCATATGTTCGACATTTTACGTAGTCAACTCTCTCTCCAAGAGTTGACGTGCGCTACCGCTGCGTCATTTCGCTCGTGACGCCGCCGGCGGCGATGAGGTACGCCTTTTCCGTGTAGTCGATCACCATCCGATGGGCGCTGAACTGGGCGCCGAGCGTCGCGATCGAGTTGAACACCCGGTCGATCCACTTCAGCGGCAGGCCGAACGCGTCGCGGTCGTAGAACAGCGGCACGACTTCCTCGCTTAGCACGCGGCTGAGATCCTCGGCGTCGCGCTGATCGTTCTTCTCGACGTCGATGTGAGCCTTGCCGTCGCCGATGGCGAAGCCGTTCTTGCCGTTGTAGGCCTCGGCCCACCAGCCGTCGAGAATCGAGAAATTGAGTCCCCCGTTGAGCACGACCTTCTGCCCCGAAGTGCCGGAGGCTTCCAACGGTCGGCGCGGATTGTTCATCCAGACGTCGACTCCCTGGATCAGGTGCCGAGCGACGTTGATGTCGTAGTCCTCGATGAACACGATCCGGTCCTTGAGCCGACTGTCGTGCCGCAGGTTGGCGATCTCCTGAATGAACTTCTTGCCCGGCTCGTCGGCGGGGTGGGCCTTGCCGGCGAAGATGAACTGCACGGGGCGATTGCCGTCGTCCAGAAGTTCGCAAATCGTCTCGATGTCGCGGATGAACAGGTTCGCCCGCTTGTAGGTGGCGAAGCGCCGCGCGAAGCCGATCGTCAGCGCGTTGGGATCGAGCACGTTGCGGGCCGCTTCGATCAGCGACTCGTCCTCGTTGCGACGCCGGCACTGCCGGCTGATCCGGCGACGGACGAACTCCAGCAGGCGGCTCTTCAGGGCGTTGTGCGTTTCCCAGAACTCGCCCGGGTCGATGTTGTAGACCCCTTCGAACACCCCCGGTTCGCCCATGCGAATGTGCCACTCGGTCCCCAGGTACTTGTCGTACAACTGGGCCATGGGATAGGCGAGCCACGACGGGATGTGCACCCCGTTGGTGATGTGGCCGATGGGGATCTCCTCCTCGACCCGCCAGGGCCAGAGATTGGCCCACATGCGGCGCGAGACGTGGCCGTGCAGGTTGCTGACCGCATTGGCGCGGCGCGAGAGCTTGAGCCCCAGCACGGTCATGCAGAAGGTCTCGCCTTCGTTTTGCGGCTCGACGCGGCCCAGGCCCATGAGCTGCTCGTACGAGATGCCGAGCTTCTCGCGAAGCGGGCCGAGATGCTCCTCCATCAGCTTGCCGTCGAACCGATCGTGCCCGGCGGGGACGGGAGTGTGCGTCGTGAAAACGGTGCGGCGGGCCACCTCGCGCAGGGCTTCGTCGAACGGCAAGCCGTCGTCGTGCATCCGCTCGCGCATCACCTCGAGCGTAGCGAACGCGCTGTGCCCTTCGTTGAGATGGTAGACCCCCGGGGTGATTCCCATCGCCCGCAGCGCCTTGACGCCGCCGACCCCCAGGACCAGTTCCTGGCGAATGCGGGTGCGGGTGTCGCCGCCGTACAGTCGGGAGGTGAGCTCGCGATCTTCGGGGCGATTTCCCTCGACGTCGCAGTCGAGCAGGTACAGCTTGATTCGCCCGACGCGCATCAGCCACACTTTGGCCAGCAGCCGACCATCGCGGGTGTCGATCTCGATCGTGATCGGCCGGCCCTTGGGGTCGCGAGCGGGCTCCATGGGCATCTCTTCCACGTTCGTGTTGAGATACTCCTCCTGCTGCCACCCCTCGGTGTTGAGTTGCTGCTTGAAGTAGCCTTGGTCGTAAAACAGGCCGATCGCCACCAGCGGCACGTTCAATCCGCTGGCGCTTTTGATGTGGTCGCCCGAGAGGACCCCCAGGCCGCCGCTGTAGATCGGCACCGATTCGTGAATGCCGAACTCGGCGGAGAAGTAGGCAACGGGCATCGAGCCCAGCACGCCGGCGTGCCGGGCGCCCCACGTCGTGTTCGTGTTGTTAAGGTACTCGTTGAGCCGGCGATGCGCCTGGTTGATGCGCGTGTAGAGGACCATCTCCGAAGCCCGCTGGGCGAGTTGCTCGGGGGTCATCTCCGACAAGAGCGCGATCGGGTTATGATCGAGCTGCCGCCACCGCACCGGATCGAGATCGCGGAAGAGGTTGATCACCTCGGGGTGCCAACTCCACCACAAGTTGCGAGCCACGGTCATGCACTTGTCGTACAAGGCCTGAGGCGTGACGTCGGTCCAGTACGAGCGGGTGGAATCGGCGGGGGCGGCGGAGGGGGGGAGCTCGGTTTGGCTCATCGGGCGACTTTCCTTCGTGAGGGGCGAGCCGGGGGCTGCCGGGGCGGGACCGATCGAGGCGCTCCAGCGGGAGAGCGCCTCGCGGTTGCGGGGACGACGATCCGAGAACCGGCGATTCGCCGGCCCTGGATCTCGGTCGACCTACTGTCAAATCGTGCCGCCTCGGCGTGTGCGGATCGGTCGGCCTTCCGCGCCGGCGATGCCGCGAACAGCGCGATTATAGCGGATCGTTCCGGCGGTGCGACGGGATTTTCCAAGCCCCCGCGGCGGGGCGGCGGGGCGATTCAGGCGACTCGACCGCCATCGCGGGCGCCGTCGATTCGCCACGAAGGCACGCTTGGGACAGAGAGTGTCCGCTTCAGGGTTTCCCGCGATGGAGTCGCCTCGGCTATCGATTCTTGGCAGTCGACCGCTTGCTATCTTGGCCGGCAGCGACGGCAGGAGGCGAAAGGCCCGGCCGCAAGACGGCTCGTTGCGGTGCATGGCCGCATCGAATCGACCGTTCGCGTCGTCCGCTCCCTGTTGCGTTGCCGTTGACTCCCTGAATGGCGATCTCAACTTGGCAGCTTGTGGCAGGTTTGTCACTTTCCCTTCGCTCTCCGGCGCCTCTGTGGTCGATCGCCGGCTCCGTGGTGAAAAGCCCTGCTCGCGCGGCTCGTTCGGGTCCACGGGTCGCAATTGCGGAGCTGCGCTCGCCGCCGTAGAGTAAATCGAGAGCCCGCCGCGGCCGAGCGGTCGCGGAATTTGGGCGATTTGGAGTCAGTTTGCCGGCTGCGGGCGTTCGGCGAACAATCACAACCGTCGACGCCGCACGTTCGTTTCCTTCGCACCTGTGCTATGACCAACCTTGCCGCCGCCTACGGCCCGGGCCGCTTCGGGCTTTCCTTTGAACTCTTTCCCCCCAAGACGGCCGAGGGGGTCGCCGCACTGTCGCATCATGTGGCCGAGCTGATGCGGTTTTCCCCCAGCTACGTCACGTGCACCTACGGCGCCGGCGGCTCGACGCAGGATCGCACGCTCGAGGTCATCGGCGGCGTGCGGCGCGAGCACCGTCTTCCTGTGGCGACCCACCTGACGTGCGTCGGCTGCACTGCCGACGAGTTGCGGTCGTACCTTCGCCGGGCGCTGGATCTGGGGGTGGAGAACGTCGTCGCGTTGCGCGGCGATCCGCCCAAGGGAGAGTCGACGTTCCGTCCGGTCGCCGGCGGGTTTTCCTACGCGAACGAGCTGGTCGAGTTCATTCGCAGCGAGTTTCCGCAAATGGGAATCGCGGTGGGAGGCTACCCGGAGAAGCACCAGGAGGCCCCCAGCATGGAGGCCGACTTGGCGAACTTGGCCCGCAAGTGCGCCGCCGGGGCCGACGTGGTGATCACGCAGTTGTTCTACGACAACGACGACTTTTATCGCTTCCGCGACGCCTGCGCCAAGCTGGGGATCGCGACGCCGATCGTCCCGGGGCTGTTGCCGGTGACCAACGGAGCGCAGATCCAGCGAATCGCCTCGCTGTGCGGGGCCAAGCTTCCCCCGAAGTTCGTGGCCGAACTCGACCGGTGCGGCGACGACGCGGCGGCGCAGTTCGACGCGGGGGTCGAATTCGCGACCCGACAAACCGCCGATCTGCTGGCTGCCGGCGTGCCGGGGATCCATTTTTACGTGCTCAACAAATCCGAGGCCGCCGGCCGGGTCCTCCGCTCGCTCGACTGGCCTCAGCCGGCCAGTTCGTCGGCCAGTTTGTGAAATGCAACCGCCAAGGCACGAAACGCACGCAGGTTGTGCGTTGGAAGCCCCTTGGCGTGCTTCGTGCCTTGGTGGTGAACGCAAACTCGGCATGCCCGATCCGCATTCGAAACCTGCCGAACTCGTCGGTCGCCAACTTGGCGACTATCGGGTGTTGCGCAAGATCGGCGCCGGGGGGATGGCCGAGGTCTACTTGGCCGAGCAGCTTTCGCTCGGCCGGCAAGTGGCGCTGAAGGTCCTGCCCGCGGCGCTGGCCGGCGACGCCGTGTTCGTCGAGCGGTTTCTCAACGAGGCCCGAGCCGCCGCGGCGCTCGTGCACGCCAACATCGTGCAGATCTACGAAGTCGGTCAGGCCGAGGGGGTGCGGTTCATCGCCCAGGAGTACGTGCGTGGGAAGAACCTCGCCGAACTCGTGCGCCGCGAGGGCGCCCTGCAGCCGCGGCTGGTGCTCGACGTGCTGCGGCAAGTGGCCGCCGCCTTGAGTCGATCGGCCGAGCTGGGGATCGTCCACCGCGACGTCAAGCCCGAGAACATCATGCTCAGCCACTCGGGCGAGGTGAAGGTCGCCGACTTCGGCCTGGCGCGGGTGGCAAGCGATGATGCGAAAACGCTCACCCAGGTCGGCGTCGCGATGGGGACGCCGCTGTACATGAGCCCCGAGCAGATCGAGGGCCGGGCGGTCGACGTCCGGAGCGATTTCTACTCGCTGGGGGTCACTTGCTACTGCCTGCTCGCCGGGGCGCCGCCGTTCGCGGGCGAGACTGCGCTGGCAATCGCGATGCAGCATCTCAATACGCCTCCCCGGCCGTTGGAGAACGTCCGCGACGACGTCCCGAGCGGGATGGCGCGGGTCGTCCACCGCCTGATGGCCAAGAAGCCCGAGGCCCGCTACGGCAGCCCCGCGGAACTGCTCGCCGATCTGCGGGCGTTGGCCCAGGAAGCGGTGACCGCGGGATGGGGAGACGGTCCGGGCGATTGGTCGCTCGCCGAGTGGATGCAGTCGAGCGCCACCCATAGCCTTGCCGCCACGAAGCTGGCCGAGTTGATGAAGACCAGCGTCAGTCTCTCCGAGCAAGGGACGGAAGGCCGCGGCCGGTGGCGGTGGTATCTCGCCGCCGCGGCGGTCGGGGTGCTGTTGGCCGTCATGGTGCGCCCTCGCTCCTATCTGGCCGGGCCCGTCGCGGTCGAGGTGAAGAAGCGGGATACGGCCTGGGCGCAAATCTTTCAGGCGAAGCTCGCCCCGAGCGAGGCGGCGTGGCGCGCCGTCGCCGAAAACTTTCCCGACGAGGACGCCTATGTCCTCGACCGTGCGCGCGAGGGGCTCGTGCGGTTCTATCTGCTGCAAGCGGACGACCCTGCCAAGGCCCTCGCGGAACTGCAGACGCTCGAGGCGAACGTATCGGCTTCCGGCGCCGAACCGGGGCAACGGGCGTTCGTCGACGCGGCGCTCTGCGTCGCGTATCAGCGATTGGGGCGGAAGGAGGAAGCCCGCGCCGCCAACGCCCGGCTCGACAGCGGCGCCCGCGATACGCTGCGAAGCGACGACCCGCGGTTGTATGAAGCCTTTCGGGCGAGCCAAACGGCGCTGGGGATCTGAGAGCCGCGCGTCCGCTTCGCTGGGGGCTCGCTTCGCTCGACCCCAGCCACGTTCGAGCCTTTCTTCTCGGGCGCTTTCGTCCCTTGGGCCGGCGAAACTCGCGGTTTTCCAGGGCAGGAAATAATCGTCAGAAAATAGTGTACAAATGGATAGTATGTGGTCGCGCTGTGTGCTAATTTAAACCTGTCCGGCGAGGAGGCCAGGGGCCGCAAGCCGCGCTTCGAACCTGCCGCCGATGTGACGACTGGGACGCCACTTACCTTGCGAGGAGGTCGGCCATGCCGCCCCGTTCTGTCCGGTCCCGCGCCCTCGCGGCGACCTGCTATTGCCCCGGCTCGGTCATCGAATCCGACTGGCCCGACGAGGAGCCGCGTTTCGACGACGACTTCGAGGACGACTGCGAAGGCGACATGTCCGCCGCCGACGCGCTAGCGGATCCCTGGCCCGCGGATGACGAACTCGAGGAAGCGTTCCCCGAGCCGGGCGATTTCTGGGAGGGGGACTGGCACGAGGACGACTGAGTTCCCCTTGCTCCTCCTCGGCGATGCGTGCGCTTGCCGATTGACCTGAAATTGCGAGTACGGAAAGGGCCTTGCTGATGCTGTCGATCGACGTGATTTGCGAGATCTCGCGCTTGCTGGCGGCGGAGGAACTTTCGCAACGGGCGATTGCGCGCAAGTTGCGCGTCAGTCGCGGAATCGTCCAGGCGATCGCCAGCGGCCATCGCGGCATATACGGACGCGAGCACGCCGTTGCGACGGCTCGGGGCGGTCGGGACGTTCGCTCCCCCGAGCGGTGTCCTGGTTGCGGAGGGTTGGTGTTCGCGCCCTGTCGGCTCTGTCGGGCGCGAGCCTATCGCCGCCGACTGTCGATCAAGCAAAGCCGCTTCGAGACGGGCCCCCCGCGTCGCGTCGCGTGAGCGCGGCCCTCGGTGTCGGGCGACGCCGAGACTTGCCGCACGGGACCCAGGGAGCACAGAGGGCTGCTCTCTGCTCAAGGCAGTTGACAAAGCCGGCTACGCGGCGAGGAGCACCTCGCCCCGGCCGCCGCGGAGGAAGTCGCCATGGACGATTTGCAGCGGATCAAGCGGAAGCGTTTTCGCGAAGCCCAAGGACTCCAGTTCGCGGCGGAGCAACGGCAACATCGGCCAGACTGCCGTCGAGCCGGCGCGGAACGTCGCTCCCAACGAAGGCGTCGGCCCGAGCGCGGCGACGGTGCCGCGGATCATCTCCGCGGCGAGATGCGCCCCGCAGGCGCCCCAAACGATCACGGTGCCGGCATGCATTCCGCAGGCGAGCCAATCGCCGGTGTCGCCGCCGACGGCCACGAGCCCGCGTCGCATCCGCTCGCCGGCGAAGTCGCCGACGTTCCCGGCGACGAGGATCGCTCCCCCGGCCATGCCGCGGCGGCTCCCCGCGAGCGCGCCGCCGACATGGTCGCCGGCGTTGCCCGCGACGCGGACGATTCCTCCGCGCATCTCGGCGCCGAGCCAGTCCCCTGCGTCGCCGTCGATCGCGAGCATCCCTCCGGTCATCCCCTCGCCGGCGTGCCGACCGACTGCGCCGGCCACGACGATCTCGCCGGCCGCCATCCCGGCGCCGACGCCCGTGACGCGCGACCAATCTCCCTCCAGGCGCCAGCGCATGCTCCGGGGGTCGCCGGAGACGTCGCACAAATCGCCCAGCGACGCGTCGCGGTTGCCTTGCCGCACGGGCAAGCGGCGAATCTCGGCGAGCGACAGTTCGCAAACCGTCTTGGGGGCCGTTCCGACCAGATCGAATGCCGCGCCGAGGGAGCGAATGACGAGCGGGGACATGGTTGCCCTTCAATTCCTGCGAGACGATTGGCGTCGGAGAAGCATTCTTGCGCAAAGGCGCCATGGCGCAAAGGAGGTCGCAGGACGTCAGTCCCGATCTGTGGCGGCGAACAGGTCTCTGGGCCACGCAGCGACGCGTCAGCGTAGGTCGCGATGACGATCGTCATCGTGCGGCGCTGCCGCAACGGCGGTACGGATTCGCCTGCATCGCAACAACGTCATTCCGATCGCGGCCAATTGCAGCGCGGCGGGGGTAGGTACAGGGAGGGATGCCGCGGAGGCGGCGGCCGGGGCGGCGAGGCGCTGCCAAGCGAGAAAGTCGCTGCCGTCGACGGATCCGTCGCCCGTCGCGTCTCCCTGTTGGCTCCCAGGGACGCCGGTCGCGGCGAAGCGTTCTTGCCAAATCGTCAGGTCGGCGCCGTCGACTGCACCGTCCTGGTTGAAGTCGGCTGCCGAGTACTCAGGCGCCGGCAGGGGCGACAGGCGGAACGTGAACGAGTTAGCCGGGTCGGTGCGGGCCAAGTCGAGAAACGGCGAATAGGTGCGCACGCGCACCGTCGTGCCGTCGTCGAGAAACTCGAGGATCCGCAGCCAGCCGTTGCCCCCGTTGGTTTCGAACTGGGTGTTGAGCAGCATCTGGTGGACGGCGGCGCCCTGGTCCCCCAGGCTGCGGACGTAGGAGACCCCGTCGCCGCCGACGTGGCCGCTGAAGGTCATCTCGAAGTTTCCGTTGACTTTGACCAGCTTGTTCCACAAGGCGACTCCGCCGTTGCCGTCGCCCCCCAGGCCGTAGCTGTTCACGTTGGGATTGGTGAGCGTGTCGTTTGCGTTGAGATAGCTGTGGGTCAGCAACACGGCCGTGTGGTTTGCGAAACGCGGCTCGGCGGCGACGGAGTTGGCCCAGGCGACGACCGCCTCGCGAGGCAGGAACTCCAGCGAGAACACCAGCAGATTGCGGCCGTCGGGGGCGTTCAGCTCGAAGTAAGCGTTGTCGAGCCGGCCCGGTTGGTAGACCCCGCGAAGGATCCCCCCGGCCGGGGAGCCGGCGGTCGGGGGCGTGTAGTTGAGCGGGTTCTGGGCCGTCTGGAAGTACGAGTTGAATTGCGTGTCGCGCGACTGGGCGTTGGTCGTCCCCATGTCGTGGTTGCCCAGCGCCATGACGTAGGGGACGTGCCCGTCGAGAATGCTCATCGCGGCGCGGGCGTTGGCCCATTGCTGGTTGGCCGATTGATCGCCGCTAGTGGGCGCGACTTGGCTGTTCTGGTTGACGATGTCGCCTTCGTGGAGCACGAGCTGGATGTTGAACTCGTCGCGGCGGTCGCGGATCCAGGTCGTCATTTGCGAGAAGATCGGTCGATCGCGCGAGTCCTTGGCGTAGTTTTGCGTGTCGGGCAGCACGACCATCGACCAAGCCGCGTCGGGGGACGCGGCGAAAGGCGCCTGCGACGAGGTCGGCACGTAACCCGGCGAGCCGTTGTTCTCGCCGTGGCCGCCGCCGTTGACCCAGCGGGCGCCGTAGAGCCCGCCGGACGAGGGATGCCAGTTGGCGCCGGCGTTGTTGGCCGTCGCGTCGAGGGCGTGGGGCGACAGCGCGATGCTGTTGCCCTGCGAGCCGCGCGTCGTGGGCCAGGCGCCGGAGCTTTGGTAGCTGACCGTGTCCTGTACGACTCCCGCGGCGTTGCGGACGGCGACCGTGCCGCTGGTGTTGCCGAGGGTCGGGAAGGCGCCGACTTCGATCCGCGGCAGGCCGGCGCCCCAGTTGGCGTCGAACGTCGCCGCGCTGCCGGCGAGCACCAGCGGGCGTCCGGGAGCGAGGGTCGTGCCGAGGGGAAACGGGTTCGACCACCCGTTGGCGGCGCCGTTGCCGAGTTGCCAGCCGGCCAAGTCGATCGTCGCGTCGCCCGTGTTGTAGATCTCGACCCACTCGCGATCGTAGGGCGGGGTCGCCGCGAGGTCTTTGTCGGTTCCCGCGGGGTTGGACATGATCTCGCTGATGATGATCGACGCGCCGGCCGGTGCAACGAGCAGGGCGAGGACGAGCGGGGCGAGCAGCGTGTGCAATGCGGCGGTCGGGGCGTTCGTCACGGGCGTTGTTCAACGGGGCTGATTTTCGGACTCGAAATCACGCGGACGGCGGAGCTCCGTCAGCGGAGGTCAAAGGGCGCAAGCTCCGTGGGGGCGGCGTCGATGGTTGCCGTCAGGCCCGAGCCGGCCGGAGCGGCGTAGCGGGAATTGAGTCGATCGCGGGCCGGGGGAGTCTCGGGGTTGTTCGGGTCGGCGGTCTTGGGGTCTTCTGGCCAGACGATCGTCACTTGGTATTCGCCGGCGGGGGCGCCGTCGGCGGGCCTGTAGGAGCCAAGCTCGAATCGGCCGTCGGGCCCCGCGACGCCGGTCGGGAGCGGGCGCCCTGAGCCGCGGAGCGATTCGTCGGTCGGAAACAGCACGACCTGGGCTCCCTCGGCCGGCCGACCGTTGACGGTCACCATGCCGGCGGCGGGATAGACCGGCGCCCGCGCGTCCTTGCCGCCGCACCCGCAGGCGCCAAGAGCGGCGAGCGCCGCGACGAATCGAAACGTGTCGGTCATGCCGAGTTTGTGCCTCTGTTCGGGTTCGGCTGCCGTCAGTTGCCCGCGAATCGCGGGCTCCGACTGAAGTACGCGGGAGTCGAGTTCAGATCTCGCTGAGATCGGCAAGATCTTCGGCCTCGCGGGTGAACAGCGAGGTGAAGACGTCGGGGTCGATGTCGTCTTGGACCAGTCGCACGGCGGCATCGCCCATGGTGAACATCGCCCCGTTGCCGTGGAAGCCGTAGATCTCGTCCGCGTTGTGGCAGTTGAACAGCTTGTAATTGCACTGGGCGAGATTGTGGCCGACGTCGAAGAACGTCTCGTGGTCGGCCCAACTGTCGCTCTGGGCCTGCTTGGTCGAGTCCTGCATGCGGAACTGATCGTAGTAGTCGGGGACGCCGGCCTGCTCGAACAGCATGAAGGTGTTCGACATGCCGTCGACGACGCGGCTGATGCGGACCGGAGTGTAGGTCCAGCGGGGGGGCGTGCCGGCGGTGCGGCCGACGATGCCCAGGACGCTCATCCAGGTGCCGTCCTCGCCGAGCGAGCCGCGATCGCGGATCCGCCGCGCGGCGACCAGCGGTTGCTTGGCCCCGTTGGCGCCGTCGACGAACCGGACGCAGACGGCGTAGTCGCACGCATTGGGGCGGCGTTTTTGGCCCGCGTCGGGAACCGAGGGGCACTTGAGGGTCGGCATCTCGGATTGAGCCTGCAGGACGAAATTCGCCGGCTCGCCGGCGGTCGAGTTCCAGTTCTGCTGCATGTTCCACTGTCCGGCCAGAGCGGTTTGCTCCAGGTAGGGGAGGAGGAACGCGATCAGGCTCTGATTGCCGACCTTGCCGTTGTTGGCGTGGTAAGCGGGAGGAAGGACCTTGTAGGTCGATTCGTAGTTGAGCACCGCCAACCCGAGTTGCCGCATGTGGCTTTTGCACTGGGCAGTGCGCGCGGCTTCGCGCGCCGCTTGGATCGCCGGCAACAGCAAGGCCACCAGCACCCCGATGATCGCGATGACGACTAACAGTTCGACGAGCGTGAAACCGTGTCGAGGTCGATCCGGGCGAGATAGCGACGGACAACGTTGCAGAACGGGAGAGGCGAGGGGGGAGAGGCGGGTCATCATTTCGTCAGCTTTCAAACGTGAGGGCGAATCTGCCAAGCAGCGTCCCAACTGCGTGGAGCGATGGGAGCGGCTCGCCCCGCAGGGGGCCGCCAGGGCGCGCTGCCCGGCGCCCCGGCGACCGTCAACCTGCACGGCAGGCGCGAGCGAGCGACGACTAGCGCCGCCGACGCCGGCCGACCAGGGCGGCCCCGGCGACTGCCGCCAGCCCCCAGGCGGCAGGCTCGGGAACCGCAGCGGTCGATGCGGTCGCCGAGGCGCCGTTGTACTGTCGCTGCCACGTGAGGAAGTCGGAGCCGTCTCGGGCGCCGTCGCCGTAGGCGCCCTGCCACGCGGCCAGATCGGCAGCGTCGACGCTGCCGTCCTGATTGAAGTCGGCTTCGAGATACGACCCGCCGAGGATCGGCGCCGCGTTGTGGTCGATGAACGCGAACGTGAAGTTCGTGTCCTCGAGCGTCGGGAAGATCAGGTCCGATTTTTCCTCGTAGCTGACCATGTCGACGCCGAAGATGCGGAACGCGCCTCCCGGCGCCGTGTCGTACACGAGTACGTTGTCGTTGAGCCCGCCGGTCTCCTCGGGGGTCAGCAGCAACGTGCCGTCGGCCGGGGTCTTGCCGGGGATGGTCAGCAGGTAAGTCCCCGGTGCTTCCTTGACGAGCGTGAAGCCTGCGGGGTTGGTCGAGGCGAGCACGTCGCCGTCGGTCGTGACGCGCCCCGCGACAAGGTTCTCGGCCGTGTAGGGGAGGTAGAGCCAGTTGACCGTCATGTTGCTCTGGCCGGTGTTGTTGTCGTACGTAGTGACGGCCCATCCCGACCCGTCAGAGGCCGGGGTGGCCACCGCGTAGTCGTCGTTGTTGCCCCACACCTGGGCGACCAGCACGCCGTCGGAGAGCGCGTTCACGCCGGGGAGGGAGACGTTGAGCTGACCGCCCGATTGCGCCGCGTTGGCGGCCTTGTGAAACGGGGTGTCGCCGCCGATCAGCACGGCGGAGAAATTCACGTTGAACTCGACCGAACTGGCGACCCCGAGCCCGGGATCGGCGATGTGGGTGGCGAACTCCCAGCCGCCGCCGGCGTCGCCCGCGGCGATCATGCCGTAGGCCCGTTCGCCGCCGGTGAGCGAGTTGTCGCGGAGCCCCTGGTTGACGCTGGCGAACAGGATGCCGTCGGACAGCGCCGGGAAGGCGCCGTCGATGGCGACGCTGAAGTCGCCGCGATTTTGCCGCAGGAAGTCGAACCGATAGCCGGCGGTTCCGCTCGTGACGCTCCCCCCCAGGCCGGGGACGTCGTTCAGCGAACCGTCGTACTCGACGACGTCGACGTTGAAGCCGAGGACCTTGTCCTTGAACGATTCGACGACGGGGTTGGCGCCGGGGCCGGTCGGCGGGGCGCTGAACGGCATGAAGGCGAACTGAAACGCCATGCCGCGGTCGGCCGCCGGGGTCTGGGCGAACGAGGGGGTCGTCGAGTTGCCCATGTCGGTGGTTTGGATGATCCAGTCGTTCCCGTCAGCTTGATGCGTAATCAGGTGGCGTGAGGTCTGAGAGTACCCGCCGGTCAGGGCGTACGTGCCGCCGGAGTTCATCAGCAGCGTGCCGGAGGTCGGCGACTGACCGGGGATCGACAGGCGATACGTCCCCGCCCCCTCGCGAACGATCGTGAAAGCCGAACCGCTGCTGTTCATCACGGTCGGTTGTTCGTTGAGCCCGGAAGCGCCGTGAACGCTGGCCATCGTGACGTTGGGCGTGCCGAAGGGGACGTAGACGAACGCGAACGGGTCGGCTTCCAGGTTGCCGGCGTTGCTGTGATGGATGCTGACGACGAAATGATTGCCGTCGGCCGAGGGCGCCACGGCGGCGTAGTTGTCTTCGTTCTTGGCGTGATTGGCGAACACGAGGCCCTGCCGACGAGAGTCCTCGACGCCGGGAACGTCCAAGTAGTACAGGGCGCTGAACGGGGTCGTGATGTCCGCCAGCGCGATCCCGTTGAGCGACGAAAACGCGTTGGGATTGCCGCCGTTGGCGCTCGAGCGGGTGGTCCCGCCGATCCAGCCTTCGCTGAAGGGGAAGTAAACCGCCGCCACGTCGGCGTTGGCGACGCCGCTGGTGCCGTAGCCGTTGCCGCTGCCGACGGCGTCGACGATCACGCGGAACGTTCCATTGCTCGGGGCGGACGTGGGGCTGTGAGCGTCGGCCAACGCGACGCTGTTGGCGACGAACCATTGCTGTCCCAGGCTGTTGGCGCGCGCGTGGTTCTCGCGGATTGTGGTCAGCAGTACGCCGTTGAAGAAATCGTCGGTCGAGTCTTCGCCGATGCGCACCGGGTAGACGCCGACCCCGAGGGCAGGATCGACGAAGAAATTCGGCGTCGCCTGACCCGGGTCGATGGAAACGGCAGGGAGATTGACCTCCGGAATGGCGCCGTCGACCACCGTGATGTTCGCCATCTCCACCGCCAGGAGCGGCCCGGCGCCGAGCGCCAACGATCCGCCGGCCAGGGTCGCGGCCCAACGTCGCCGCCACGATTTCATCTTCATCCTAGAGTCCTCTGGAGTGTGCGTACTCGGGGTAATGCGTCGAGAGAGAAGGCGCTGAACGTCGTCGCCGGTTTGGCAGGCGACGTCGACGCGCCGGGGGGAGGGAAAACGTCAATGCTCGATGGTCAGCTGGAAAACTGGTCGTCCTTGAACAACGCTGCGAAGAATAACGCTGCCAAGCGCCCGATCGACGCGGGGATGGTCAACAATCCGCGAGAGCGTGTGTGATGCGCGAATCGTGTCGCATCGTGATAGCGAGGCGACGTGAAGATCGGTTGAAGAACAAAAGAGGATTTCGCGACGAGCAAATTGTTCGTAACGAACCTCACAGAATCACACGACTTCGCTGAACTTCGCGAATGCTTCTGCAAACGTGTTGCGCAGCCCGAGTCGTCGATCGACGCGGGCAGCGCAACGAATGCTCGACGTCGCGCAGCGGCTTGTGCAACTTGTCGCGCGACTACGAGCGCCGACGGCGGCCGACGATCGTCAGCGCGCCGAGGGCGAGCCCGGCCAGCGCGATCGATCCCGGCTCGGGGACGGCGCTGGCCGAGAACCGCAGATCGTCGATCGCCAGTCCGTCGTCCTGGCCGCTGATGTCCTGACCGCTAAAGCGGAGCAGCAGCACGCTGCCCGGGGTCCAGTTGAGGCCCGTCACCGTCTTGGAGACGGCGACTTGGTTCGCCGGGAGATTGCCGTCGAGGGCGACCTCGGTCGGCGCCGGTTGGTTGTTGGGCGAGGCGATCGAGCCGATGTTCGCAAACGCGGCGTCGGTGTTGATGTTGTCCTGGCCGACGCCCGAGCCGTAGTTGCCGGTCACGGCCCAGTCGTAGCTGATGGCGTTGCCCGGGGCGGCGACGTTGCCTCGGCGCCACTGTTCGCCGACGAAATCGAGCGTGAACTGGTCATAGGTCGTGCTCGAGTCGTTGATCAGCGCCAGCCCGAAGCGGCTGATTTGGTTGCTGGTGGCAAGGACGCCGAGGGCCCGCTCGGCGGAGTTGATCGTGCCGAAGCTGACGACCCCGCGTCCCGCGCTGCCGGCTTGCGAGCCGTTTTGGGCCCGGTATTCGGTGTCGACCGAGGAGCCGTCGTAGTTGGACATCGTCCAGCCTTCCATCCCGGCGCTGGCCATGACGCCGGTCGTCGGGAAGTCGTGGGGCCCTTTGCCCGGGATGACCGCCGAGACGCTGCTGGCCGTCGGCGTGGTCGGCAATCCGTTGAAGTCCTGCAGGTACGCCCCGCCGGTGTACGAGACGGGGGCCGCGGATGCGGCGGATGCGGTCGCCGCGGCGACGACGGCCGAAAGAACGAGCGTGCGAGTCATGAGGTCCTGGCTCCAACATCGAGGAAAGAAACGGGGCGAGACAACATCGAGCGACGTCGCCGCGGGAGCGAAGTCGCCCCCGACTTCGCCCCCACTGCGGCAACGTGGACCAGAGGCTACCGACGCTCGATGAGGAAATGGTTCAGATGCGATGAAACCTCGACGAAGTCCCTGCGAGGCCGTCGCGAAGATGCGCGCGCAAAAATTCATCTCTTCGTCATCGAGTCTTCATGCTCGGCGAAGAGGATCGGTGCGATTCCGCAGATGTCCCTTCGTACCTCAGGCAAGGCTCATGAAAACGACGTTTCGATTCGATCGGCTGACAAAGCTGCCGCGGGTTTGCGCATCGGCGACTCTCGTGCTTGTCGGAGCGGCGACGTTCGCGTCCGCGGGCTATGGCGCCGTGTTTTCGTTCGGCAACGACGTCAACGGGCTCAATGGGTTTCCCGGTCCCGCGTCGATCGCCTTGAGCAGCGGCGAGTTCACGATGGAGTTGACCGCCGGTCCCGCGGGCGCCGTGTTGCGCGAAACGAACGGCGCGGCCGGGCTGGGGGTCGACTCCGCGGCGATTCCTGACGTGACCGACGTGCTGGCCTTCTCGATGTCGCTTTTGGGGGGCGCGAGTCCGCTGGCCGGTTCGGCGGAATACGTCGAGTTCTCGTTCGATCGTCCGGGGAGGATCACGGGGCTCGACTTCGACGGGCTCTCCGACGAACGGCTCGAGTACTTCCGGCTCGAGACCTTCGGCGGCGTGCGCTACAACTTCTTCGACTCGGCCGCCGACACGACCGTCCCCGGAGCGGTGCAGGGGGCGATCGACGCGGGCGTCTTGCCGGGGGAGACGATCTTCCTGCTGGAGATCCTGGGAGGGCCGATCGACGAGGCTCAAGGGCTGTCGATCCCGTTCGCCGCCGGGCAGACGTTCCGACTGACGTACGGCGAACTGGGCGCCGCGTTCGGCGCCCTGCGGGCCGGCAACGGCGGCACGCTGCAAGGGATCACGGTCGAGCCCGTCCCGGAACCTGCCGCGGCGTTGCTCGCCCTGGCGGCCGCGATCGGCCCCTGGCGCCAGCGTCCCGCCGGCGACCGCGACGAAGTCCGCAATCAAGCGCTGTTTGGCTAAGTCGCCTCGGTCTTGCGTCGCGCGGTCCAAGTCTAGACGCGGCGCGGCGGCGCTGCTTCACTGACGGCATGGCATGCAGCGGAGCAGTCATCCTGTGCGGGGGACGCAGCCGGCGAATGGGGCGCGACAAGGCGTCGTTGCCCTGGGGCGAACGCACCGTGCTGCAGCACGTCGTCGAGGTCGTCGGGGCCATCGTGCCGACGTGCCGGATCGTCGTCGTCGCCGCGGCGGAGCAACCGTTGCCTGAGTTGCCGGGGGAGGTGCGAATCGTGCGGGACCTTGTTCCCGGTCAAGGCCCGCTGGCCGCGTTGGTCGCCGGGTTGTCGGCGTTGCAAGACGACGCCGAGACGGCCCTGGTCGCGGCGTGCGACGCCCCGCTCGTTCGCCCGGCCCCGCTGGCTTGGCTGTTGGAGCGGCTGGCGACCGCCGGCCCGGAGGTCGCCGGGGTCGTCCCCGAGAGCGACGGTCGGCTCCATCCGTTGACCGCGGCGTACTGGACGAACATCGTCGAAGCCCTGACGGCGGCCCTTGCCGCCGGGAAGCGTTCGTTGCACGAGGCCCTGCGCGGGACGACGGTCGAATTGTTGGCCGCCGAGGAGTTGCGAAAGATCGATCCCGAGCTGGCGATGCTGGTGAATTGCAATACGCCGGAAGAGTTTGCCGCGGCGGAGGCGACAAGTCGCCTCGCGGGAGTCGTTATGACAACAAAAGAGCCGGGCCCCCGCGGGGCCCGGCTCGAACAGTGACGTCACGCGGCAAAAACTACGGCAGCAGCACGGCGTCGATGACGTGGATCACCCCGTTGGCGCACTCAATGTCGGTCTTGATCACTTTGGCGTCGTTGACCTTGACCCCCTCTTCGCCGACGGCGATCGCGAGCTCGCCCCCGGCAGCGGTCTTGGCTGACTTAAGCTTCACGACGTCGGCGGCCATGACTTTGCCCGACACGACGTGGTAAGTGAGGATCTTGGTCAGATCGGCCTTGGCCTCGGGTTTCAGCAGACCGGCGAGCGTTTCCTTCGGAAGCTTGGCGAACGCCGCGTCGGTGGGAGCGAACACGGTGAACGGTCCCTCGCCTTTGAGCGTGTCGACCAACCCCGCCGCCTTGACCGCGGCCACCAGCGTACTGAAGCCCTCGGCTCCGATGGCCGTGTCGACGATGTCCTTGGCCGCGGGTTCGGCGGCGGCTTCGTCAGTCGGGGGGAGCAGCACCGAGTCGATCACATGAATGACGCCGTTGCTGCAGGCCAAGTCGGCCTTCACGACCTTGGCCCCGCCGACGGTGAGACCCCCGTCGACGACCTTCAGCGGCAGGGACTTGCCCAGCACGGTCTTCGCAGCGGAGAGCTTGACCGCCTCGCTGGCCGGGACGTTGCCGGCGACGACGTGGTATTTGAGGATGTCGGTCAACTTGCCGCGGTTTTCAGGCTTGAGCAACTCGGCGACCGTTCCTTTAGGCAGCTTGCCGAAAGCGGCGTCGGTGGGAGCGAACACGGTGAACGGACCGTCGCCCGACAAAGTTTCGACCAACCCCGCAGCCTTCACGGCGGCGACGAGGGTCGAGAAATCCTTGGAAGCGGCGGCGGCTCCGACGATGGTCGGGGCCGTCGCGGGGGCGGCCGTTGCCACGTGATGGGCGGTGGTCGTTTGGCCCGAGGACGAACAAGGAGCGGCCAGGGCGAACTGCCAGCCGGGAGCAACAGCAGCGAACAGAAGCAAACTTAGAGAGCGTTTCATCGCAAGACCTGTGGTTCTAGGGAAGGTGAAGTTGATCAATTGCGAACATCGCCGGAGAGGCCAAACCGTGGCCTCGACAGTACGGCGATTCAGGAATGGGCGTTCCGAGACAATCGCATCGGACGCGCAGAAGCTGCCGGAGGAAGTTCCTAACATGTTCCTCGGTCAGTAGATGCGTCGACAGCCGGCCGGCTGAGTCATGAAAACCGTGAGGGGCAGTGCCCATTAACGGCGTTCCTGCTCGGCGCCGGCAGATTCGCGGCTTGGCGAGACAAGACCCCCGACAGCGGTGAAACCTCCCTCCGGCGCCGATTGGGGGGCATTGCCGTTCCTAGTGCTCTGCCCCAGCCCAACGGACTCGGGCTGATAAAGCCCTGGGGAATCGCTTCGGGCCTCCCTTGACCCTCCGCGGGGGTCCGGTAAATTGGTGGATTCTCGGCGGTTCGCCGGGAAGGATAGGACTCACTTGCTCCCGGTTTCGCCAGGCTCGGCCCATGCCTACCGTCAATCAGCTCATTCGCAAGAACCGCCGCGCGAAGCGGAAGTTCAGCAAGTCGCCGGTGCTCGACCGCTGCCCGTTCAAGCGCGGCGTGTGCTTGCAGGTCCGCACGATGACCCCCAAGAAGCCGAACTCGGCTCTGCGGAAGATCACCCGCGTGCGGTTGTCCAACGGCAAGGAAGTTACCGTGTACATCCCGGGCGAAGGGCACACCCTGCAGGAACACAGCATCGTGCTGGTCCGCGGCGGCCGCGTGCGGGACCTTCCCGGCGTGCGGTACCACGTCGTCCGCGGCGCCCTGGACACCCTGGGCGTCAACGGCCGGAAGCAGAGCCGCAGCAAGTACGGAGCGAAGAAGTAACGTCGGGACTGGCGGCTGCAAGCTGCGAGCTTGGAAGCCAACACGGTTCCAAGCGTTCGCTCAATCGACATATTCCGTTCAACCAATTTCCCTCGCTCTTGCTTAGAGCCTTCAGCTAACAGCTTACAGCTCTCCCCACATGGCCCGAATCACTGCAAGTCGCAAGACCCTGAAGCCCGATCCGATTTACGGATCGCTGCTCGCCAGCAAGTTCATCAACTGCCTGATGCACGACGGCAAGAAGAGCACCGCCCAGGAGGTGTTCTACGGGGCGTTGAACATCATCAAGGATCGGCTGCCCAACGAGGAGCCGATCAACGTGTTCACCCAGGCGGTCGAGAACGTGAAGCCGGCGATCGAAGTCCGCTCGAAGCGGGTCGGCGGCGCCGCGTATCAGGTCCCGATGCAGGTCAATCGCAACCGGCAGCAGAGTCTGTCGTTCCGCTGGATCCTGATGGCGGTCCGCGAGAAAAAGGGCCGTCCGACTGCCCAGAAGCTGGCTGACGAATTGGTCTCGGCGTTCAACCGCGAAGGGGTCGCGATGGCCCGCCGCGAAAACGTCCACCGCATGGCCGACGCGAACAAGGCCTTCGCCCACTTCGGCTGGTAACGCCCGCTCAACAAAGCCAGGGGCTGAGGACCGCGGCGCCGCGAGCGCCGCAGTCCCCGGCCCCTGGCTTTTTTTCGTGCGCACTCGGTGCGGCAGGTTCCAATACCGCCAAGGACGCCAAGTATGGGAAATCAGGAACTGCAGATAGACGCAGATCGACACGAGGGATTCGGGTACGATCTGATCAAGAGGAAGTATTGCGGGCGACTGGCATGCGCCTGCCTGATGCGGAAACGTCCTCCCGCTCTGCAGAACGATTGACAGCAAGGAGCAGGCCCTTCCTGTGGCGCTGTTGGCGTCCTTGGCGGTTTATTCTCGGAACAAGCGATGTCGGCAAATCTCTCACATCTCCGCAACCTCGGCATCATCGCTCACATCGACGCCGGGAAGACGACCGTGACTGAGCGGATGTTGTTCGCCTCGGGCGCCAAGCATCGCGCCGGCGAGGTTGATCGCGGGACGACTACGACCGACGACGACGTCGAGGAGGCGGAGCGCGGGATCACGATCTACAGCGCATGCGTCCGATTTCCCTGGAAGGACGTGCAGGTGAACCTGATCGACACTCCGGGGCACGTCGACTTCACCGCCGAAGTGGAGCGGAGCTTGCGGGTGCTCGACGGGGCGGTGATCGTGTTTTCGGCCCGCGAGGGGGTCGAGGCCCAGAGCGAGACCGTTTGGCGGCAGGCCGACAAGTATCGCGTGCCGCGGCTGGCGTTCATCAACAAGCTCGACCGCGAGGGCGCCGACTTCGAGTCGGTGTTGGCCGAGATCAAGAGTCGGCTCCACGCCAATCCCGTGCCCTTGCAGATCCCGGTGGGGCAGGGGCCTGCACACGTGAAGGAGCCCTTCCGCGGCATCATCGACCTAGTGCGGATGAAGCTGCTCACCTTCCCCGAGGGAAAGGAAGGGAACAAGATCGTCGTCGCCGAGATCCCCGAGGACTTGGCGGTCGAGGCGTCGCTGTATCGCGAGAAGTTGCTCGAGTCGCTGTACGACTACAGCAACCAGTTGATGGAACTGGCCCTGGCCGAGGAGCCGATTCCCGAGGCGCTCATCCACAAGACGGTCCGCGACGCGACGATCCATTTGCGGATTCAGCCGGTGCTGGTCGGCTCGGCGCTGCATGGGATGGGGGTGCAGCCGGTGCTCGACGCGGTGGCGGCGTACCTGCCCAGCCCGCTTGACGTGCCGCCGGTCGTCGGGGTCGATCCGGCCGGCAAGGCCGAGGGGCGCCACAAATCGAAGAAACACGCGGCCGAGCCGACCGAGTTGCCCAGGATCATTCGCAAACCCGACCCTGACGAGCCGTTCTGCGGACTCGTATTCAAGGTGCAGCCGTACAAGACGGGCGACCTGTGTTGGGTGCGGATTTACTCGGGCAAGCTGCACGGCAACAGCCGGGTGCTGAACCCGGGCAAGGACCAGAAGGAAAACGTCGCCCAGTTGTGGCGCATCCACGCCAGTAAACGGGACGAGCAACTCGAAGAGGCGCTCGCGGGGGACATCGTCGGCGCCATCGGCTTGCGCGAGTCGATCACGGGCGATACGTTGTGCGACACTCGGTCGCCGATTCTGTTGGAGTCGATCGAGTTTCCCGAGACGGTCGTCTCGATGGCGATCGAGCCCGAGAGCACGGCCGACAAGAAGAAACTGGCAGACGCCTTGGACATGCTCCGCAAGCAGGACCCCACGTTCGCGGCCAGCGAGAACGAGGAGACCGGCCAGACGCTCATCAGCGGCATGGGCGAGCTGCATCTGGAGGTGATTCAGCACCGGCTTGAGCGCGATTTCAAGCTCAACGTCAAGGTCCACAATCCACGGGTCAGCTACCGCGAAACGATCGCCGGCCCTGCCGAAGCGACCGGCGAGTGCCATCGCCAGATTAACGGCGTGCAGCACACGGGCAAGGTCCGCGTGCAGGTCGAACCGTGGCAGCCGAGCGGCCCGCTCGCTGCGGCGTTGGGCTCGACCACCGTGAGCGTCGCACCCGACCACGGCCTGCCCGAGCACTACTTGGCCGTGGTTCTGGAGGAGTTGGAGAATGCGGTGAGCGGCGGGGGCACGCTGGGTTTCCCGCTGCTGCGGCTCAAGGCGACCGTGTCGGGGGGCGAGGTCCACGAGAATGAGAGCACCGAGATCGCGTTCCGCACGGCCGCGTCGCTGGCGTTCGACGCGGCGTTGCGCAAGGCGGGGCCAGTGCTGTTGGAGCCGATCATGAAGCTCGAACTGTCGACTCCCGACGAGTTCGTGGGGGACCTGATCGGCGACCTGCAAAAGCGCCGCGCGATCATTCACGAGCAGGAATCGCGCGGCACGGCCACGGTGCTCCATGCCGAGGCCCCGCTGGCGGAGCTGTTCGGCTACTCGGGCGCCATGCGCAGCCTGAGCCAAGGGCGGGCGAGTTGCTCGATGGAGCCCAGCGCCTACGCCGCGGCGCCCGACGAGGTGCTGAAGCGTTTCTTGTAGGGCAGACGTTCCAGGCTTGCCTGCCACGGGATTGGCCCGGAAGTCTCGGAAATCGCCTGGCGCGGTCTTTCGGAAGCCGGCAAATCGGTTGCACGCCCCCGGTTTTCCCCCCAAACGGGGCGGTTTTGTTGCAATTGGCCGGCGGTTGCTGCTACAACCACGATTGGGGAGGGGGAGTGTTGCGCGCCGACGGGCGGTTCGCGCTCGTGCGGCGGCGACTGTTCAATACGGCCTTTTTGGAACAGAGGTGTTGTGATGAACCGTCTCCTTGTCTGGCGGCCGGCGGCGCTTGTGCGCGTCGCGGCGTGGTGTTCGCTCGTCTCCTTGGCGGCGCTGACGACGACCGCGGCCCGCGGGGCTGACTCCTCGGGGAGTCGGCTCGACGTCCCCGGCATGTCGTCGCAGGACCTAGTTCAAGCCGCGCTCGCGGCGGAGTTGGCCGGCGACAACGCCAAGCGCGAATCGCTGTTGGGCGCGGCTTGCGAGGCGCCCGACGCCGCGGCCGAGGCCAAGTGGCAGAGCGGTCTGGTCGAGTTCGACGGCCAATGGCAGATGCCCGAAGACGTGGCCGCCGCGGTCGCCGGCGACGAGGCGCGGCAGCAGTACCGGCAACTGCGCAGCCAGCGGGGCGATTCGGTCGAGGACCATCGCGAACTGGCCGACTGGTGCCAAAAAAATGGCCTCAAGGCTCAGGAACGTTACCACCTGAAGCAAGTGCTCGCCGAGGTCCCCGACGACAAGGCGATTCAAGTGCGGTTGGGCCTCCGCCCGTTCCGCGGGCGACTGGGAACGGACGAGCAGGTGAAGGCGGCGCTCGATCGCGAGCAGCAGCAAGCGGCTGCGACGAAGCGCTACCAACGCAAGTTCAAGACTTGGCTCAACGAAGCGGCGACCGCCGACAATGAAGGACGCGCCGCCGTGGTCGAGCGGTTTCGTGAGATCCGCGACGAGGGGGCTCTGGACGCCCTGCTGGAAGCCAGTCGCGACACGGCCCAGTTCCAGAAGCGGTTGGAACGCCGGATGGGACGCGAGGCAGGCGCCGCGTACTGGAACGAGTTGTGCTTGGCGATGCTCGATTCCGTGAGCAGCATGCCCCAGTTTCAGGCGACCTACCTGCTTGCCGAGGCGGCCGTGTTCTCGGGCAACGAGGCTGTGAGAAGCGCCGCCGCGGCCGCGCTCAAGGAACGGCGGCCGACCGACTACATGCCGCTCCTATTGGGATCGTTGACGTCGCTGATCGAGGCGGACATCGACCTGACGGTCAGCCCGCTAGGCGACGTGTCCTACATGGCTTCGTACCGCGAAAGCGGCGTCGACAACGATCGCAAGCATGTCGACTCGTTCGAGGCGGTCACGGTGCTGCAAGGCGAGGCGAACGGCCAAGCGATGCGTCAGTACTCCAACACGGTCAACATGCAGATTCGGAGGGCCAGGACGCTAGCGGCGGTCGCTGAGAGACAGGTCGCCGCGACCAACGCCCAACGGGAAGAGGCCAACGCGCGAATCATTGCCGCGCTCGTGGAAATCACCGGCGAAGATCTGGGGGACGACCCGGTCGCGTGGCGCGAACGGTGGGCTGGCTTCAATGACATCTACTATCCCGAGGAGAAGCCTGTCGAGGAGACGGCCAATCGCAGCGTCGACTATCAGTACGTCTATACTCTGGAGCCGGCGACGGTGGAGCCGACGGAACGGCCTGCGACTCGCAGAAGCGCTCCGAATTCGAGTCCGCGTACGCGCGCTCGTCCGCGGCCTCGCGTATACGAGTGTTTTGCCGTCGGGACGCCCGTCTGGACGGAGCAAGGACCCCAGCGGATCGAATTGCTCGGCCCCGGGGACATGGTGCTGTCGCAAAACCCGCTGACCGGCGAACTGGGATATCGGCCGATACTAGACACGACCGTCCGCCCGCCGACGAAGTTCATGGAACTGAATCTGTCGGGCGGCGAGCAAATTTACGCCACCCGCGGCCACCGGTTCTGGGTGAACGGCGAAGGTTGGTGCATGGCTCGCTTTCTCAAGTCGGGGCTCGCATTGCATTCGACCGGCGGCGCCGTCGGCCTGACAAAAGCGACGTTGCTCGACGGCGAAGAGGCGTACAACCTGATCGTGGACGAGTTCCACACGTATTTCGTCGGCGAATCGAAAGTGCTGGTGCACGACAGCACCTGCCCGGAGCCGACCCTCGCCCCGATTCCGGGGATGAACGCCGTCCGCGCGACAAAGTCGCTGGCGGAGGGGTTGTAGGTCGTCGGTGAACAGAACTCGACGACGACAATGATTGCGGCCGCCGAACGGCCAGTTCGGCGGCCGTTTTCTCATTGCGGCGAATCGAGAAGATTGCCGACGCCGTAGTTCTGCACCTGCAGCGAGTAGTTCTTCTCGAACCACTTGGCGATCGCGGGTTCGACGGCTTCGTCGTAGGGGGGGCGAATCAACAGTGCATCGCCGGTGGGGGCGCTTCGCACTTCACCCTGTTCGACGACGATCTCGCCCGCTTTGATCACCAGCCGCGGCAGTTCGAACATTGCCTGGCGGTCGGCGCCCGGGGTGTAGATCGTCACGTCGGCGTCGGCGCCGACGCCCAGATGGCCCTTCTGCGCGAGTCCGAGCGCCCGGGCCGGGGCGGCGCGGGTGATCGTGGCGATCTCGCCCAGCGTGTACTCGCGGTCGAGATCGGCGAGCGTCGAGCGATTCCGCACGGCAGGAGGGAGGCTCGCCAGCGCGTCGCGCCGCAATTGCCGGTCCATCAGCAGCGCAACGATCTGCGGGTACGCCAGAAAGGATCCGCCGTTGGGATGGTCGGTGCTCATCATCACCTGCCAGGGATCGTCGACCAGCAAGTACCACTCCAGGCCGATGGCCCATTGCAGGGCGTGCACGACGCTCTTGCGGCGGTACTTGATGGGGGTGACGCCGCAGCCCGCTTCGCACTCGACGTCGACGTTGGTCCAGCGATCGCCGTACAGGCGGTGGAGGAAATACCCCGCCCCGCCGTCGGCCGTAAGGGCCATGGCGTCGCCGAACAGGACTTGGCCGACGTCGACAGTCAGTTCTGAATGGCTGTTGACGTGCGCGGCCAACTCGGCGACGCGACTGGACATCGCTTCCTCGTCCCCGCCGCCGTAGCTGTGAAACTGGATGTGGGTCAGGTGGGCTCGGCGCCCTTCGAGGGCCCGCATCGTCTCGAGCGTCGTCGTCCAGTTGCCCGGCATGCCGAGTTGATTGCAGTGGATGTGCGCCGGGTGGGGGAGGTTGAGGTCGTTGGCGGCGGCGACGATCTCGCGGATGACGTCGCGTGGGGTGAGCGAGAACCCGGGTGCCGGGTCGTCGAGCCCGGTCTTGGCGGCGTCGGGGGAGCGCTTCCACGCCTCGACCCCGCCAGGGTTGACCAGTTTGGGGGCGTAGGCGCCGGCGCGGTTGATCAACCACGCGAGGAAGTGGCGCAGTCGCTCGCGCTCGCCGCGCTCGATGCATTCCAGGGCGTAGCGATTGTTGCCCGCCAGCACGTACAGCCCCTTGTCGAGACAAGGGACGTCGGCGAATTCGCAGTGGGCGTGCCGGGCGGCAAGCGGGGCGATCGCCGCGTCGAAGGCGGTCGTGTAGCCGAGCCCCGCGTACAAGTAGCCGGTTGCCTGGGCGCTGGGGACGAGCCCCCGCGTGCCGCTGCGCAAGCCCGGGCGGCGCGGCTCGGCATGCGGCGGGCGGCGGGCCTCGGGAGACATGAGCCGCGCTGCGTTCACCGCAGGACCGACAATGTGGCAGTGCATGTCGATCCCCCCCGGCATGACCGCCAATCCCGCCGCATCGATCGTGCGGCTGGGGCGAACTGCGGGGTCGTCGGGGGGAGCGACGATCTTGCCGTCGGCGATCCACAGGTCGCGCACCTCGCCGTCGACGCCGTGAGCCGGGTCGTAAACGGTTCCGCCGGCGATCAAGGCGTACGTCATGCGAACAAGCGCGGGGCGAATAGCTGGATTGGTTGAACGGAATTCACCGCTGACTATGCGGAGGACGCAGAGAGCTGGGAAAGCGGTTGTCTCAGGGGGGAGGGCCGAGTCGCAACGGTTGACAGTCCGTGATCCGGATTCCTCCATGCTCCGCGCTGGCCGCGACTTCGTCGCGAAGGAGCGACTCGGAGTGCGTGCGGAGCAATCGCCCGTCTGCGGCTTGCGGGCGACTGACAACCCACGGGGCCGCCGCTATGCTATCGCGAAGGCTGGATTCTCGCCACGAGGGAATTGGAGGAGGGGGAACGAACATGTCACTGGAAGAGCGTGGTTCGCAACAGGGGGGCGACGCCCCTTGTCCGCCGGCGGACGGCGGTTCGATTGTTGCGGTGCGTTTGAGCATTGCGTTGGAGCGGCTCGTGCTGGCACGGCGAGTGACCGAGCAGTTTCTGGCCGATCTGACGCCCGCGGAGTGGTTTTGGTCGCCCCCGCAGTACCCGACCCACGTCGCGTGGCAGGTGATGCACATTGCGGCGTCGCAGTATTCACTGTGCTTTCGCCGCATCCGCGGCGTCTTGCCCGAGGACGAGGCGTGGTTTCCGGCGGCTTACGTCGCCCAGTTCGGGCTGGGAAGCCAGCCGCAACTCGACCCGACGGCGAATCCGTCGCTGGACGAGATTCGCCGAACGTTCGACGGCGTCTACCAACGCGTGCTGGCCGAGGCGCCGACGTATGCCGAATCGAGTCTGGCCGAGACGGTCGACCCGCCGCACCCCGTGTTCCAGACGAAGCTCGGCTCGCTCGAATACGCTTCGCACCACGAGGGGGTGCACGCGGGACAGATCGCGATGCTGCGTCGGCTGATGCACAAGAAACCCCTGCGATGAGAACCCTTGCCCGAGGAACCGGGGCTGACCGCGGCTGGAGAGCCGCGGGCGTCAATGCCCCGAGGTCACGATGAAAGGTCTTGCGATGATTCGTCGATTCGGCAGTGTTGTGCTCGCGCTGGTCGTCGTTTGCGGCGGCGAGGCGGCTTGCGGCGACGCGGTTTCGGAGTTTCGCAAGTTGCTCGACGACATGTGGGAGTTCGGCCTCGTCGAGGATCCGCTCTTTGCCACGTCGGTCGGCGATCGCCGCGCCGACGACAAACTGCCGGAGGTCTCGCTGGCGGCGGCGGCGCGGCGGCGCGCGGCCGACGTGAAGTTCCAGCAGCGATTGACTGCGATCGTGCGAACCGACTTGCCGCCGGCCGAGCAAACGAACTACGACGTCCTCGCTCGACAGCTTCGCGAAGGGCTCGCCGAGTACGAGTTCCAGAGCCACCTGACCCCGATCACCAATCGCTCGGGATTTCACATCGAGTTCCCCGACGTCCGCACGCAGATCCCCCTGACGACGACACGGGACTTCGAGAACTACGTCGCTCGGCTCCGGGCGTTTCCGGAGTTTGCCGCCGGGCATGTCGAGCTGATGCGGGCCGGCGTCGCGGCCGAGCGGACGTTGCCGGCGGTGATTCTCAAGGGGTGGGAGGAAGCGGTCGAAACGCACGTCGTCGACGACCCCGCCAAGAGCGTCTTCTACGAACCCCTGGTCGCGATTCCTCCGACCGTCCCGGCGAGCGAGCACGAGCGACTGCGCACCGCGGCCCGCGCGGCGATCGCCGAGGGGATCGTGCCGGGATATCGCTTGTTTCGCGACTTCATGCGCGACGAGTACGTGCCGGCGGCGCGGGGTACGATTGGCGCCTCGGCTTTGCCCCGGGGACGGGAGTTCTATCGCCACCGCGTGCGGATGTTCACCACGCTGGACGTGACCCCCGAGGAGGTCCACCGCCTGGGCCTGGCTGAGGTTGAGCGTTTGCGAGGCGAGATGACCGCGATTGTCGCCAAGGTCGAGTTCGACGGCGACTTAGCGGCGTTCATCGACCACCTGCGGAACGAACCCCGCTACTACGCCGAGACCCCCGAGGAGCTGCTCAAGGAGGCGGCGACGATCCTCAAGCGAATCGACGGCGAGCTGCCCGCCTTGTTCGGCAAGCTGCCGCGGATGCCGTACGGGCTGAAGCCGATTCCCGCGTACATCGCGCCGCGGACCACCAGCGCGTACTACATGCGGCCCACCGGGGACGGGACCAAGTCGGGGACGTTCTACCTGAACACCTACAACCTCAAGTCGCGTCCGTTGTACGCGCTCGAGTCGCTCGCCCTGCATGAGGCGGTGCCGGGGCACCACCTGCAGATCGCCCTGCAGCAGGAGATGGAGGACCTGCCCGAATTTCGGCGCTACGCCAACTTCACGGCGTTCATCGAGGGCTGGGCGCTGTACGCCGAGCGATTGGGATTGGAGGTCGGCATGTACGAGGACCCGCGGAGCGACTTCGGCCGGCTGTCGATGGAGATGTGGCGGGCGTGCCGGCTGGTCGTCGACACGGGGATGCATGACTTGGGTTGGACCCGCGCTCAGGCGATCGAGTTCATGAAGCAGAACTCCGCCGAGTCGCTTCACAACATCGAGGCGGAGATCGACCGATATATCGGCTGGCCGGGGCAGGCGCTCGCGTACAAGGTGGGACAGATGAAAATCAGCTCGCTCCGCGCCCAGGCCGAGGCGGAGTTGGGCGAGCGGTTTGACGTCCGAGGTTTCCACGACGCGGTCCTCGCCGGCGGATCGGTCCCGCTGGACGTGCTCGAACGCAGCGTCGCGGCGTGGATCGAGCATGTGCAGAACTCTCAGACCGGCGGCGGATGAGCGACCGTGCGTCGCGAACTTGGCTCTCACCGCGGCAGGCGTTCGGCGATGTCGCGCAGCACGTGGGCTGCGGAGGGGAGGGACGAGGGGATCGCGGCCTCGAGCGGCAGCGGGATGCCGTCGGTGCGGAACACGGTCCCCGCGGCGCTCGTCTCGAACTGCGGAACGGCGAAGGCGACGCGGGCCGCCTGCATCGTTTCGCTGGCCGCGTCGTCGAGCGCGACCAGCGGCGTTCGCCTCAGCGCATCGGTGGCGGCGGTCGGCAGTTCGTTTTGCGGTCCCAGCAGATCGGCGCCGACGACGAGCGCCGCGTCGACCTCGCCGGAGGTCAACAAAGCCGCTGTCGTTCCCTCGCCAGGACGATATTCGGGATACCCGGCGGCGAAGCTCACGGCCCCGGGAAAGCCAGTTTGCCACAACAGCGTCTGCACCGCTCCGACCGCGTTGGCAGGTCGGCCCAGCGGCAACGCGACGCATCGCGTGCGGCCGTGGAGCGCGACGACCAGTTCGGCCAGGGCCGTCGCTGCCGGGGGCGAGAGCGTACGGTCGTCGTACGCCAGCGCCGCGTAGCGCGCCGCAGACAACTGGTCGGCCAGCGCTTGCCACGCCGCCGCGTCGACTCCAGTGACGGCGGCAGCCCGCTCGGCGTCGAGCGGGGCGCCGACCACGAGGGCCCGCAACACGACCGCCGCGTCGAACGCGCTCTCCGCAGGGATCTGCTCCAGCGGGGTCGAACCGGGCAGATTCCCCGCGGCGCCGACGGCGAGCCAGTGTCGCTCTCCCGGACGCGACAGCCGTTCGCGGAGTCGAGGGTGGGTCGCGTCGGGGTCGGCGAACCACCAGACGATCGCGTCAGAACGTTGGGCGACTTCGCCGATCGTGGCCGTGACGACGCCGACGGTTTGGGCTGCGGTTGCGTCGTAACTGGAGCCGGTCGGATCGACGGGGTCGATCGAGCCGCGCACCCGATCGGCGATCTCGATCGCGGCGCGGATCGCCTCGATGGTGGCTCGGTGGAGCCCCGTCACCAGCGGCAACCGGGCCGACTGCAGCGTCTCGGCCGCTGCGGCGACGGCGTCGTCGTAGGACGCCGGGGCGCCGTCGATAGTGCAGGCGGCCAGGGGAGGCGCCCCGCGGGGTCGCAAGGCGTCCTCGGCCACCGGGCAGGGAGGCAAGATCGCGGCAATGGCGCCGCTTTGCAACTCCAGCACCACGTCGTCGCACAGCAGTCCGCACCCCGTGCAGACGTGCGGCATGCGGACGACGCTCGGCGCCGGCGATTTGGTTTTCACGCCCATGGTTCGCTCGCAGCGGGGAGTCGATCGGGAGCGGACGAAGTGGATTCGTGCGGCGGACAATCGCCCGGCCCGCACACGACGGCCAGCGGCGGGGGCGCCTGCTCGCGACAGGCCGTGCCGTCGCCGCGGATCGCGAGCCACAGTCCCAGGATCAGATAACAGACCAACAGCAGCCACCATCCCAGGACGAAGATCGCCGGCGGTTCGAACCCGACGGCGCTCGCCACCAGTCCCAAGATCGCGATCATTCCGAGGATCATCGCGACCGTTCCCTTGCTGGCCGCCAGCGACAATACCCCCATCATCACCGCGGCCACAGTCAGGGCGATGAGCATCTGCTTGGCGGAGAAGGCGAAGCGGAACTCGAAGGCCGGACTTTCCGGCGGCGCGTCCGGCGGGGGCGGGGCCGGGGTCGTCAACCGGCGACCTGCCTCGAACTCGGCCCGCAGTCGCTCTTTCTCGGCCTTGAGCGCCCGTTCGCGGCGGAAGACGTAGGCCCAGCCCCCGGCGAGCGTCGCGGTGAATAGGATCGCTACGGCCGAACAGAAATGCTCCGTCACCTGAAACAGCGTCAGCACGATCGCCAGCACCGCGGTCGCCAGGAGCAGATGCTTGATCGTAAAGCGGAACTGCTTGAGCTGTTCGACGTCGACGAGCGGCTCGCTCTCCTTTTCGTGAAAGACGTCCTCGAAATCGACGCGGGCCAGGGCGTCGTCCGATTTCTGCTGCGCACGCCGCCGCTCGTGCTCGAGGATCTCCGGATCGATCGGCTCGAGTTCGAGATCGTCGTCATCGTCGTGCGAAGCGGACATATGCGGCCAGAAGGAGCGACTGCGGACGGGAACGCACGACCCGTCGGGGGCCTCGTGCATTGACGCCATTGTGGTCCCCCGGCCCGCGCCGATCAACGGCGTGCTGTTTCGCCAAGGCTGGTTGCAGGCGTTTCATCGCGGCGGAGCGGCGATCGCCGACGGAGGGCGGAGCAGCAGTGCGGTCCGGTTCTGAGTGCTTCGCACCTTGCCGTATCTAGCGGGCAATGCGAGGATTTTCCAGCGACTCCATCCGTTTCGGGAGTCGTCGCCGGCTCCGAGATCCAGCCGCTGACCCTGAATCTGACGCCCATGCACTTCATCTTGACCGGATTGGGAAGCTACGGGGACGTCCTGCCGATGGCGGGGCTTGCCGCGACCCTCGTCGAGCGCGGTCACCGCGTGCAACTGGCCGCGAGCCCTTACTTTCGCGAGGTTGTCGCGGCAACGGGGGCCGAGCTCATCGAGCTGGGGACCGTCGACGACTATCTCGGCTTGGTGAACGATCCCCGGCTGTGGCATCCCACGCGCGGATTTCACGTGGTCTACGGCTACACGGCCAAGACCCTCTCCGCCTTGTACCGCACGCTGGCCGCGCACAGCATCCCCGGCGAGACGATCCACGCGGCGCACGGCATCGATTTCGCCAGTCGACTGCTGCAGGAGCGGTTCGGCAATCCGCTGGCCACCGTCCATTTTGCCCCGATCGCGCTGTGCAGCGTCGAGGACTTGCCGGCGTTCATCGGATCGCCGCCGGCTTGGGCCCTGCCGCGGTGGGCGCGGCGGGGGTTGTACTGGGCGGTCGACCGATTGGTGATCGATCGCTTCATCGGCCCGCCGCTGAACGCCTTGCGGAGCGAGCTCGGCTTGTCGCCGGTGAAGCGGGTCTTCACCTCGTGGGCGAGTTCCCCGACGCGGATCGTGGCGCTCTTCCCCGAATGGTTCTCGTCCGATCCGGGCGACTGGTCGCCGCAGGTGCGGCAGGTCGGCTTCCCGCTGTACGACGCGGCGACCGACGCCAGCATGTCGGAGGAGGTGGAGACCTTTCTCTCTGCGGGCGAACCGCCGATCGTATTCGCCCCCGGTTCGGCCAACGCGCAGGCGAAGGAGTTCTTCGCCGCCGCGGCCCAGGCGTGTCGGTTGCTTGATCGACGCGGCATGCTCGTGACGAAGTACGCCGAGCAATTGCCGCCGTCCCTTCCCGCGGGGGTCGAGCGGTTCGGCTTCGTGCCGTTCAGCCGGCTGTTGCCGCGGGCGGCGGCGATTGTTCACCACGGCGGCATCGGCACGTGCGGCCAAAGTCTGGCCGCGGGGATCCCGCAGGTGGTCACGCCCTTGGGATTCGACCAACTCGACAACGGCCGGCGCTTGGAGCGACTCGGCGTGGCCGCGATTGTGCCGAGCAAAAGGATCTCGGCCCGTCGACTGGCCGCGGCGCTCGGGCCGTTGATTTCGTCTGAAGCTGTGCGATCCCGCTGCCGCGACTTGGCCGGCTGCTGCAACGGCGTCGCATCGCGCATCGCCGCCTGCGATTTGCTCGAACAACTCGCTCGGCCTGAGGCCCCCGTTCCCCAACCCGACATTTAGCCAGCGTCAAATCGCTAATACCGGACCGCGTCGTTCCAGCGGTCGACGGTTCGCGTCGGTTGTTGCGGGGCGGCGAACATGGGGGCGTTGCCGGCGCCGGCGGCTTGCAGAGCGGCCACCCGGGCCGCGACCTCGGGTTGGAACCGGTTCGCCGCGAGCGACCGCTGATAGTTCGCCAAGGCCTGCGTCTTGTCGCCGGCCATCTCGCGCAGGCGACCCAGGGCCGTCAGCGCCCGAGCGTTGTTGGGATCGATCGACAACGCCTCGACCAGGCGCGTCGTGGCCAGCGGGTAGTTCTGCGACTCTTCGAGCAGTCGGGCCAACTCAATCCGCGACTCGGGGTTCTGCGGGCTACGCGCCGCCCAGCCGTCGAGCAACCGGAACGCCGCGTCCTGCCGGCCGGTCTCGGTCAGCAGCACGGCCAGTCCGCGGTAGCAGTCGGCGTGATTGCCGTCGTAATCAAGGCACTGGTTGTAGAGCCGCTCGGCCTGCTGCAGGTCCTGGGGCCGGTTGTAAGTCTTGCCGCTCTTGTGCATGGCCGCGGCGAGATTGTAGTAGCTGGTCCCCTCGCGAGGGTTGGCGGCGATCGCCTTCTGGAATTTGTCGACGCTCTGCACGTAGTCCCCCCGCTGATACAACCGGACCCCCTCGGCGTTCAGCGCGGTCGAGGTCATCTGCGTGCAGCCCGTCGCTACGATCGTTAAGCAAACGACCAGCGCTGTCGCGCAGCGGCGAACAGCGGCGAGAGGCGGAGATCCAAGAGAGTTCGGCATAGGAAGCGGCGCCACGGAACAGCGGGGCGTACGTGCGGCCGGGATCGCCGTATCGCGCGTGGGGACCGTACCGGTTCTCACGCCCCGTCGCAAGGCGAGTCTGCCGCCGCAATCGAGTCGGAGACGCACGCCCCCTGCACCCGCAGAACAGCCCGCAGCGGCCGGAGGTCGTCGGCTTGGAAGGGGACTGCGGCCCGCACGATCGCCCCTTAGGTCACGATTGGCGCCCAGGCAACCGCATGGCCGGCAGGTTTCTGCGATCCGGATAATCCGTACTGACGGGAAATATCCCGCAAATCGGGTTTCTTTCCTGGTCAGTGCATTTTCGCAGCGCAGACTTCCGATGACTGCTAGCGTCGCCGGAAGCTTTCCAGCTTCGCCCCGCCGCGACCGCCTCCCCCCCGCAATTGCCCGACCGCCGGGCCCCCCACGGAGACCTTGCCAGTGGCCGCCAAGAAGACCTCTGCCGTGAAGAGCGCCAACGTCCCCGCCAAGACCGCCTCGGCCGGCCGCAAGGGCTCGGCCGTGAAACAGGTTGCGTCCCCGAAGAAGCGCGCCGCGGCGCCCCGCTCGGCGCGGACAGCCAAGTCGGCGGGCGACGAGGAAGTGACGCTTGACCGTCGTCGCAAGCCTCGCCGAGGGGACGAGGGGGCCGACGCGCCCAAGAGCGCCCCGCAACTCGAACGCCGCAAGAAGGTCCAGCGTCGCCGGCAGATCGACCCGACCACCTGCGAGCGCGATTACTCGGAGGCGGAGGTCGAGTTCATGAACGCCATGGACCAGTACAAGCGGACCAGCGGTCGGATGTTCCCCACGTGCAGCGAAGTGCTCGAAGTGATTCGCGCACTTGGCTACCTGCAACTCACGCAAGCCGAGCTGACGCTGTTGGGTCGCGACGCCGACCCCGCCGACTTTGCCCAGGACGAGATCGAGGACGAATTCGCCGCCGCCGGGCTCGACGACTGAGCGTCGCTTGCGACCATCGCCGCCGACGATGAAGACAACGACAGCCCGGAACGTCGCTCGACGTTCCGGGCTGTTTGTCTTGCAGTCGACGTCGGGGGGAGCCTCGTTCAGCGAGGCCGTACGTCTTCGATCATGTCGCGCAGCTCGGCGGGAGAGACGTCGGCCAGCCGGCGTCCCGTTTGGTCGAGCCGCTCGTTGAGTTTGACGGCCGTTTCCTGCATCCGGCCGTGGGTTTCGGACGAGCCGCCCGCGAGGAGAAAGTTCTTGCCGCGGGTGATCCGTTTCTGGCCGTCGTCGGCGTCGAACGCCAAGCCCAACAACGCCGCGTCTTTGACTGTTCGAGGTTTGGGCTGTTTGCTCTCGAAGTCCATGGCGACCGCCGGAGAGTCGGTGAGCGAAACGCGGCGGAGGCGATCCGCCGGGCGGAGGGGCCGATCGAGGCGCGGCGGCTTACCGGCGCCGATTCCAGTTCCGCAGGGCTTCCATCGCGGCTTCGCGGCTGTCTTTGGTCTGCGGCTGCGACGAGAACTTGGGAAGCTTGCCGGCCTCCTTTTTCTTCTTCTTGCCGTCCTCCGCGCCCTCATCCGGTTCCGCCTCGGCCTCTTCCGCGACGTCGGACTCGTCGGAGTCGTTGGCGAGGGCCTCGGCCACGGCGGACTGAAGCTTTCCCGCGTTCGTGTCGTCCATCAGCATGGTCTGCGTTTCGGCGCCGGCCGGGCTCGCGGGGCCGAGCAACCAGCCCGAGATGTCGTCGACGTCGAGGTTGCCCGAGTTGCTGGTCGCCACGCGCTCGACCGCCTCGGCGACGGACTTGACCTGCGGCTTCTTCTCGTTGGCGATTCCCGAGGTAATCATCACGAGGAACTTCAGCGGGCCGACGATCAGTTCGTCGCCGCTCTTGAGTTCAACCTCGCCCTCGGCCTTCACGCCGTTGACAAGCGTGCCGTTGCGGCTGCCGAGATCCTTGACCGCCACGCGGTTCTCGCTGCGGAGGATGACGCAGTGTTGGCGACTGACGGCGCTCGAGCCGGCGCAGAGCGTACATTCCTGGCTGCGGCCGATCGTGAATTCGGCCTTCTTGACCGCGACCTTGGCGCCGTTCTTGGCGCCTTCGAGGACTTTCAGAATGACGTCCATCGTCTTGTCCGTTCGTCTGGATCCCATTCACCGGGCAAGCGCGATCGCAACGCGCCAATGCGCACGGCATCGCCGCAACGGACTGCAAACGCCGTTCCGGCTAAGCGCAGCCGCGAACGCAAGCTGATGCGTTCTGATCCTGGCGAAAAGCTGCCCCGGAGTCCCCCACAGACTCCAGTGCGAGCATAACAACCAGCGCGGCAGGTGGATAGCGAAAAGTCGTTCTCAGTTCCGCAGGAATTCTAACGACCGACCCCCACTGGCATACCCCTCTGTAGAGGGGTTGCTGGCGAGGGGAGAATCGGCCCTCTACTCGCGTCATCGGTCGATTTCGCCCTGAGGCTCCAGGCTCATTCGCTGCAGAGCCAAGGCAACGCAAAAACGAGATTTGTCAACGGAAGATCAGCACGATCGAGCTGCGTTTGGCCATCCCCGACGCAGGGAAGTGCGAGGCGTGCGCCGTTTCCGCGCGCATCTAGCGGCGCAGAGTCCAACTTGCCGAGCCGTATCTCACGCTGGCGCTCCCGCTGACAGCGGTGCGGACTGCCGTAGAGAGCTCGCCGCTGCGGCCGTCGAGTTGCAAGGCCGCAGTCCATTGTTTCAAACATGCGGCGATCAGTCGCTCCTCGTCGACGTCGACGCCGCACGCTTCGCGAATGCCGGGCAGTTCCGGCGCCGCGGTCGAGCGAGCAAGCAAGAGCGAACCGTGCTGCAAGAGCGCGCCGCGACGCCGCCGTTGAGCGCTGCCGACCAGTTTTGGCGCGGGGTCGTCGAGCGAGTTTGCAGCCACCAGATCGATCGGGTGGCGCCGCGCAAAGCACAAGAACTGATCATCGTCGCCATGCTGTTGGCCGTCCGCTGAACAGCTGCCGTCGTTGGCGCATCCCAGTTCGCCGCAGGCGAACGTTTGCACGGCGGCGCATTGCTCGGCCAGCGCCTCGATGAGCGCAGCGTGGGCGATTCGATAGAGATCGGGAGGCCGCCGCGCCTGGGGGTGCGTCGCAGGCAAGGCGATCGCGTACGTCAACTCCCGGTCGTGAACGAGCGCCCCCCCGCCGCTGTGCCGACGAACGATCGGGCAATCGCGACTCGGGGCGTGGGCGGCGCGATCCGCGGCTCGCTGGAAATAGCCCAGCGACAACGTCGGCTCGCTCCACCGGTAGATCCGAATCGCCGCCTCTCCCCGCTCGTCGGCCGCGGCCAACAGCGCCTCGTCGACCGCCATGTTCCAAACGCCCGACTGAGGCGGATCGACGAGCAGCAGGCAGGAAGACATCAACGGCACTTCGGTTCGGAACAGGTCTCACGCAGAGGAGCGGAGGGCGCAAAGGCAATGCTGGCGTGCGTCGAGCGCGTCTCGTCCCGCTGCGAGGCTCTGCGATCTCCGCGCCTCGGCGTGAGATTCAATCGGCGGCAGTTTCGGTCCACGGCGCGCACAAACACGGCGAGCGGGCGGCTTGGACTTCGTCGGGACGGCTGACGGCCGTGCTGTGGGGGGCTTCGTGGAGCAGTTCGGGACTCTCCTCGGTGATTCGGAACAAAGCTTGCGCGAACGCGTCGAGCGTCTCCTTGCTTTCGGTCTCGGTCGGCTCGACCATGATCGCCTCGGGCACCGTCAGCGGAAAGTAGACCGTTGGGGCATGATATCCGTAATCGAGCAGCCGCTTGGCGACGTCCATCGCGGCGACCCCCTTTTCCTTCTTCAGCTTCGATCCGCTCGCGACGAACTCGTGCATGCAGCGGTCTCCTTGCGGCACGGGGAGGATGTGTTTTACGCGCGCCAAGAGGTAGTTCGCGTTGAGGACTGCGTTCTCGCTGACTCGTTTCAATCCGTCGGGGCCGTGCGTGCGGATGTAGCAGTACGCCCGCAAGAGGACTCCGACGTTGCCGAAGAAGGAGCGCACGCGCCCGATGGATTTTGGGGCGTCGTGGTCGAGGCAGTACTCGTGCGAATTGCCGCGCGCTCCGCTCGCCGCGTCGCGGCTTACGCCGCGACGACGCACGATCGGCGTCGGCAGGTAGGGGGCCAGCGCCTCGGTGACGCAGATGGGACCGGCGCCGGGGCCGCCGCCGCCGTGAGGGCCGCTGAAGGTCTTGTGGGGATTGTAGTGCTGCATGTCGGCGCCGAAGTCGCCCGGGCGGGCGATCCCCAGGATCGCGTTCATGTTGGCCCCGTCGAGGTAGACCAGCCCGCCGACCGCGTGGACCTCGTCGGCGATCGTGCGCATGTTCGGTTCGAAGATGCCGACCGTGTTGGGGTTGGTGATCATCAGGACCGCGCAGCGGTCGTCGAGCTTCGCGCGGAAGTCGTCCATATCGACCCCGCCGTTGGGGAGGGTCTTCACGGCCACCGTGTCGAAGCCCGCCATGACGGCGCTCGCGGGGTTCGTGCCGTGGGCGTTGTCGGGCACAAGCACCCGGCGGCGCTGCTCAAGTTCCCCGCGATCGCGGAAGTAGGCGGCCGCCACCAACAGGGCCGCGTATTCCCCGTGCGCCCCGGCCGCCGGTTGGAGCGAGCACGCCGGCAGGCCCGAGATCTCCGACAGATACTGCTGCATCTGGTACAGCACGTGGAGCATCCCCTGGACCGCCTCGTCGGGGGAGAGCGGATGGAGGTCGGCGAACCCCGGCATCGCCGCGGCCCGTTCGTTGCGCTTGGGGTTGTACTTCATCGTACAACTCCCCAGCGGGTAGAAGTGGGTGTCGACGGACATGTTCAAGGTCGAGAGATTGACGAAGTGCCGCACGATCTGCGGCTCGGTCACCTCGGGGAGCGCGGGCGGCGCGGTCGCGAGGGCGCCGGCCGGCAACAACTCCGCGGGCGGCTTAACCGGCACGTCGCAAGCCGGCAGCCGGCCCGCGCGGCGGCCGGGCTTGGAGAGATCGAACAACAGTTGGGCGTCGCGGGTGTTACGCATGGGGAGGGATTACTTCACCACGGAGGCATGGAGAGTGGATTCTGTTGTTCCAGTCGCTTATGTATTCAGGGGTTAAGCGTGACTCTGTAGAGATAGCGATCGCGAAAATAAAACGTCTGATCCAGTATCTCGGAAAGGGGAAGTTTCTCTGACTTCTCGGCGGGTTGAGCAAAGTCGCCATCCCAGCAACCGAACAGTTCCAAGTCGGCATTGGTTGGTAAACGGCTCAAGAGTGCGTGAAGTTTGTCGTGGTTCAGTTGTTTTGCGATGTCTTCGTCGGGAACTTTGCCGTAGAACTCATAGGCGGTCAGATTGCCATTCGCAAATTCGGCGTTGCGAAAACCACAGCCGCATTGCAGATCAGAGCCAACGTAAGTGACAAAAGGCAATGAAAACTGGTTCGTAACCGCCTTGTCGTGATCGGTCAGGTGTGCTGTGTGGACGCTTCGCATTTCCTCATTCCAGGGGATATGCGGCAATGCGATGCTTGATCCCGCATACAACAAGAAGCACATCGCGTCCTCGCGCTAAGTAGCGAATTGGATCACATCCTTCACATTGAGGCCGCAGCTGCGCCCACTGTTGTGGAGGAGATTGCAGATGCCAATTGGTCCATCTCTGCCTTCGTCCGCTTCTCAGTCACGGCCACGAGCAAGCAATCGTCCAACTCCGGGTACCACCGGCCCAGCGGCAAGCCGGCGAGGATTCCTTGCTCGCGGGCGTGCTGAAGAAGGCCCGCTACGTTGTTCTCGGCGTCGCGAATGACGAACTCCTTGAACGTCGGCGCCTCGAATGCCAGCGAGAACCGGTCGTTCTCGCAAAGCCGCTCGGCGAGGTAACGCGATTTGTGGAGGCACAGCTCGGCCGTCTCGCGCAGGCCCTGCGGGCCCATGTACGAGAGGTACACCGCCGCGCGGACGGCGAACAGGGCTTGGTTCGAACAGACGTTGCTCGTGGCCTTGTCGCGTCGGATGTGTTGTTCGCGGGTTTGCAGGGTGAGGACGAAGCATTTCTTGCCGCGGCGGTCGGTCGTCTCGCCGACGATCCGACCCGGCATGCGGCGCACCAGCGCCTGGTCGCACGCCATGATCCCCAGATAGGGTCCGCCGTACGACATCGGGGTGCCGAGCGTGTGCCCCTCGGCGACCGCGATGTTGGCGCCGTAGTCGCCAGGGCGCTTGAGGAGCCCCAGCGAGATCGGATCGAACACGCTAACGAGCAGGGCGCCCGCGGCCTTGGCGCCCGCGGCCACGCGGTCCGCGTCCTCGACGCAGCCGAAAAAGTTCGGTTGCTGCAGAATCACCGCAGCCGTCTCGCCGTCGACCGCCGCGGCCAAGGCGTCGGCGTCGATCACCCCCGCGGGGCAGGGGAGCGTCACGAGCTCCGCGTCGATGAACTCCAGATAGGTCGCGATCGTCTGCCGATACTCAGGATGAAGCGTCGTCGGGGCGACGATCTTGCGTCGCTTTCCCCCGGCGTGCAGCGCCATGAGCACCGCCTCGGCCGCGGCGCTGGCGCCGTCGTAGAGCGAGCTGTTGGACACCTCCATGCCGGTCAGTCGCGTGATGAGCGACTGGTACTCGAACATCGCCTGCAGGTTGCCTTGGCTCGCCTCGGCCTGGTAGGGGGTGTACGAGGTGTAGAACTCGCTCCGCGAGCCGATGACGTCGCACACCGCGGGGACGAAGTGGTCGTAGCTCCCGCCGCCGAGGAAGCAGACCGCGGCGCCGGCGTGCTGATTGCGGGAGGCCAGCTCGCGCAAGTGCTGGTCGAGCTCCAACTCGCACATCGCGGGGGGGAGCTGAAGGTCGCGCCCCAGTTGCAGCTCGTCGGGGATCGGCGCGAACAGGTCGTCGATCGAGTCGGCTCCGATCGCAGCGAGCATCTCGCGATGATCCTCGGGGGTGTTGTAAAGGTAAGGCATGGAGATTTGCGATCGTTGATTGTTGTCGTGAGATTGAGCGGCGGGGCTTGATGGAGCTGCTTACGTCGACAATCTCACATCAAACATCCCCCCGTGCCTCAGCCTTCTTCCTCGCACTGCTTCTGATACGCGGCGTAGTCGAGCAGGCGGTCCGCAGCGGCGGGGTCGGTCATTTTGATCTTGGCGATCCAGCCGGCGCCGTACGGGTCGCTGCCGAGGATTTCCAGAGTGTCGGGCAGAGAGGCGTTCACCTCGACCACCTCGCCGGCGACGGGGGCGTAGACGTCGCTCACCGCCTTGACCGATTCAACCTCGCAGAAGGCCTCTTCGGGGGCTACCTGTCGACCGACGACGGGAAGCTCCATAAACACCAAATCGGTGAGGGCCTCGACGGCAAAGGCCGAAATCCCCACCGTGGCCACCCCGTCGGCCCCCACGGCGACCCACTCGTGCGTCTTGGCGAATTTCAGTTCTTCGGGTTTCAAAGTCGGATCTCCGGCTGGTTCAGGAGAGCTCGCGCAAAGGCGCTAAAGCTCAAACAGGCGCGCGATTCTGATGGGACAATTGAACGAGCGGCAGCGATATCGTTGATTGGGGGCGTCGAGGAAAGGCGGTCTTATTTCAAAACAAGATTGGCTTGGCGGATTGCATTGCGCCTTCGCGAAGTCGCTGACGTAGGGCCCGACTACTTGCCGCGCTGGTAGAAGGGCAGGGGGGCGACTTGAGCTTTGTGGCGAGTACCGCGGACGTCGACTTCGAGCATCGTTCCCGGGGCGGCGGCGGCGGGTTTGACGTAGCCCATCGCGATCGGTCGCTCGAACGTGGGGGAGAACGTGCCGCTGGTCACCTGGCCGACCGGCTCGTCGCCGCGGAGTATCGTCGCACCCTCGCGCGCGGCGCGCTTGCCGTCGAGTTGCAGCCCGACGCGCACCGGCAGCGATTCGTCGCGCTGCAGGCGGGCGATCGCATCGCGGCCGACGAACTCCCGGTTGCGCAGATTGACGGCGAAGTCGAGTCCCGCCTGCACGGGGTTGATCGTCTCGGACAGTTCGTGCCCGTACAGCGGCATGCCGGCTTCGAGCCGCAGCGTGTCGCGAGCCGCGAGCCCCACGGGGCCCCCGCCGAGCTTCGCGGCGCGAGCGATCAGTTCTTCCCAGATCAGCGTGGCGGACCCCGCGTCGCAGATGATCTCGCCGCCGTCCTCGCCGGTGTAGCCGGTGCGGCTGAAGAAGACCCGGCAGCCGCACAGGGTGGTCATGTTGCCGTAATAATACCGCATGGCGGTCAGCTCACATTCGGCCAGCTCGTCGAGCATCTCGATCGCCCGCGGGCCTTGCACGGCGATCATCGCGTACTCATGCGTCGCGTCGGTGACCGTGAGGTCGGCGTCGCCGCGCTGTTGGGCGATCCAGCCGACGATCTTGTCGCGATTGCCGGCGTTGACGACCAGTCCGTAGCCGGAGAGCCCCCCGTCGGGGAGGGTCACTTGGTAGACGAGTACGTCGTCGAGCACCCCGCCGTCGGCGTTGCAGACCAGGGCGTAACGGACCTGCCCCGGGGTCATGTCGAGAATCCGTCGCGTGACGAGCCGATCGAGAAAGGCGCCCGCGTCGGGGCCGTCCACCAGCAGTCGGCCCATATGCGAGATGTCGAACAACCCGACGGCCGAGCGGGTCGCACGGTGCTCGTCGACGATCGACGCGTACTGGACGGGCATCTCCCAACCGGCGAAGTCGACCATCCGCCCGCCGTGGGCGACGTGCCAGTCGTAGAGCGGCGTGCGATGAAGGGAAGCAGCGGACATCCTGACGCTCGGCGGTGTGAGTTTCTGGCCCCGGACCGATTATTCTACGGGTCCGCCCGGCGGTCGCCAGTGCCCCGATTTCGGGCCCGGAAAGGCAACGAGGCAGAAGTGCGGTCGCGAAGAATCGACGCTTGTTCTGACAGGGCTTCGTGTCCTGCTCGCCTTTGCGGTTGCCTGAAGCCGGCGCTGCGTCACTTCCGGCGTTTCTTGCCGCGTGACTTGTCTTTACTCGGCTTCTTCTTTCCTTTGCTCGGCTTGCCGGTCTTAGGGCCCCCGTCGCTGCGAGGAGCGGAGCGGCGTTTGGGGCCCGGCGGACCGAGGCGGCCCAGCAGGCGGAAGTCGAGCTCGCGACGGTCCACGTCGACCGCCGCCACGGCGACCCGCACGGGGTCTCCCAGCCGGTACGAGTTCCCGCTGCGGAAGCCGTGGATGACGTGCCCCGCACGGTCGAACTTGTAGTAGTCGTCCGTGAGCCCGCTGATATGGATGAACCCCTCGGCGGGAAGCTCGGTCCCCGTGACGAACATGCCGAAGCTCTCGACGCCGGTGACGACCCCGTCGAGTTCCGTCCCGATCTTGTCGACCAGGAAGTTCAAGAGCTTCACCTTGTTCAGCTCGCGCTCGGCCTCGGTGGCGCGCTGCTCGCGCTCGCTGCAATGGTCCCCCAAGAGGTACAGGGCGTTGAGGTCCTGCGTCGGCTTCTTCCCTGCGGCGAGCGTCTCGACGAGTCGGTGGATTGTAAGGTCGGGGTAGCGGCGGATCGGCGAGGTGAAGTGGCAGTAGCACTCGCTGGAAAGCGCATAGTGCCCCTCTTCCTCGGGGCTGTAGATCGCGCGCTGCATCGACCGCAGCAGGGCGAAGTTGACCGCGTGTTGCCGCGGGTCCCCCTTCGCCTCGTCCAGCAGCCGCTGCAGGGCGAAGCGGCTTTCGAGGCCGTCGACGTCTAATCCCAACTCCTTGACGAAGTTCGTCAGCGAGCGAAGCTTGCGCGGGTCGGGCGCCCCGTGGACCCGACGGAGGAACAACAGCCCCGCGTCTTCGAGCTTCTGGGCCACCGCTTCGTTGGCGGCCAGCATGAACTCCTCGATGACTTGGTGGCTCTCGGTGCTCTCCTCGACGTGAGCCCCCGCGACGCGGCCCTCCTTGTCGAGATCGATCTCCAACTCCGGCATCGACAGTTCCAGCGCCCCGCGGCGGAAGCGGCGTTCGCGGAGCGTCATTGCGAGCGTGAACATCCGCTCGAGCAGGGCGTCGACCTTGGGGGCGAGGTTCAATTGCGGGGGGGCCGGCTCCGTTCCGGTCGCCTCTCCGCCCAGGGGAAGGGGACCGTCATGGCCCAAGTCCTGAGATTCGCCGACGGGGCCCAAGTGCTTCTTTTTCTTGCCGAGTTTCTTGTCGGCTGCGGCGTGCTTTTTCGGCGGCTCGGCGAGGCCCTTCGCCCACAGGTATTCGTCGACCTCTTCGTAAGTGAACCGCCGGCAACTCTTGATCGCGCTTTTGAACACGTCGGCGCCGACGCGGACGCCGTCCTCGGTGAACTCGATCCGCGCGCTGATCGCGAATCGCACCCGATCCGGCTGCAGGCTCGCTAAGTTGTTCGAGATGATCTCCGGCAGCATCGGGATCACGCGGTCGGGGAGGTAGACGCTCGTGGCGCGGTCGCGGGCCTCGCGGTCGAGGGCCGATTTCGGTTGGACGAAATGCGACACGTCGGCGATGTGGACCCCCAGCAGCCAATGGCCGTTCTCCAGTCGCACGAGCGAGATCGCGTCGTCGAAGTCGCGGGCCGTCGCGGGGTCGATCGTGATGATCGTCTCGGCAGTGAGATCGGTGCGCGCAGGCGCGCGATCGCCGTGAGGCGCCAACCCCGCAGTTGGAGCTTCCGTCGGAGTGTGCCCGCGACTAGCGCCGCTCGGCTCAGCGGCCGTATCGTCGTTGCGCTCCGACCCCAGCCACCCGTTCGCTTCGAGTTCCGCCTCGAACCGCTTCGCTTCCTCGCGGGCGTTCTCCAGGGCGTCCTCGGCGAACGGGCCCGGGAGGTTGTACTCGTGAATGATCGACAGCGTGTCGACCCCCGGTTGGCCGCGCTGGCCGAGGACTTCGAGAATCACCCCTTCGCCGTCGCGGACATGCGACGGGAAGCGGACCATCTCGATGACGACCTTGTCGTCGGACTGCACCCCTTTGGCGCCGGGATCGCCGACGTACACCGGGTTGGCGAACACTTTGCCGTCGACCTCGACGAGCCCCATGCCGTCGCGTTCGAAGTACCCGCCGACGAACTTGTTGGTGGCGCGTTCGACGACGTCGACGACCTTCCCCTCGGGTTTGCCTTGCCGCCCGAGCTTTCCTAGGCGAATGCGGACCGTGTCGCCGTTGGCGGCGTCGCCGGCGGCGTTTTCGGGGATGAAGACGTCGGCGTCGCGACCGACGCTCGCGGGGGTTCCCTCGGGACGGACGAAACCAAACCCGCTGTTGGTGCGGCGATAGACGCCGACGACGTGTTCGCCTTGGCGTCGCTTTTGGGGTTTGCCGAGGCTGTCCCCCTCCGCCTGACTGGCAGAGGCGTCCGACCCTGCGTCGGCGTCGGGGCCCTCATCGAGATTCACCGTAACGATCTTCTTCGATTCTTCCTTAGCCTCTCTCGGCACGGTCAGAGGAGTCGTCGACATCACTTGATGGCTCGGCCCCCACTTGAGCAGATTCTCGCGAATGAGTCGCTTGACCTCCTTGCGCACCGCCGGCGCTTCGTCGGGTTCCAACCCCAACCGCTTCGCGATCACTGCAGGCTTGACCGGCTTATACGCTGCGTCGGAAACGTGCCGGAGAATTGCGTCGCGAAGGTCGGACATGGCGGAGCGAGGGGTGAGAGTTCGGAGGCGGGAGATCGGAATTGAGCGGTTCGTCTCCGACAGTGTGCGAGCCGCGGCGTCCTCGACCGCGGCGAACCGGTACGGCTCCGTGTCGCTCTCCGCTGCCGCGTCGCGGCTAATTTGCGGGGGCGCCCTTGTACAGTTTGCGGCCGATTTGCTGGAAATACTGCGTCCACGGGCTGTCCGTGTTGGGGCAGTCCTTCATCAGTTGCGAGAAGCTTGCAAGCTTGGCGTCGAGATTGTCCAAGAGGTGCAGCGCGATCGCCTCGAGCGTCATCGGCAACTTGGGACTGCCGTACTCGTATTCGCCATGGTGGGCGACGATCAGGTGCTTGATTTCGGCGACGAGCCGCGCCGGCATCGGCAGGCCGTCTTTGCGGATCGCCTCGCGGACCTTCTCGTCGATCAGCGTGACCCCCATGACCATGTGTCCCAGGAGCTGTCCCTCGTCGCTGTAGGCGATGTCGCGATCGTACGTGAGTTCGTCGACTTTCGCGGCGTCGTGCAGGAACGCTCCCACGAGCAGCTTGTCGCCGTCGAGTTGCGGGTATTTCGGGGCCACGACCAGCACCAACTCGCACAGGCTGACGACGTGTTCGAGCAACCCCCCCCTATAGGCATGGTGGTTCTTCATGCCGGCGGGGGCCCGGCAGAACTTTTCCATGAACGTTTCGTCGTCGAGAAAGGCGCTCGTCAATCGGGCGAGCGGCGGAGTCTTGATCGACTTGAGGATCTCGACCAGTCGGGCGCGGAACCGCTCGACGTCCCCCGCCTGCAGCGTCACGAAGTCGTCTTCGTCGACTTCGTCGGGTCGAGCGCGGCGGATGCGATTGGCGATCAGTTGCATGTTCCCCTGGAACAATTGCGTGGCGCCCTCGACGACGACGTAGTCGCCGTTCTCGAACGCCCGGTAGTCGTCTTCGGTGGCGTTCCACATCCGCGTGTTGAGGCTGCCCGATTTGTCGGACAGATCGACCTGCAGATAGAGGTTGCCGTTGCGATTGGGACGCAATTGCTTTTCCGAGGCGAGGAACACCTGATGAACAGGGTCGTTGTTGCCAAGCTGGCTGACGAAGCGACGATCGGGCATGGGACGGGGGGCGAGGCGCAAGGCCGCTGGAGTTGAGGGAAAGGTCGACGCGCCGCGACTACGCATGCTGCAGCGAAAAAGCCGCGACCTCCCAGGTCGCCGGCCGCGGGCGCGAAGTCGTATCGTACCAGAATCGCCGCTCCCCGACGTGGGGGCGGGGGGCTAGAATGGGCCCCTTCGCGGCGGCCGGGGGCGGGGACGCCCTGGCTCGCACGAGCTCCCTGCCACTTCCAAGCCTCAAGACGCGCGACTCGCATGCCTCGCACCGCCATCACGCCGACCCGCGACGAGAACTACCCCGAGTGGTACCAGCAGGTGGTCAAGGCCGCCGACTTGGCCGAGAACTCCGACGTTCGCGGCTGTATGGTCATCAAGCCGTGGGGCTATGCGATTTGGGAAAACATCCAGCGCCGGCTCGACGCGATGTTCAAGGCCACGGGACACGAAAATGCGTACTTCCCGCTGTTCATCCCGATGAGCTTCCTGGAGAAGGAGGCCGAGCATGTCGAGGGGTTCGCCAAGGAATGCGCGGTGGTGACGCATCACCGCCTGGAACCTGACGGCAAAGGGGGGCTTCAGCCCGCCCCGAGCGCCAAACTCGACGAGCCGCTGATCGTCCGCCCTACGAGCGAGACGATCATCGGCGCCACGTTCGCTCGCTGGGTGCAGTCGTACCGCGATCTGCCGATCCTGATCAACCAATGGGCGAACGTCGTTCGCTGGGAATTGCGCACGCGGATGTTCCTGCGGACTACCGAGTTCCTGTGGCAGGAAGGACACACCGTCCACGCGACTCCCGAGGAGGCGCAGCGCGAGACCCGACAGATGCTCGACGTGTACGCCGAGTTCGCCGAAGGCTCGATGGCCATGCCCGTGATCAAGGGGGAGAAGACCGCCGGCGAGCGGTTTCCCGGAGCCGTGGCCACCTACAGCATTGAAGCGATGATGCAGGACCGCAAAGCCCTGCAAGCCGGAACCAGCCACTTCCTCGGGCAAAACTTCTCGAAAGCGCAGGAGATCAAGTTCCAAAGCGAGTCGGGCGACCTCGAGTATGCCTGGACGACCAGTTGGGGCGTCTCGACCCGGCTCGTGGGAGGGCTCATCATGACGCACGCCGACGACGACGGCTTGGTGCTGCCGCCGAAGCTGGCCCCTGCGCACGTGGTCATCCTGCCGATTTACCGCAACGACGAGGAGCGGGCCGCGGTGCTGCCGTTCTGCGAGCGACTCAAGAGCGATCTGGCCGCACAGCAGTACGACGGCGAGCCGGTTCGAGTACGAGTCGACGACCGCGATCTGCGCGGCGGCGACAAGAAGTGGCAATGGGTCAAGCGAGGCGTCCCGGTGCGACTGGAGATCGGCCCCCGCGACATCGCCGGCGGCGAACTGATGCCCGCCCGCCGCGACTCCGCCGACAAGCCGGCCAAGATCGGCCGCGACGCTTTCGTGGTCGGCATCGGCCGGTTGCTGGGCGAGATTCAGCAATCGCTGTTCGACCGCGCCGCCGTTGCTCGCACGGCTGCAACGGTGAAGATCGACTCGCTGGCTGAGTTCGAGAAATTTTTCACGCCCAAGAACGCCGACCAACCGGAGATCCACGGCGGGCTGGCGTACTGCCACTTCGTCGACTCGGCGGAGATGGACGCGAAACTCAAGGATCTTAAGGCGACCGTCCGCTGCGTCCCGCTGGACGGAGAGGACGAACCGGGCAAGTGCCTCTTCACCGGGCAGCCGAGCACGCGTCGCGGGGTGTTTGCGAAGGCGTATTGAGCGCAGCGCCCCCTAGGGCGTGGCCCTCCGGCTAGGGGGATCGTACAGTGGAGGCTGAGCCGGATCGCCACGCGGTCTGGCGTCCTTCCGTCCTGTAATCTGTCCGCGATGGGCGCCATCCACCCCCCCAAACCGGCGTTGCTGCTCGTTGCCGCGAGCAGTCGCTACGAAGCGGCGCTTGCGTGGGGGCTTGAGCGCGCGAGTGCGGAATTTGGTCCGACGGCGGCGGTCAGCCCGGCGTTCGATTTCACCGAGACCGAATACTACGCCGTGGAGATGGGCGCCGAACTCAAGAAGCAGTTCTGGGCGTTCGAATCTCCGCTCGATCCGGGGCGGCTGCCCGCGGTCAAGCGGCTGACCAACGAATGGGAGGCCGAGTACGCGGCCCGCGGCACGCATCCCGAACTGCGTCCGCTCAATCTCGATCCGGGGTACGTCACGCTTGCCAAGTTGGTGCTGGCGAGCACCAAAGACCACGCTCACCGCATCTATTTGTCCGACGGCATCTACGCCGAAGTGACGCTCAGCTACCGCGACGGCCGGTGGCGGCCGATGCCGTGGACTTATCCCGACTATCGGCGGGACGACTTTCAGGATTTCCTCTCCCAATGCCGCGACCTGCTTCGTCGGCGGCGGTAGGGCGATTTGACGGGGTTCAGCAGCGAGTCGTACACTGAGACGCTGCCGTTTTCTTGTCGACCGACGCGAGCTTCTTGCCATGAGACGATTGCTGACGCTGACGATTGCTGCGCTGGTCGCCGGGGTTGGATTGGGGGCCGCCCTGGGGTACTACGACGCCCGGCCGTGGACCTTTCGCCAGCCCGAAAGCGACGTTCCGTCTCGGTCGACGCCATCCAAACGAGACCAACCTCCGGGCCCTGGCCCGGTCGCCGAGATCGAGGAGCCGACGTTCCACTTCGACAAGATGGAGCAAGGCGCCCTCATGCGGCACGACTTCGTGATCCGCAACGTCGGGTCGGCGCCGCTGAGCGTGTCGTTCCTCTCCCACACTTGCAAATGCACGAAGGTCGAACTCGCCGGCAAGGCGGTCGACGTCGGGGACTCGATCACGGTCCCCCCCGGCGAGGCGGGGATTGCGACCCTTGAGTGGGAAGCCAAGACCGCCGCCGGCCCGTTTCGTCACGGCGGGACCTTCGAGACGAACGACCTGCGCAGGTCGCGGATCGAGTTGACCGTCGAGGGGGAGGTGGTCGAGTCGTCGACCCTCGCGCCGTCGCAACTCAATTTCGGTCCGATTCGCGTCGGAGACGTCGGCGAGAGCGAGCTTTTGGTCGTGGCGTTCGTTGAGCCCGAGGTCAAAATCGAGTCTCACGAGATCGTCGAGCCAGATCTCGCCAAGTTCATGGAAGTCGAGATTGAGCCCGTGCCGAGCGACCAACTGCCGACTCCCACTGCCAGCGCCGCCGCGAGGGTGCGGGTGCGCTATCGCCCCGAGGGGGTGTTGGGGCGGTTCGCCGGCACGTTGCGCTTGGAAACCAATCTCAAGAAGGCCGGGCGACTGGTCGTGCCGATCTACGGTTCGGTCCGCGGCGATCTGTCGGCGTACGGCCCGGGCTGGAACGAAGCGGAGGGGCTGCTGCGCCTGCCTCCGGTTGCCAGCGCCGAGGGGGGGCGAGCAACGATCTGGATCAACGTCCGCGGCGAGCACGTGGCCGAGACCGAGCTTGCAGTGGACAGCGTCGAGCCGCGCGAACTCCAGGCCGAACTCGGCGAGGCGAACCGCCTGAGCGACGCGCTGCAACGATTCCCGCTGACTTTGTCGATCCCCAAGGGAACGCGTCCGATGGTCCGCTTCGGCGAAGAGCAGGGGGGCGAAGGGCGGGTCGTGATCAAGACGACCCACCCCGACATGCCCGAGATGCGGCTGCGGGTGTTTTTCGTCGTCAAGCCGTAGCGGACAACTCGCCGAACAAGGCGTTTGTCAAGCATGATGCCGCCGCTGCCGCGTTTTCGCTCTCGCCCAGCCCCGTAGCCGGGGCATGCGGCAGGCGGTAGGATTGGCGACAGCGGATCGTGGAGGGCAGGAGCCGCTTGCCCGGACGGCCCGATTCGCCCTCGTTGATGCGCCACCCCCTCGTTCATGGGATGCACCTGCGATGCGCTTTGGGTTTGCGTGCGGATTGTTCTTGTTGCTGGCGGCCTGGGGCTGGGTGCGGGACGAGAATGCGAGGCAGCGTCCCGCATTGCCCGTGACGCTCGTCGCCGGCGGCGGCAAGCCTGCGATCGACCCTGTGAAAGTGAACGGCCCGATCTTCGAGGACTGGCCGAAACCCGACTTGGCGCTGGTGTTTTCCGGCGAGCTCGACGGATATCTCGAACCGTGCGGTTGCGCGGGACTTGAGAATCAGAAGGGGGGCTTCAAGCGACGGATGTTCCTGATGGAGCAACTCCGCAAGCAGGGCTGGCCGCTGGCGTCGTTCGACGTCGGCGGACTCTCGAAGCGAGTCGGCGTGCAAGCGGAGATCAAGTTCCGCTATGCGGCCGAGTCGCTGGCCGCGATGCAGTACGACGCGGTCGCCATCGGCGCCCATGATCTGGAGCTCAGCGGCGACGGGCTGGGCGTGGCCCTGTTGAATCTCGACCCGGCGGCGAATCCGTTCACCTCGGCCAACGTGTCGCTCCCCGACTACGGCAACGAGTTGATGAACGAGTACCGCGTCATTGCCGCGGCGGGCAAGCGCATCGGCGTGACGGCCGTGCTGGGGCCCGAGCACTGTGCAAAGATCCCCCCAGGGGGCGAAATCGTCGTCAAGGACCCGGCCCAGGCCCTCGCGGCCGTGGCGCCGAAGTTGAACGCCGAGAAGTGCGACCTGCAAGTGTTGCTGGTCCACGGCACGCCGCAGGAGGCGGCCGACTTGGCTCGGCAGTTCCCGCAGTTTCAGTACGTGGCGACGGCGGGCGGAGCCGAGGAGCCGCCGGCCCGGGCCGGAGCGATCGAGGGGAGCAAGTCGCAGCTCATCGACGCCGGACACAAGGGGATGTACGTCATCGTACTGGGGCTGTACTTTCGGGACCCCGAGAACCCGGTGCGGTATCAGCGCGTGCCGCTCGACGCCCGGTTCGGCGACGCCGCCGAGATGCAGAAGAAGCTCGCCGACTACCAGAGCGAATTGGAGACGATGGGATTGGCCGGGCTGGGGCTGACGGGAACCTCGCACCCGGACGGCAAGTTCGTCGGTTCGGCCACGTGCGCCGATTGTCACACGACGGCTACGGAGATCTTCGAAGCGACTCCGCACGCGCATGCCACCGACACGCTGGTCAAGATCGACCCCCCTCGACACTACGACCCCGAGTGTCTGAGCTGCCATGTCACGGGTTGGAACCCGCAGCAGTATTACCCGTATGCGTCCGGGTACTTCGGCCTGACCGAAACGCCGGAACTGGTCGGCCAGGGATGCGAGAATTGTCACGGTCCCGGCGCCGCGCACGTGGCCGCCGAGAGCGGCGAGGTCGATGCGACCGACGAGCAGATCGCCGCGCTCCGCGCCGGTATGCGGCTCAAGCTGGTCGAGAATGAGGGGAACAAGGAAGGTCAGGCGCTCGGCCCGACGGTCAAGATGTGCATGGAGTGTCACGACCTCGACAACAGCCCGGACTTCGATTTCCAGGAGTATTGGCCAAGCGTGGCGCACGAGGGGAAGGATTAGACTTCGTCTCAAGTGCCTGAGCCGAATATCGCCAGCCGCGGGTGACGCATTTTCTCGCCTCGGCGCAGGCTTTCGTCGCCGCTGATCCCCAGAAGTTGACCTGCCAAATCGCTAGCGCCGTGTCAGCGGCGCCTCGGCCGTCTGCGACGACCCCCCCGGGACCGAGGCGGCTCCTTGCGCCGACGGTCGCTGCGGATCGGGGCGAGCCTTCGATTGCCGTGTCGTGCAGAAAAAAAAGAGACCATCGCCCCGAAGGGCGACGGTCCCTTTTGAGATCAACGAGCGTGCCGCACGGTTCGTCGGGCTCCGCCCGAGCGATCGCATGGCGCTAATCGTCGCAGTTACGCCTTCTTGGCGGTCTTCTTCTTAGCCGTCTTCTTCTTGGCGGCCTTCTTCTTGGCGCCCTTTTTCTTGGCGGCCTTCTTCTTGGTCCCCTTCTTGGCGGCCTTCTTCTTGGCGCCCTTCTTGGCGACCTTCTTCTTGGCTGTCTTCTTCTTGGCGGCCTTTTTCTTGGCCGTCTTCTTGGCTGCCTTCTTCTTCTTGGCCACAGTCAATCCTCCTTAAAGTACCTTGGCGCTCGCGCCGCCTCGCAACTCACGAGGTTGAATCGGACGCGACCGCCGCAAAAGAAATCCCGCCGCCCTTCCAGGGCGACCTGCCGTTTCTCTTTCGCAAGCGGCTTAGGGCGTCGTCGTTTGACAAGTCGCAAGAGCGCGCTTCGCACGTTCTTGTTGCAATCGATCGATCGCCTCCATGCCTCTATCGCCGTATTTGTACGCATCGGCGTTTTTTCTGCAACACATTTTCCACAAGGAAACGCCGTGCGCAGCGAGTTGTCAAGACGAGTTTGACCGCGCCGACCTTGGCGCCGATGCGTTCAGCGGCGCCGCCGAGTGTCGTTGAAGTCGTCGTCGTACGCACCGTGCAGCGCGATGATCTGAGACTCGACGACGATCGGTGAGCGTCGCGAATCGAACACGCCGATCTCGCCTGGCGCTCGCGACGACAGTGAAGTTGAACCGTCCCAAGCAACGCTGCGCTCGTGCTCGAGAGTCGTCGCCGGGCGCTCCGCAACGGGATCGGCGGGGCCCTGACCTGCGGGCTTGGGGACTGGTCAATTCGCCGGGAGAATCGCACAAACCTCGCTGTTTCTCGGCGATTTCTCAAGACGACGGGGAGCCGGGCTCGGCTTTGACTCGACTCTCTGCTCGATTTGCACGACCCGTAGCCGGCGCTCCTACGCGACTGCGGACACGAGCTCATCGCACCGCTGCGACGACGAGATCGATGTGCGCCGACCGTCGGTTCTTTCTCAGCGTGGAACGGGCGACAACCAGTCGGAGTCGTCGGCGCTCCTCCTTGGAAACGGCTCGTGAGCGACTCGCAACGAGTGACATCCGGAGCGACGACAAGGTGTTCGCCCCTGCTTGTTCGGCAGTCGTCGGAGCGACCACGGACACGAAAAAAAATTTCGGAAATTTTTTTCGCGATGCCCTGTTCTTGATGATCAAGCGACCATTTCAACGACCGCCGACGCATTGATTCCATGCTCGACATGACCAGATCGAGTCGGCTACGAATCGCTCCTTGTGCGCCATGCGAATTGAGATCGCAAGGTGCGACGACGTTGCGGCGAGGGGCGTGCGCTATCGCAACAAACGGGCGAAGGTCGCCTCGATTGTCTCAAACTGAGACGTTTGGCGTCGTTCCGTTGCGATGATTCTGGCGTCGCAGTGCGGTGCGGGGGGAACTTCTGAAGGGAAGGCGCGGATCGCCATCGGTTGAGCCGTTGGGGAGAGCGTACCTTGCCTGAGTCCTGTATGCCTTGTCGCTCTCTCGGCTCTTCAGCAGCGCAATCTTGGGCAAGAAGGCGATTGCCAGCCGTTGGCCGTTCACCGACGGCCATCAAGCCGTCGACCATTCACTCCGTCCGGCCGATTGTCCGACCGCGGGTCACCAGCCGTGACGGGAGTAGGCCTGCAGCGTCTGGTAATTGCTGTAGGCGAGACTGCCGAACAGTACGGCCGTGAACAAGCTGCCCCAGGCGACGATACCGACGGCGGCCATGGCTGCGGCGGCGAAGATGGAAATTCGCAGGCTGAGAATGATTCCGTTACGAGGATTGCCGGCGAGCGTGCAAAGCTCCCGCGACACGCGACCGCCGTCGAGCGGATAAATCGGAAGCAGATTGACGACACCCCACAGGATATTCAACCAGAAGACGTTCCCCACAAGCTCGCTCATGCGGGGATTCGCGAGTTTGTTCCAGTACAGCGTGCCGCCGAGCATGCGGAGGCCTTCCAGTGCCCCGACATCCGCGGCGGAGGGGATTTTGTCCTCGCGAAACTGATACCCCACGACGTGTCCTGTTCCGCGGAGCAGCACGACCGCGGCCAGCGCCACGGCAAAGCCCGCAAAAGGACCAGCCAACGAAATGAAGATCTGGCTCCGCGGCGAGCGATCGCAGTCGTCGCACGAGGCGAGCCCTCCCATCGCGTGGAGCGTGATCCAGGGCCGCCCGCCGAAATGCCGCTGGGCGAACGCATGGCCCAACTCGTGGACCAGGATCGAGGCGAACATCACCGCGACCCAAATCATGAAGTCGGCCGGCTCGACCTCTTTTTCCTTCCTGCCGAACCCGATTCCCAGCAACCCGGCGACGAGCCAAAAGTACGGATGGACCCGCACCGGAAACCCAAAGGCTCGGAAACGCAGGTCGTACGGCGACGGGGGAGGCTCGGCAAAAATCATGGTCGCGATTGTACCGGGGCCCCGCCGTTGTCGTGACCGCATTTTGCTGCGATGGGGGCAGTCGTCCCGCAGGGGCTCCTGCAATCGATCGCAGTTCCAGCGAGGAGACGCCGCAACGGGAAGTCGTGTTTTTCCGGCGAGCCCGTGCCGCGTGCGGTTTGGGCCGAGCGCTGTCGCACTATGCCGCGGCTCGCCGGGCCAGTTGCTGGTCGGCCAGCGCCATGACGATGTAATCGGCGGCGCGGTGGGACGCCCCCCCCTGGCCTACGCGGCTTGCCAACTCGGTCAGTCCCCGTTCGACGCGGCTCCGCTCGGCATGGTCGGTCAGCCACTGCAGAACATGGTCGGCCAGGTCGCGCGAGCGGTCTTCGCAGGTCAGGTACTCGGGGAGCAGCACGTGGGCGTCGCGGGGATCGCCCGGGTCATAGTGCCCGGCGGGACGTGCGGTGAACGGGTCCTCGGCAGTCAGCAGATTGACCAGGGTGATGTAACGCACCCGGCGAAACCATCGCTGAACCTGATAGCCGAACCACGAAATGCGGTACAGGATCACGCTCGGCTTGGCGTGGTAAAGCAGCTCGAGCGACACCGACCCCGAACAGGCGAGGCAGCAATCGGCCGCGGCGATCAACTCGGGCGTCCGCCCGACGAACACCTCGACGGGCACTTCCAACTCGTCGGCCAGACGCGCCACGGTCGCGGCTTGACGGGCGTTGAAGGCGGCAGCCGCGAAGCGAACACGAGGAGCCCGAGCGGCGATCCGCTGCGCCGCGCGCATCAGATCGCGGGCGTTGCCGGCGATTTCCTGATCGCGCGAGCCCGGGAGAATCGTCACCAGTCGTCCCGCGTCGTCGGCCATCTCGGCGACGAACTTGGCGTCGAGCGTCCGCGCGACGAGCTCGTCAAAGTAGGGGTGGCCGACGTAGGTCGCCCGACAGCCGCGGTCGTTGAACCACTTCTCCTCGAACGGCAGCTTGCAGAGGACGTGATCGACGTACCGCCGCATCTTCTTGACCCGGTGGCTCGCCCAGGCCCAGACCTGCGGAGTGCCGTAGTACACCACGGGGATCCCGCGCGCCTTGGCGCGGCGGGCGATCCACCAATTGAACCCGGGGTAGTCGATCAGCACGACCGCGTCGGGCCGGTGATCGCGAAAGTAACGATCGGCCGACCGCAAAAGTCCGATGAATCGATGCAAGTTCGCCAGCACGCGCGCGACCCACATGACGGCCAGTTGCGTGAGGTCGGCGTGCAATTCGCACCCCGCGGCGGCCATTCGGGGGCCGCCGTATCCGACGAATCGACACTCGGGAAGCCGTCGCCGCAACGCTGCGATCAGGTTCGCTCCGTGCAGGTCGCCGCTCGGTTCGCCGACTGAGAAAAACAGTTCCATCGCCCGGGATCCTTGTTGCACATGCTGGCAAGGGGGCGGAGTATGGCAAAGCGGGACCGGGGGGGGAAGTTCAGTTGGGACGGCGTTCGGCGAGCCGACGGCGATCAGCTATCAGCCGCAGACGCCAGTTGACCGCCGTAGTGCACGTGGCCTCTGCAGCGCAAGAAAAAACGGGGCGCCGCCGAGGTGATGCTCCCCGACTGCGCCCCGCAAGACGGGATCAAATTGTGAGCGAAAGCGACGCTGGCCGATTAGGCTAGCAAGACGCTCTGCTCGTCGGAGTCGTGCTTCTCGCCCTTCTTGCAGTCGACGAGGAGCTCGCCTTCGTTCTTCTTGTCGCAGTCGCCGTCGTAGCGAACCTGCTCGTCGGAGTCGTGCTTTTCGCCCTTCTTGCAGTCGGCGAGGAGCTCGCCTTCGTTCTTTTTGTCGCAGTCGCCGTCGAACCGGGCTTCGTCGTCGTCTTCTTCCTTCTTGTCGCCGCATTTGCCGCAGTCGGCGACCGCCGAATCGGTCGTCAGGGCCACGACGACCGCGGGAAGCACGAGGCCGATGCCGGCGCCGGCGAGCACGAGGCCGAGGAGAGCGGAACGCTTCTTCATAACTTGCTCCGAAAAAAAGGGAGTGAGGGCGGCGTAAACGTTCGCCGCCGACTGATGCAACGCCAAGTTCGTCGACGAGGACCGGAGACTCTTACAACAAATCTGTCGACTATGGGCAAGAGCGTCGACGAGTCGTGATTCGGACCGTCCCCGACAAGAACTCCTGGATTGTCGAGGGGTTCGCCGAGCCGGTCAAGAAAACTTGGGCCGCAGGAAAGCCAAAACCGTGAAGCGTGGTACTGAGCTCACGCTATTGTCGGCACGATCCGCAGCCCCGCCGGCGTGAATCGCGTTCAGGCCCGCTGCAGGTAAGCGAGCCGCCTCACGATGGCGAGCCGGACGCCAGCAGCAGTTCGAGATAGCTGCGCCGTTCCGAGCGGCCGGGATCGAGCCCCAGCGCCGCCGCTGCCGCGGCGAGGTTCGTACGGGCCGCGTCCAGCTCCGGCTCAGCCGAGCGGGCGTCAGGTTCAGCGACGGCGAGTTCGAGTTCGACGAACGTGCCGACCCCGACGACCTCGTCGAGGGCGACCTCGATCGGTCCGCCGACGCCTGGGAACGACCACGTCTCGCGCCGCTTGGCGACGACCGCCGTGGGGGCGAACCCCAGCGCCTGCAGCATGGCGTCGGCCGTGGCGAGGTTTGCCGTCCCGTCCGCGAGTCGCGTCTCGTGCTCGACCCGCGTCTTGGTCGTCGCATCGAGCTTCGGGCCTTTGTACGTCAGCACTCCGGAAGACCCGCTGCGGCGGAGCCGAAAGGCCTCGTCGGTCGCCGCGAAGTCGCGGACCGGATGCCGAAAGTAGGAGTCGGACTGGTCGCACGTCTCGCCCTGCGTCGCGCCGAACTGTTCAAGCCGCACACGGATCGCGGCGAGGTCGTCGACGCGGAACTTTTGTTCGACTTCGTAGGACATGACTGGCAGCGGAGCGTGCGCGGGAGAATTTGCCAAGAACGAAATCCGATCTTCAAGTCTCTGTCGTTCCCTCGCCGGCGTCTACTCGTCGCGCAGGTACTGCGACTCGACGAACTGCATCCCGGGTTCGACGCGCTCGGCGACCGCGGCGGCGTCGACTCCCCACAGGGGGCTGACCTCGACGTCGATCTCCGAGGCGACATCGGCGCCCGCCGCCGTCAGCCAGCGGCGATGTTGGTCGAGCAGGAACCGTTGGACGTACTCGGGCGTGTCCTTGGGCGCCCCCGGGGCGTTCTTCAAGGGGGCGAAGCTCTCGGCTTCGGCGTACTCGACGACGATCGGCCGCCGGGCGTGCGGCAGCAGGTCGAAGATGAATCGCTCGAACTTTAGCGCGTTCGGCTCGGACGGCTCGACGAACTCGCCGCGCTCATTGACGAACGGCACCTTCTTGCGAGCGACGTGAAACGGCAGCGAGTCCTTGAGCGTCAGCGACCGCTCGATAAACGCGACGTCGAACATGTGGATCGCCACGCTGCCGGCCCAGAAGACGAGTTCTCCCGCTGCGTCGCGGCGTTCGGCGACGTCGGCGGGGAAATCGCTGTACTCGATCACGTGGAGTCGGTCGCCGATCTGAGCAAAGTTCCCCAGCTTGTCGTGCGGATCCTGCTTTGCCACGGCGAGCGATGTCAACTCGCTGTTTGCCAGCAGGTGGTAGCCGACGAACTCGGCGTCGCCGATCGGGGCCAGCGGGTTGTCCACCTGAAAATAGAACAGGTGCTCGATCCCGCGGCGCCGCATGTGGTCGATCGCGCCGCTCGACTCGAGCGCCTTGATCGTGCCGCCGTGGCCGTCGGGGCTCAGAAACAACGACCCCTTTTCGGCCAACAGCAACCGGCCCGTCGCCGCGTCGACCGCGGGCATCGTCCCCTGGCAGAACACGACCAGATCGTCCGCGGGCATTCCCAGGTTGTCGTGCTCGGACAGGAACGCGACCGTATCGTCGTGCGTCGCGGGACTGGTCATCAGGTACAACGGCAGCGGCTTGCCGTAGCGCATGGCCAGGGCACGGACCTTCTCAACATGGATTTGCAGCAGCGTCGCGTGCGACAACGGGCCAATGGGGTAGAGGCTCTTGGGCTTCTCGAACCCGAGCCGACTTCCTTGTCCGCCGGCGGTAAGCAGCACGCCGATCGTCCCCGCGCTGAGAGCCTCCTCGCCTCGCGCGACGGCCGCGACCGGGGTCACGCCGAAGCTGGAGGCTTGGCCCGCTTCGCGTTCGGCCAGCCGCATCGCCACGGGAGGCTCGGCTCGGCGGGAGAGGGCGGCCCAGTCGGGAGCCGCGACCTCGCCGCGGAACAGCGATGCGACGAACGGAAAGTCGATCGCCGCGATTTGCCCGGCCAACGTGGCCTGCCCGGCGGGGTCGAGTTCGTCCCAGAAGGCGATCAAGTGCTGCTGACCGCACGCCTGCAAGCGAGCTGCCAGTTCCTGGCGGGCCGTGGGACTCGGGGTCGTACTCATCAAGACAGCCATCCTCGCACCCAGGCGTACGCCAACAGGCACAGCAACGGGAACCCCAGGAAGATGATCCCGTAGGTGTAAATCGTGGTCCAGACTTGTCGCGGCCAACGAGCCATTCTTCCCTCCGCCAAGCCCGTCGCGGGCATCGATCCAGCCGTAGATTATGCGACGCTCGGTACGGCCGGGCTAGGGTCGAGAATATGCCCGCGACCCGTTGTCGAGGGCGAATTCCTGACCGTATACTAAAAGATTACATAATCCTGCGGTGGCGCGTCAGCCATGCCTGTGCGCCCACGGCGAGCATCCCCCTCGCTCGCCCCCCCAGCCATTCCAGACCAAGTCTCATACAACGGCCCTGCGAGCTCGTCGGCGAGCCGCTCGGCACATCCCAGGGAGAAGCGCCCGTGGCCTCGGAAAAGTATCTGTTCACCAGCGAAGCGGTCAGCATGGGGCATCCCGACAAGCTGGCCGACCAAATCTCCGACGGCGTACTCGACGCCATGTTCGCCCAGGACCCGCTCAGTCGCGTGGCGTGCGAGACGATGGTGACGACCGGGCTGGTGGTGATCGCCGGCGAAGTGACGACCAAGGCGACGGTCGACTTGCAGGAGGTCGTCCGCGAGGTCGTTCGCGAGGTGGGCTACACCGAGGCCGACATGGGGATCAGCGCCGACCATTGCTCGGTGCTCGTGGCGCTCCACGAACAGTCGCCCGACATCGCGATGGGGGTGAACGACGATGCGGCCAAGGGGAAGGACATCGGCGCCGGCGACCAAGGGCTGATGTTCGGCTACGCGTGCAACGACACCGACGAGCTGATGCCGCTGCCGATTGCGTTGTCGCACCGCATTCTCAACCGTCTGACCGAGGCTCGTCGGAACGGGGAGGTCACGTGGCTCCGCCCCGACAGCAAGAGCCAAGTGACCGTCGAGTACGACGGCGTGACCCCCGTGCGGGTCGACACGGTGGTCGTCTCGACGCAACATAGCGACGACGTCGCCAACGACGAGATTCGCAAGTTCATCATCGAGAAGGTCGTCAAGCCTTCTTTGGGCGAGTGGGCCTCGGACGACATCACCTATCACATCAACCCCACCGGCCGGTTTGTCGTCGGCGGTCCGCATGGCGACTGCGGGCTCACCGGTCGTAAGATCATCGTCGACACCTACGGCGGCTGGGGCCGCCACGGCGGCGGCGCCTTCAGCGGCAAGGACCCCACCAAGGTCGACCGCAGCGCCGCCTACATGGCCCGCTACGTGGCCAAGAACATCGTCGCCTCGGGACTGGCAGACCGGTGCGAGGTGCAGTTGGCCTACGCAATCGGCGTCTCGGAACCGGTGAGCGTTTACGTCGACACCGAGGGGACCGGCAAGATCGACGACGCGTCGATCTGCGACCTCGTGCGTCAAGTCTTCCCCCTGACTCCGTCGGGGATCATCAAGCACCTCGACCTGCGCCGCCCGATCTTCCGCAAGACGGCCGCCGGGGGGCACTTCGGCCGCAGCGAGCCGGAGTTCACGTGGGAGAAGACCGACAAGGCCGCCGAATTGGCGGAACTCGCCGGCGTGGCCGTCGGGGCGTAGCGCACCCGCGGCGTCGCGATCGGCGGCCAAGCTTCAAGGCGAGCGGCGGGCATTCGTCCCCCGCTCGCCTTTGCGCTTTGATCGTGTGCAAAAGTCACGGCGCCGTGTTCGCATCGGCCTCCGCCGCATGGTATCTTGCCCGCCATGCTCACGCTGCGAGAATTGGCGAAGCTTGATCTTCTTCCCCGGCACGCAGTGCGCGATCGCCGGGCGTTGCTTGCGTTGCTCGCGGGGCTGGCGGCGATCTTCGCGGTCGGCGCGGTGCTCTCGATTCGCCGCCTCTTCGGCCCGGCCGAGGAGCCGCTCCCGCTGGCGCTGCTTCTGACCACGGCGATCACGGCCGTGGTGATCGTCGACGGCGGTCGCCGCGTGTGGCGGCACCTGTGGCCCCGCGCTGCGACGCCGCGGCTCGCTTGGCAAGACCAGGCGCTCGGCTGGACCGGCTCGGCGGCGCTCCTGCTGCTGGCGGTCGGCTGTTGTTACCCGGGCGACCGTACTTCCGAGTGGATCGTCTGGCTGCCGCTGTTGATCGCCGATCAGTTTCGTCGGCAAATCTTCTTTGATCGCGGCGCCAGCGGCGCCGCCGAGCCCGCAGCGCAAGGGGGAGTCGCGTCACATGGCGAGGCCGACCCCTCCGGCTCGACGCCGGACCTTGGAGAAGCGGCGCTTGCCGACGAGCCGCGCGACGACTTGCTTCAGCAACTGTTTCGCGTCCGCGACGAGCAGGGAGTCGAAAGCGTCTACGGGACGGTGAGCGCCGAATTCGTCCCCGGCCAGCGACACGCGGTGCTTCACGTGGGGTTCTGCCCCCCGCTGGAGCGCGTCCCCGAGGTCGAGGCGGAAGCGTCCGAGGGGCCCGACGCCCGCATTAAGGTCTTGCAGGCGTACGCCCACGGCGTGCGGCTTGAAGTCCGGCTGCAGGAACCCGCGCGGCAACCCAGTCGGGTGACGGTCGACTTGGCGGCGACGCCGACCCCCGCGCCCGTTGCGGCGGGCTGAGCCGGAAGCCGGCGCTGCGGCGACTCGCGTTGTCGCCCTGCGCGGCAACCGATATACTTCGCCCAGTTTGGCGGCCTTTCCCTCACAACGACCTCGGGGCGCACGTGGCGACCAGTTTCCGCATCGGCTTGGGCGAGGATTCCCATCGCACGGCCGAGGGAGGCCCGCTGCGGATCGGCGGACTCGACGTGCCGCACGACAAGCACTTGGCGGGCCATAGCGACGCCGACGTGCTGCTTCATGCCGTCACCGACGCGCTGCTGGGAGCCGCCGGGCTGCCCGATCTTGGACACATGTTTCCCAACACGGAGGAAGGAAACCGCAATCGCGACTCCGCCGAAATGCTGCGGCTGGCCTACGACCGCGTGGTCAACGGCGGCTATCGCTTGGTGAACCTCGACTGCGTCGTCTCGGCCGAGCGCCCCAAACTCTCGCCCTTTCGCGAGGCGATCGCCAAACGAATCGCCGCGATCCTGGAGGTCGACGCCTCCCAGGTCAACGTCAAAGCGAAGACCGGCGAAGGCGCTGGCGAGATCGGCCGCGGGGAACTGATCGCGGCGCGGTGCGTGACGTTGATCGAGATGATTTGATCGGCGCGGCCGCGCCGTCACGCAGCCTTTTCCCGGCGAGTTGGGAACTCGCGGCTTGTTTGCGATTGCTGCTTTCCAACTGACCCCTTCCTGCCGATCACCCACACGCCCGCCATGCCCGCGACCGCCGAAAAGATCGATTCCATGCAACTCTCCGATCCGCACTCGTCGCTGACGATCTACAACACGCTTTCGAAGAAGAAAGAGCCGTTCCGCACGGTTCGGCCGGGTCGGGTCGGGATCTACCTGTGCGGGCCCACGGTGTACGACAAAGCCCACATCGGTCACATGGTCGGGCCGGTGATCTTCGACTGCATCAAGCGGTACCTGACCTACTCGGGCTACGAGGTGACCTGGGTCGTCAACATCACCGACGTCGACGACAAGCTGATCAACAAGGCCGCCGAGCGCGGCATCACGATGTTCGACGTCGCCGAGGAGAACATCAAGGACTATCACGACAATCTTGCGGCGCTAGGGGTCGACCAAATCGACCACTTCCCCCGCGCGACCGAGTGCATGGACGAGATCATTGCCCTGACCCAGTCGCTCGTCGACCGGGGGTTCGCCTATGCGGCCGACGGCGACGTGTTTTTCAACGTGATGAAGGACCGCGCGTACGGCAAGCTCTCAAACCGTACGGTCGAGGGAATGCAGGGAGACGGCGGCGGGGCGGCGGGGCGCAAGCAAAACGCGGCCGACTTCGCCCTGTGGAAGGGCGCCAAGCCGGGCGAGCCGTCGTGGGACAGTCCCTGGGGGCCGGGTCGTCCCGGATGGCACATCGAATGCTCGGCGATGAGCAAGAAGCTGCTCGGCGAAACGTTCGACATTCACGGCGGCGGGCTCGACCTGGTGTTTCCGCACCATGAAAACGAAATCGCCCAAAGCGAGTGCTGCCACGAGCGAGCGTTCGCCCTGTACTGGGCCCATAACGGCCTGTTGCGCCGCGACGCAACCGCCGGCAAGATCGGCGGCAAGGCCGAACGCGCCGGCGAGGGCGCTTCAGCGCTCGCAACGAGCCGGGAAGCGTCAGCTCCCGGAGAAGACGCCGTCAGCGGCAAAATGAGCCGCAGCAAAGGCGCCGGCGGCCTCGCCCAACTCATCGCCAAACAAGGGGGCGAGCGAATCCGCTTCTTCCTCCTGCGCACCCACTACCGCAGCACGGTGCTGTTCAGCGAACCGGCGATCGAGGAGGCCGGCGTCGGGCTCGAGTCGTTCTATCGGTTGTTCAAGCGTTACAACCGCGTCACGGGGCGCGACTTCTACGAGCTGACCGCGCCCAACGGTCGAGACGCCGCTAAGCCGCAACCGTCCGGCGATCCGGCGCTCGACGCCGCGGCCGCCTGCCGGGAGAAGTTCATCGCGGCGATGGACGACGACTTCAACACGGGCGGCGCGATCGCCGAGCTTTTTGAACTGGCAAAGATCGTCAACAAATATTGCGATGATCACAAACTGGAAACCGACGCCGCGAGCAATCCGCAGGGCGTCGCCACGTTTGAATCGCTGCTGGTCACGCTGAAGGAACTCGCGAACACGCTCGGCCTCTTCCTCGAGCCCCCGGCGTCAGCCGGGGGAGGCGCCGACGCCGACCTGCTCGCCGCCGCGATGGGGGTGGTGATCGGCCTCCGGGCCGAAGCCCGGGCCGCGAAGAATTTCGCGACCGCCGACGCGATCCGCGACGGGCTGAAGCCGCTGGCAATCGTCATCGAGGACCGCCCGACAGGCGCCGAATGGACCGGCGGCGGAGAGGGAGCCTTGGACGGCGTCATGCAACTGCTCATTCAGCTCCGCGCGACGGCCCGCGCAAGCAAGGATTTCGCCACCAGCGACGCGGTCCGCGATCGCCTCAAAGCGATCGGGGTCGCCCTCGAAGATCGCGCCGGGGGAACTGAGTGGGTGCGAGGGTAGCAAGGGGAGATCGAGGCTTCGGGCGAGCCAACTTCCAAGGGAGATGGTACAATGGGAAGAAATCAGCAGTCAGTTCTCTGACAAACCACCCGCGGGTGCGAGCGATGACGACCAAACTTCGAGAAGCATTTGAGAAGGCGCAGCAATTGTCGCCCGACGAACAGGATCGATTCGGCGCATGGATGCTGGAAGAATTGAGTTCGGAAGAACGCTGGCAAGAGTTGTTCGCACGTTCACCTGAACTGTTGGAGCGGATGGCCGACCAAGCGCTCGCCGAGCACCGCGCCGGCAAGACCCTGCCGCTCGATCCCGACTCGCTATGACCTCGCACACGACGGAAGGATTCCGCCAGGCGCTCGCAAAGCTCCCCCAATCGATTCAGTACCGAGCCCATGCTGCCTACCGCCGCTTTCGCAATAACCCACAACACAACAGCCTGCAATTCAAGCGAGTCCATCCGACGCGCCCCGTTTACTCGGCCCGCGTCAACGATGACTATCGGGCCGTTGCACTCGTCGACGGCGACGAAGTCGTCTGGTTTTGGATCGGCAAGCATGCGGAATATGAACGGTTGCTGAGGTCGTTGTAGTCTGTTTGCCAGGAGGGCGTCCATGAAGCCGCGTTTCTCGCTCAGATCGCTAACGCCGGAGAGCGAACGCTCGACAATTGGAACGCCGAGCGGCGTAAGTTTGCGGCGCATTCGTTCCTGTCAAGCAAACTGTTTGGGATTGGCTCTGCGGCCGGCAGCGCGGCACTATCACCGTACGCATGACTTCTGGATAGACAGGGTTCGTGGAAGCGGTCGCACCGGCCATCGCGACGTCCGGCACGATGGAAGTAGGCGATTTCGCGATCCAAAGGGATTGGGGTTCGCGAACCATCGAAGTGTCCCAGCAACAGGTATTGCGAAAGTGAGTTGCGGCAGAGTTTCGTAAGGCACAACAGGTTGACCGTCAATAGCCAGCGGCGCCAGCCCCTGGTGAGCGCCATACGAAGGATTCGTCGCCCCAGCTGGCGAAGTCAATCTGCTGACCTCGCCCCCGTGGGGCGAAACGAGAACACGTTCTCGCCGATTTCCAGGGGCTTCGCCCCTGGCTACACGACATGGCCCCTCCGGGGCCGCGAGAGAGGGCGCCGGAGCACGTCGCATGAAACTCCGATTCTCACTCAAGACGCTTCTTGTCCTGCTCACTTTCGCTGCGCTGATTTGCTATTGGCAAACGCGGCCCAGCAGTGTTGCGGCCAAGTTCCGGGAGACGCTCGAAGGCGGCGACTATCGCTTCGGGCGCGCGATGCTCGACGACTCCTTTGCAACGATCCACGCTGAAATCGACGATGCCGGCTCCTGGGACGTCGCGTCCGCGAAATTCCAGAAGCAATCCATCGCCGATTGGCTTGCCGGGCGTTGTCGCGGCGAACTGAAGGTTTGCGTCGGACATGTCCGGATCGAGGAGAACGGCGGAATGGTCAATTGGTCCGACAACTACAGCTATCCGATCGAGGCGACGGGCCATCGCGTCGCGGTTGTCGGCAAAGGGGTCATGCTGAGTTTGCCTTAGCGAACTCGGACGAAACTTATGCGAATCCTCGGCGTCGATCCTGGCCTCAACACGACTGGTTACGGGGTCGTCGACCGGACGGGTCGAACGCTGAAACTCGTCGAGGCGGGAATCGTGCGCGGACGGTCGAAGGGGAATCTTCCCGCGCGGGTGCTGGAGATCTACGACGGAATTCGGGAGGTGATCGAGTCGCTCGCGCCGGATGCGGTCGCGCTCGAGAAACTCTACGCCCACTACGACCGACCGACGACGGCGCTGCTTATGGGGCACGCCCGAGGGGTGATCGTGCTCGCGGCGACGCAGGCCGGGGCGCCGGTGTTCGACTACGGGGCGACGCAGGTCAAAAAGACCCTCACCGGCAACGGCCGGGCGCCGAAGTCGCAGATGCAGCAGGCCGTGCAGCGGGAACTGCGGCTGTCGGCCCTTCCCGAGCCGGCCGACGTCGCCGACGCGCTGGCGATCGCGATGTGCCACGCATGGACGGGCAAGCCGTGAGGCCTGACGGCTGAGTCGCGTGCCAGCAAGCTTGCCGACGGCGGGCATTCGCCTTGACGCCCCGTGCTCCCCTTGGTCCGATTCTCGCTCACGTCTCAAGACTCACGCCTCAAGATCTTCCCCTTATGATCACCAAAATCACCGGCAAGCCCGTGACCGTCGTTGGCGAGGAGCTCACCCTCGCCGTGGGGGCGTTCGAGTACGAGGTGCTCATCCCCGAGTTTGCCCGGCGCTACTTGCAGGGGCAGATCGGCCGCGAGGTGAGTCTCCACACAATCGAGTACATCGAGGGGAGCGCGCAGGGGGGCCGCCTGACGCCGCGATTGGTCGGGTTTCTCAACTCGGCCGAGCGGGAGTTCTTCGAACTCATCTGTCAGGTCGATGGCGTCGGAGTGAAGAAGGCCCTGCGTGCGATGGTTCGGCCGGTGCAGGAGGTGGCGGCGCTGATCGAGGACCAGGACTCAAAGGGTTTGGCGGCGCTCCCGGGCATCGGCCCCGCAACGGCGGATCGCGTCATCGCCAAATTGCGCCGCAAGATGCCGAAGTTCGCCCTGCTCGTCGGCCGCGAACTCCCCGAGGTCGATGGCGTCGCTCGCGACGTCGCCGCCGAGACCTTCGAAGCGCTCCGCACCCTGGGTCACAGCGAGGCCGACGCCCGGCGGCTTGTCGAAGCGGCCCTCGAGCGGAAGAAGAAATATAAGGACGTCGACGAATTGCTGCGCGCCGTGTACGAGCAGCGGACGATTCGCTAGACCGCGAACGGCCGGGGAAATCGGTCGGCAGCGTCCGAAAGTGCGTCGTTTCGCAGGCTCATCTTCCCCGGTCGGCCTGCGTAGAATGATGCGACGCCGAGGCGTCCTTCGTTCATCCTGAATGCTCGCCGGCCCGATGATTCACCTCTTGGAACGCATGCTCGTCTTCCCCGCCCCGAGCCGTCGCTCGGGGGACTGGGAGCCTGCGGACTTGCCCTACGAAGACCTCGTCTTCACGGGCGAGGACGGCACGCGGCTTCACGGGTGGTACATGCTGCATCCGGCGCCGCGGGCCTTCCTGTTGTACAGCCACGGCAACGGCGAGCACGTCGCCCGACTCGCCCCGCGGCTGCTGGAATTGCGCGAGCGGGTCGGGGTCGCAGCCTTTGCCTGGGACTACCGCGGTTACGGCAAAAGCCAAGGACGACCGACTGCCGAATTGACGATCGCCGACGCCCGGCGGGCGCAACTTGTCCTGGCTGCGCGTGCGGGGATCGACCCTGCCGAGGTCGTCGCGGTTGGTCATTCGCTGGGGGGCGGGGTCTCGGTCGGGCTCGCGGCTCGGCACGAAGTGCGGGGGCTGGTGCTCGAGCGGACCTTCGCCCGACTGCAGGACGCCGCGGCGTATCACTTCCCGTGGCTCCCGGTGCGGTGGCTGATGCGCAACGAGTTTCCGTCGATTGAGGACATTCGCCGTTACTGCGGTCCGCTCCTCGCGAGCCATGGCACGCAGGACGAAGTCGTCCCCTACGCGATGGGCCGCGAGTTGTTTGACGCCTGTCCCAGTCCCTGGAAGGAGTTTTTCACGATTCCGGAGGGTCGTCACAACGACCCGCAGCCGCCGGAGTATGACGCGACACTGGCCGACTGGCTCGACCGTTTGCCCCCCCGCGGGACGCGAGCGGAAAGGAACGGGCAAAGCCTTCAAGCGAGCGAGGGATGATCGGCATGGAGAGCGAAGCCGCGCGTTCGTCGACGGAGAGCCCGAACGACCCTCCTCGGCGAACGCTGCCCGGGAAGGCGAAACGAGCAGCCCGGTCGTTGCTTGTCATGTACGTCGGCGTGTGCCTTGCCATGATGCTGCTGGAAAGGCGATTGGTCTATCAGCCGCCCCCCCGTCGATTCGCACCCCTGACAAGCAGTTCGTGCGAGGATGTTTGGTTTTCAGCGGCCGACGGAACCAAGCTCCACGGGGTGTTCTTTCCGGCGCCGGAATCGCAGACGGTCGTGCTGTATTGTCACGGCAACGGCGAGGACGTGGCGCAAGGACTTTCGCTTGGGAATCGTTTGCGGTCCCAACTCGGCGCCAACGTCTTTCTCTTCGACTATCGCGGTTACGGTCGGAGCGAAGGAACCCCCGACGAGGACGGAGTGCTGCAGGACGGTCTCGCCGCGCAGCGTTGGCTCGCCGAGCGAAGCCAATGTCGCCCCGACCAGATTGTCCTCATCGGCCGCTCGCTGGGAGGGGGCGTCGCGACCAATCTCGCCGCGCGACAAGGAGCGCGGGGACTCGTTCTGCAGAATACGTTCGCCGACATGAGCGCGACGGCCGCGACGCACTATCCCTGGCTGCCTGTGCGCTGGCTCATGCGGAATCGCTATCCCTCGGAGCAGCGGATCAGCACGTACCAAGGCCCGCTTTTGCAGAGTCACGGCACGGCCGATCGGCTGGTCCCGTACTCGCACGGGCGGCGATTGTTCGACGCTTGCCCCAGCGAGGACAAGCAGTTTTTCACGATCGAAGGGGGAGGCCACAACGATCCCGAGCCCCCCGAGTACGAGGCGGCCCTGCAAGACTGGTTCGACGGCTTGCCGACGTCAACGGATGTCGCAGAGCCGTAGGACGCGATCGCTCGCTCGGATGCCGAGACTCGCCGAGGGCGGCGCGGTATACTGCCCGGCCCGCGACGACGACTTTCAGCAACGGCATTCTCACGGACGGCACGGCATCCGCATGGCTCGCGAAGCTCTTTACAATGGCGACGACATGGAACCGGCCGGCGAGCCGCCGGCCCGCTACGCCTCGCTCACCCGCGAGGAGGATGCCGCGCTGCGGCCGCAGCGGATGGAGGACATGATCGGCCAGCGGGCGGTGTACGAGCGGCTGAAGATCGCGGTCGACGCGGCCCGCATTCGCCAGGAACCGCTGGGGCATGTGTTGCTTGACGGCCCGCCGGGGCTGGGGAAGACGACCTTCGCCACCTGCATCCCGCGCGCCCTCGACGTGCCGCTGCAGATCGCCAGCGGCGCGGCCCTGTCGGCGCCGAAGGACCTGCTCCCTTACCTCACCAACGCTGAGGAGGGGTCGGTGCTGTTCATCGATGAAATCCACCGGCTTCCCAAAGCGGTCGAAGAGTTCATGTACCCGGCGATGGAGGACTTTCGGGTCGACATCACGCTGGGCGAGGGGGTGAGCGCCCGAACCGTCAATTTGGCGCTCCGGCCGTTCACCGTGATCGGCGCCACGACTCGCACCGGGTTGTTGTCGGCGCCGCTCCGCGATCGGTTCCAGGTGCGCGAACATCTCGAGTTCTACTCTCACGACGAACTGCGGCAGATCGTCGAACGGAACGCGAACAAGCTCAAAGTCGAGATCGAGCGCGACGCGTCGCTGAAGATCGCAGCGTGCAGTCGCGGGACGCCGCGGATCGCCAACAACCGCCTCCGCTGGGTCCGCGACTATGCGACGACCAAGGCGGACGGGCGGATCACGCTGGCCGTGGCCGAGGCGGCGCTGGCCATGCTGGGGGTCGACCTGCAGGGGCTCGACGGCCAAGACCGCAAGTACCTGGAGACCGTTCTGCGAGTCTTCCACGGCGGCCCGGTCGGGGTCGAGGCGATCGCCCACACGCTCAACACGGCGGTCGATACGCTGACCGACGAGGTCGAGCCGTTTCTCTTGCGGGCTGAGTTGGTGATCCGCAGCCCGCGAGGGCGGAAGCTCACGGCGAAGGGTTACGAACATCTCGGCGCGACGCCGCCGGACGAGTCCGGGCAGCGCTCGTTGTTCGAGTAGCGGTTACGGTCGGCGGGTCTATTCTCTGAGAGAATAGGCTGCGGGCGTCACGGCGCCACAGCCACGCGAACAGCGCCGCCAGGGCCAAGCAGGCCCACTGGTAACCGGTCAGGCCGCCCCACTGACGTGCCTCGGGGCGAATGAATTCGCTTCCAAACCGATACGCGAAGTACGCCAAGAAGTAGAGCTTCACCAACTGCCCGCGGAAACGGCCCTCCTGCTGAAGCTGCCATAGCACGACCGCCGCGGCAAGGTGGAACGCCGCCTCGTAGAGTTGGGTCGGGTGCCGCGGCAACTCGTCGCCGGCGGTCGGGAACCGCACGCCCCAGGGCAGCCCGGTCGGCGTGCCGTAGCAGCAGCCGCCGATGAAGCACCCGAGACGTCCGACGCCGATGGCCGCAGCCACGGGGACGGCGAACGAATCGCCGGTCTTCACGCGCACCTCGAGGGCCCACTTGGCGATCTCGACGCCGAGGTATCCCCCCGCGAGCCCGCAGAGAATCGTCTTGCCGTCGGCGAACCACGCGGCGCCAGAGAGGAAGGCGTTCCAGTCAGACAGCACGAACGGCAACTTCGCCCCGAGCATCGCCCCGCAAAAGGCGCCGACCGCGACCCCCAGACGCTGGCTCGCCGACACATCCAATCGCGCCTGCGACCGCCGAGACAGGACGAATCCCGTCCCGACCGCGGCAAGCATCACCAGGGTATATGCGAGATTCACGGCAATCGCAGAATCGACAATCGTCCCGATGGCTTGGTTGATCTCGAACAACTTGCCCACTCGCTCGCAATTGTTCATGCCTGCATGACTGGGGCCGCCCCCGCCAGCGCTGCGACCTCCGCAGCCTCTGCGGTGCGCAATTCCGGCAACGGTGCGCGGCCCGTGCGGTATAGGAGGTTGTAGGCCGAGAAGGGGACGACGTGGCCCGTAGGCAACACGAAGTGGACGCATTCCTTCATCGCCTGGCGGACGTCGAAGTTATAGGCGTCCATGAAGCTGGTCGTCGTGATGCGGAACACGTCTTCGGGGGCGAGTTCCTCGGCGACGGCGCGGGCGAAGAACTCCGCCGCGAGATCGTCTTCGTCGAAGCGTTGTCCCGCAACTTGAGCCGAAGGCGCTGGCCTCGGGCGACCCTCGAGGGAATCCAAGACCTGCAGCGCGCCCGGGGCTAGCGCCCGCGGCTCATTCGCAGGGACGGGGCTAGGCGGCCCGGCGCTCGAACTGAGCGCCGCAAAATCCGCCGGGGGAGCGCAGCCGCAGTCGCCGCCGCCGCAGGCGAGCCGCGACAGGTACTCGCCAATGAGGGCTTTGGCCCGCGGGCGGTCGAACGTGATTCGTCCCGACAGCAAATCGAGGTGCTCGTCGAGGTTCACGAACCGCGCCAGCGGCAAGAGTCGCCCCTTGCGCCGATAGGCGTACGCCAGCGTGTGGGCGTTGGGGTGAGCGCACGGCAGCGGCGTAAAGTCGCTCTCTCGCCAAGCGTTCTCGCCGTCGCCGGCGGTTTGCTCGCACACTTGGCGAATCGCTTCGGGAAAGGTCGACCGCCGGGTCATCTCCGCGGGCAGCACGCGCCGCCCCACGTAGCACGCCGGCTGAAGGCTCACACCCGTAATCCAGGGTCGCTCGACGGCATACCGGACGATCGCCCCCAATTCGCCGTCGTTGACGCCGCTCTGGACCGTGCAGACGAGGATCGTCCGCAACCCCGCCTCGCCGAGCCGCTCGACGGCCCGCAACTTCGTCTCGACCAACGACTCCCCCCGCAGTGTGCGGCAGCCGTCGTCGGCGAACCCGTCGAACTGCAGGTAGATCTCGGTCCGCGTCCGGCGTTCGGCCAGGGCGTCGACCAGCGCTCGGTCGTTCGCCAGCCGCACGCCGTTGGTGTTGATCATAACGATGTCGATCGGCCGTTCGACGGCGTACCGCCACACGTCGAGAAACCGAGGGTGGATCGTCGGCTCGCCTCCCGAGAGCTGCAGGATTTCGGGTCGGCCCTCGACCTCGACGAGTCGGTCGATCGCCCGCCGGCAATCGTCGAACGACAAATGCGACCCGCCGGGGCCGCTTGATGCGAAGCACATCGGGCACTCGAGATTGCAGGCCGAGTTGATCTCGACGATGCCGATGCAGGTATGCTGTTCGTGCTCGGTGCACAGCCCGCAGTCGTAGGGACAGCCGCGCAGCGGGCCGCGGGAGTCGTCGACCCCGAACGCCACGGGAACTTTGCCCGGCAGGCTGTACTCGAGCTTGTCCCACCACCGGGCGTCGCTGCAGACGAAGTCCTCGCGGGGCCCGTGCTCGCGGCACCGTTTTTGAAAGTAGATCCGCCCGCCGCGTTCGACGATCTTCGCGGGGACAAGCGCGAAGCACTCGGGGCACAACGACTGCGTGACGCCCAAGAACGCATGGTCACGGTAAACTGCGGTCATCGAATCTCCTGCGGCGCAGCATGGCCCGGGGTCAGAGCGGCAGCTCGCCCGCTTTGCGTTTCTGCTTCATCCAGCGGTACATCTTCACGGTCAGGAAGCAACAAGCGACGCCGAGCGCAGCCACGGCCACGCCGACCATCGAGAAGCCGCGATCGCGCGGAGGACCTCCCGCCGAGACGACGATGAGACACACGCCGCAGAAGCTGCAAAACAGCGCACAGCAAACGACGATCAGGAACGTGACGGCGGTGACGAACGAGGCGCCGATCAGCGACGCCTTTTCGAGGGTCGAGACCCGCTCGCCGGCGCGCTCCCGCCGCCGCACGAGACCGATCGTCCGGAAGCAAATCGGCGCGAGCACGATGGCGATGAACACGGCCAGCCCCGGCGCCTCCGCCGCGACTCCCAGCACCAACGCACCGATCGTCATGATCAACAGCAGCGTCGCGGTGGAGAACGAGAGATTCGTCCCTGCTGCATCATTGGCGATGGCGGCGACGCCGTCCGGAATCGTGGCGGCGGCATCCCCTGCAGTGGCGCCTCGCAATTCCGACTCGCACACCCAGCACTTGCTGCGCGAGCGATCGCACTCCGCCCCGCACTGGGGGCAGCGGATGAATTGGCTCGACAGGTCGTCGCTCACGAGGCGCCCTCCGCGTTGCCGAGCCGCACGTCGACGCGCCTCACGAGCGACCGCACGCGGCGCACCACCTGGCCGGTCACGGCCCCGGCGACCGCCAAGGCCGCGAGCATGATCAGTTGCTCGTACCGCGGCACATGCATGTCGAGATCGGCCGGCCGGCCGAACGCCAGGGGCCACTTGGCGACCCCCAGCAGGCAGACGTACCCCGCGATCGCTCCGCCGGCCGCGGTCCAGACCAGCGGAAGGCTGAATCGCAGGGCCGCCAGCGCGATCACCAGAAAGTAGCCGACGACCAGCGGGCTTTGCGGTCCGCGAGAGATCGCCAGCAGGCTGGTGAGCATCAGCAGGTCGACGATGGTCGTCGCCTGCGAAATCCAGCGGGGAAAGACGCGCTGCGTGAGCAGCAAGTGGACCGCCGCTGCCGCCGCCGCCCAGGAGCCGGCCAGCAGCGTCACCAGCAAGTGGAACCGGCGATCAATCTCGCCCGATTCCGCCAGTTGCAGGAGGTCCCAGCGCGGCAGCTTCCCCTCGCTGGCCAGATAGCTCCCGAGGTGGATCAGATAGAATACTCCGATCGCGACCAGTCGCAGCACGTTGGCCCGGGCCTCGCCTTCAAACTGCAGGCGGCGCTGGGCGATGAACCAGAGGCGGTCAGTCATGGGAAGGGGAGAGGTGGGAGAGGGGGAGGTCGGAGTTCAGAACGCGGGAGGGGAGTCTCCCAATGCCGTGGGCAAATTGCCCGGCAGGACGCGATTCGGCGCCGGGGAGTATAACGTAAGCCCCGTCGCGGCGGACCCGCGCCGATGCGGCTCCTCCCGTCGGGCCGAGGTCCCGCCTGCCTAGCCGCCGGCCCGCCAGCCGCGGGAAGACCGTCGGTCTCCGGAAACCTCGCCGTTTCCGGCTCCCGGCGAGCCGCCGATCGACCACTTGGAATGACGCAGCTTGAACCTGCAGCGGCCGTGCGCCGAATTCCCCCCGGTTGACGATGGCGGGCTGCTCGGGGTACCTTGTTCGATTCGTTTGACTCTGATCCGTCTTGGCTGGGCGATCCCCGGCCGCATCCGAGGGCCCCGGCCATGGCCGTTCCCAAGCGCAAGCATTCCAATTCCCGCACTGGCATGCGTCGTTCGCACGACGCTCTGAAGCGCAAACAGCTCCAATCGTGCCCCAAGTGCGGCACGGCCACGCCGTCCCACGTCGCTTGCAGCAACTGCGGCCACTACATGGGTCGGACGATGGTCGAGACAGAGGAGTAGGCTGGGCGAGAGGGGGGCTTTGGCGTTAGGAGTCGAGGGGCCAAGGCGATCGCGTCATCTCGTGAACGCGGCCGACCCTTCCCATTTCAAGACGCTTCCGGCCTCGTGGTTTGCTCCGTCGATCCCTGTCTCATTTCCCGCGGCCTCGTCCCCTGCGGCCTTCGCATGCCCACCGCCTTTCTTTTTCCCGGCCAGGGCGCCCAGTCGGTTGGGATGGGCGCTGAGCTTGCCGCCTCGTTGCCGGCGGCCAAGTCGCTGTTCGATCGCGCCGGCGAGATCCTGGGCTACGATCTCCTGGAACTCTGCACCAACGGCCCAGCCGAGTCGCTCGACGCGACCGATCACAGCCAGCCGGCGCTCTATGTCTGCAGCCTTGCGGCGCTGGAAAAGCTGCGGGGCGAGAACCCGGCCCTCGTGGACGGCGCCGCGATCGCCGCGGGGCTCTCGCTGGGCGAATACACCGCGCTGGCGTTCGCCGGGGCGCTCGATTTCGAGTCGGGCCTGCGACTGGTCCAGCAGCGCGGCAGCGCGATGCAGGCCGCGTCCGATCTGGCGCCCAGCGGCATGGTGAGCGTGCTGGGGTTCGAGCTGCCGCAGGTCCAGGAACTTTGCGACCAATGTCGCGAGGGCCAAGTGCTGCAGGTCGCCAACATGCTCTGCCCGGGCAACATCGTCGTCTCGGGGGACGATGACGCGTGCGCCCGGATCGCCGCCGCGGCCGAAGCGGCCGGGGCGATGAAGGTGATCCCGCTGGCGGTCGCGGGGGCATTTCACACGTCGCTGATGTCCCCGGCCCGGGAACGACTCGCCAAGGCGCTGGCGGACGTCGCGATTTCCAAGCCGCGAATTCCCGTCGTCTCGAACGTCGACGCCCGCCCCCACGACGACCCGACGGAGATCCGCCGCCTGCTCGAGGAGCAGCTCACCAACCCCGTGCGGTGGGAGGACTCGATGCGGTGGCTCATCGACGACTTCAAGGCGACCGAGTGCTACGAAATCGGCCCGGGCCGCGTGCTCAAGGGGCTGCTCAAACGCATCGACCGCAAGTTCCCGTGCGAAAACGTCTCGGCGTGAACCGACGGTTTACCATCCCAGGCAACCACGAAGGCACGAAGGAGAAGGATACGAAGCACGATACGGCAGTGGGGGAACGCAGATCTTCGCTCATCCAGAGTGAGCGAAGACGAGCGTCCATGAGCGTTCCTCGTGAGCTGCCGCCTCGTCGTGACGACGAAACCAGCTTCGCGTCTTTCGTCCCTTCGCGGTTGCCTCGTTCAAACCAATGATCCAAGAAAGACCCACGGCATGAGCGAAGCAGGCGAACGGCGGATCAAGGCGGACCTCTCCGGACAGGTGGCGCTGGTCACGGGCGCGTCGCGGGGCATTGGGCGGGAGATCGCGCTTGCCCTTGGCGCCAGCGGCGCCAAAGTGGCTTGCGTCGCCCGCAATGCGGCGAAGCTTGCCGAGGTCGTCGCCCAGATCAAGGCTGCCGGCGGCGAAGCGGGCGCCTTCGAGTGCGATGTCGCCGACAGCGCGGCCGTCGAACAGGTCTTTGAAGCGGTCGTCGCCGCTCACGAGCGGGTCGACATCGTCGTCAACAACGCGGGGATCACCCGCGACGGGCTCATCCCGCGGATGACGGACGAGGACTGGGACCAAGTGATCGCCACGAATCTGCGGTCGGTGTTCCTGCTGACCCGGGCCGCCACGCAGGTGATGATGCGGCAGAAAACCGGGCGGATCATCAACATTTCGAGCGTCTCGGGAATCATGGGCAATCCTGGGCAGGCGAACTACTCCGCCTCGAAAGCCGGAATCATCGGATTCACGCAAACCGTGGCCCGGGAGATGGCCAGCCGAAAGCGCAAGATCACCGTCAACGCGATCTGCCCCGGGTTCATCGCCACGGAAATGACCGACGCTCTCGGCCCGGCCCTCGACGAGCAGGTGAAGCTGCGGATCCCCGCCCAGCGGCTCGGCCAAGCGAGCGAGATTGCCGACGCGGTTCTCTACCTGGCGAGCGACTCGGCCAGCTACATGACCGGTCAAGTCCTCGTCGTCGACGGGGGCTTGACCGCCTGAAACGGCCTGACCGCTGCTGCAGCCCGGTCTCTCCGAGACCGGAATCGCGTCTCCGAGAGCCGCGACCACAGCGCCCAAACACGGCTCCTGGCGCCGACGGGGCGACCTGGACAGCCCCCCGGCGAGACGCTACAACTTGACCTCCTTCGCACAACCGCTCTATTTTAATGAGCTTCCGCATCCGTCGCGGTCCCTTGGGGCTCTTCGACGCCGCTGCGGGCGAAGTCCGCTGATTCCTGCCGGCCTGCGGCCGCTGACACATCCTGGGGTTCCAAGGAGGACCATATCGTGGCCTCAGTCCTTGAGCGCGTGACCGACATCGTTTCTGAGCAGCTTGGCGTCGACAAAGACAAGATCACGCCTGACACCTCGTTCGTGAACGACCTGGGCGCCGACTCGCTCGACACTGTCGAGTTGGTCATGGAGCTCGAAGAGGAGTTCGACATCAACATTCCCGACGACGCGGCGGAGAAGATTCAGACCGTCGGTCAGGCCGTGGAATTCATTGAGAAGAACTCCGGCAAGTAGCGATCCCCGCGTTCACTGCGAACGCCGCGCCACACGACTCGATCTCCCCACGGCGGCGCGAAAGTTTTCGCGCCGCCGTGTTTTTTTGGAACATTTTGCCGAACCGAGCGAACGCTGCGGAGATTGCGGGAACACCGAGGTCCGGCGAGATTTCGCGCTCCCCCGTCCTAGGCGACGACACCGTGCTCTTTGCGTCTCCGTAGTCGATTCACCGGCCGCCAATCCAGCCTCCCCATTGCATCATGAAGCGTCGCGTCGTCATTACTGGAACGGGCGTCGTCACCCCGCTGGGCAACAACGTCGCCGACCTGTGGAAGCGTTGTCTGGCGGGCGAGAGCGGCATCGGGCCGCTCGAATGCTTTGACACGTCCGACTACAAGGTGCACTTCGGCGGCGAGGTGCGCAATTGGTCGACCGACGGTTACGTCGAGGCCAAGGATGCGAAGCGCATCGACCGCTTCACGCAGTTCGCGCTGGTCGCCGCCATCGATGCGGTCGCTCAATCGGGGCTTGATTTCTCCAAGGAAGACCCCTTTCGCTGCGGGGCGATCGTCGGCTCGGGGATCGGCGGGCTCAACGAAATCGAAGAGCAGGAGCGGCGGCTGATCCTCAAGGGCCCCGACCGGGTCAGCGCCTTCACGATTCCCAAGCTCATGCTCAACGCGGCGAGCGGGCATATCTCGATCCGCTTCGGTTTGCGCGGTCCCAACTACGCCGTCGCCACCGCCTGCGCCAGCGCCACCAACGCCATGGGGGACGCCTTCAAAGCGATCCAGTACGACGACGCCGACGTGATGGTCACCGGCGGCGCCGAGGCCGCCGTGACGCCGATCGGTTTGTCGGGATTCATGAACATGAAGGCCCTCTCCGAACGCAACGACGATCCCCAACGGGCGAGCCGGCCGTTCGATTCCGACCGCGACGGATTTGTGCTGAGCGAGGGCGCCGGGATCCTGGTCTTCGAGGAGCTGGAGCACGCCCGCGCCCGCGGGGCGAACATCCTGGCCGAGGTGCTGGGCTACGGCGCCAGCGCCGACGCGGGGCACATCACCCAGCCTGACGCCGAGGGGACTGGCGCCGCCCGGGCCATGTCCGGGGCGCTCCGCGACGCCCGGCTCGACCCCACGGCGATTGACTACATCAACGCCCACGGCACGAGCACCCCGCTGGGGGACAAGGCCGAAACCGGGGCCGTGAAGCGAGTCTTCAACGGCCACGCCTACGAACTGAACGTGTCGAGCACGAAAAGCCAACTTGGCCACCTGCTGGGCGCCAGCGGCGGGGTCGAGCTTGTCCTGAGCGTGCTGGCGATCCGCGATCAGGTTTGCCCGCCGACGATCAATCTGCAAACCCCCGATCCCGACTGCGATCTCAATTACACCCCCAACGAGCCGCAACAGCGGAAGATCTCGCGGGTGATGAGCAACAGTTTCGGCTTCGGCGGGCACAACGCGTCGATCATCGCCGGAGCGATCGAGTAGCGCGGCGCCCCGTCGCCGCTAGCACCCGCCGCCGCCCTTGTCGGCGCTGCCTGGGCTTCCTATACTCCCGCCCCAATTTCGGGCCCCCGAGTTCTTGTGGGTAGGGAGTGCTGTTGATGCTCGTGCGCTGCGCTGTTTTCGTCGCGTCGCTAACGCTCGTCGCCGAGACCGTCTGGGGACAATCGTCGAGTTGGCGACCGCCGGCCGAGGGGCAGTTGGTCGCCGACGCGGCCAGCCGCTACGGCGAGGCGCCGACGAACACGCCCTATCAGGCGGCTCCTCAACAGCAGCCCGCGGCGCAACCGGCGGTTGCTCCAGGGACCGATCCGGCTCAGCCTCTGGCGCCGACGGCGACCCCGTCGGGTCCGCAGCCGACGCGGGCTCAGGTCACGGGCGGTCCCGCGAAGCTTCCCGACGAGCACGGCCAAGTGTGGCGCGAGTACGACATCACTCCGTATACGGTGCGGATGACTGGATCAGCTCAGCCCGAGCAGGCGATCGTCGACTGGATCTTGCGCGAAACCGGCTACGAGACTTGGCACACCACTCCCGTGGGGCTGTTGTCGGCCGATCGTAAGTCGCTGCGGGTTTACCACACGCCGCAGATGCACGGCGTGGTCGCCGACGTGGTCGACCGGTTCGTGAACAATCAGGCCGAGAGTCACGGCTTCGGGCTGCGAATCGTGACGCTGAAGTATCCCAATTGGCGGGCCCGGGCGCTGCCGCTGATGACGCCGATCTCGGTCCAGTCGCCGGGGGTGCAGGGTTGGATCATGGCTCGCGAAGATGCCGCCGTCCTCTTGGGCGAAATGCGCCGCCGGACCGATTTTCGCGAGCACAACATCCCGCACCAAGTGGTGCTGAACGGCCAGTCGCTTGTGATCTCGACGATGCAGCCCCGCTCGTACACCAAGGGGGTGCTCCGAACGCAGAACGCTTGGCCCGGCTATCAGCCCGAACTGGGGCAGCTCGACGAGGGATTCTCGTTGGAGTTCAGTCCGCTGTTGTCGCTCGACACCCGCACGACCGACGCGGTCGTCAAGCTGCGGCTTTGCCAGGTCGAGAAGATGATCCCCGTGCAACTCGAGGTCCCTTCGCCCGTGGCGCCGAATCAACGGGCCCAGATCGAAGTGCCGCAGATGACCATGGTCGAATTGCACGAGCGATTCCGCTGGCCGACCGACAGCGTGCTGCTGTTGTCGATGGGAGTGGTCGCCGCGCCCGGGCCCGACAAGCCGAACGTGGTGACCGACATGCTGCCGCTTCCCAAGACGGCCCCTCGCGCCGACGCGTTGTTGATGGTCGAAAGCACCGGCCCGGCCACAAGCGTCCAAGCGGCCCCCGGCGCCGCGTCCGCCCCGACGACGCCTGCCACGGCGTCGCGGCTGGAGCGGACGTTCCACGGGCGGTATTGAGCGTCGCGGCGGACCGGTCCGGTTTCCTCCGAGAAGTTTTCCGTGAGCGGCGGGCGCTAGCTCCCGAGGAACCATGAAAGGCGGTTCTTCGAGACTCGCCGTGTGCGGCGCCAGCGGCTCCTCTGACGCGAAGTCACGTTTCTTTACAGCCGCAGTTTCTTCGACCGCTTCGCGTGCCGTTTGAGTTTCCTCCACGCGCACCGAGCATAGGGCTCGTCCAGGCGCGCGATGCGGACTTGCCGCAGGTCGAGCGTCTGCACTTCGCCGACCGGGTCCTTCACGAGCACAAACGGCAGGCAGGCCGCCAGAACCTTCAGCGGCGTCTGCTGTTCGCTCGGAGGCAGGCAGTCCGTCCGGACGACTTCGGAGCGGGCGCCGTCCCACGCGGAGCCGCAGTTCCAAAGCCACGACGGCCATTGCACCGTGCAACTCAGCACGGCCACGAAGTCCCCGAGGCGCACGTCCTCTGGCGCCAGCGGCTTGGCAAGAGCCGGGCCGCGGCGAGTACGTTTCGGGCGGGTTTCGACGTGCGGTTCCATAGCCGGGGAGGAGGCGCCGGCCGCGACGGAGGTTCGCGGCGGCGGACAATCAAGGTGCGATTCACCCGAGAAGCTTGCTCGCACGCCGCAGAGGCCGCCCCCGTCGCGACCTAGTCCTGCCTTCCCGGGCGGGGTATCTTGGGCGGTTCGTGCTGTTGGATCGCCTGCCCTCTCCCTACGAACACTGCCATGTCCGCTGGTCGCCGCGTCGTCATCACCGGGCTGGGGGTCGTCTCGCCGCTGGGCAATTCCGCCGAAGCGCTGGCGACCGCGCTGGCAGCGGGGACGAGCGGCGTCGCCCCGCTGACGACAATCCCCCCGCTCGAAGGGCTTGTGACCTACGGAGGCGAGGCCCGCGAGTTCACCGGCGACATCGACAACTTCGGCGAACTCGACAAGGACATGAAGAAGTCGATCCGCAAGGCGCTCAAAATGATGTGCCGCGAATCGATGATGGCCGTCGCCGCGGCGCAGCAGGCGCTGGCGCGCTCGGCTCTGGTCGAGCGCGTCCCGGAGCGAGTCGGCGTCGTGTTCGGCAGCGACTACATGCTCAGCCCCCCCGACGACTTGCTCGCGGGGATGATCAAGTGCGGCGTCGCTGCCGGAGGGCTGGTCTACGAGCAGTGGGGGACCGAGGGCCTCAGGGAGATGAATCCCCTGTGGATGCTCAATTACCTGCCCAACATGCCCGCCAGCCACATTGCGATCTTCAACGACCTGCGCGGACCGAACAACTCGCTCACAATGCGGGAAGCGTCGGGGGTGTTGGCGATTCGCGAAGCGGCCCAGACGATCGAGCGCGGCCACGCCGATGCGATGCTGGCCGGCGCCACGGGGACGCGCATTCATTCGTTCAAGACGATCCATGCGACCCAGACCGAAGAACTGGCTGATCCCGCGTTGGACGCCGCCACGGCTTGCCGGCCGTTCGATCGCCGCCGCACCGGCATGGTCTGCGGCGAAGGCGCCGGCGCCGTGATGCTGGAAGAGCGCGAGGCCGCGCTCGCCCGCGGGGCGACGATCTACGGCGAGATCCTTGGCACCGGCAGCGCCGCGGTGGCCGACGCGAACTTGGTTGCGCGCAAGGCGGACGCCTTCGCCGCGGCAGGGCGGCAGGCGCTGGCCGACGCGGGGATCGACGGCGCTGCGCTGGGGCACGTGAACGCCCACGCCCTGGGCGATCGCGCAGGAGACGAGGCCGAGGCGACCGCGATCGGCCGGCTCCTGGGGACGGCTGCCGCGACCGCTCCGGTCGCCGCGGCCAAGAGCTATTTCGGCAACCTGGGCGCCGGCAGCGGAGTGGTCGAGCTCATCGCCAGCCTGCTGTCGTGGCCGGCCGGGTCGCTGTTCGGCACGCTCAATTTCACCGAGGCCGACCCGGCCTGCCCGGTGCGGGCGAGCCGCCATGGCGATCCGTGCGGCGAGACGTTTCTCAAACTCAGTGCAACGCCGCAGGGACAAGCCGCGGCGTTAGTCGTCGGCCGCGGCTGAGCAAGCCACAGCGAAACGCGACGCACTGCCCTCGCCGGCGTCAAGTGAGCCGTCGGTTGGTAGAAGCGTCGCGTGGGGCGTAAACAGCGTGCGCAGCCCGGTTTCGGCCGCTTGACACTCGCAATTTGCCCCGATAACCTAACCAGATTACCAATTGCACTAAGTGCCGTTGGTAAAAGAAGTTTCGCGACAAACGGGGCCTTCCGGCCTCGGTTTGCAGCAGTAGTGCATGACGCGAAGCGCGAGCCGGTCGCTCCGGCTTGGCGCTTGCGGTCTGCGCACCAGCCGCTCTCGCCGCAGGATGCGAAGAGTTTGCGAAACTAGAAGCCTGGATCGGACAATTCGGACAACTTGATTGGCCCGCGCGGCGGGCGAAATACGCCGCGAGAAAGCCCCGCCCATGAATGCCGCCGAAGTGTTGCGGATCGTCGACGCGATCCACCGCGACAAGAACATTGACAAAGAGATTGTCTTCGAGGGGATCGAGGCTGCGCTCGTCTCGGCGGCGAAGAAGCATTACGGCGAAGAGTCCGACATCCAGGTGATTATCGACCGCGCCAGCGGTCAGATCACCGCCTCCTGCGACGGCGAGCCGCTCGACTCGGAAGAGACCGTCGGGCGCATTGGCGCCCAGACCGCCAAGCAGGTGATGATCCAAAAGATTCGCGAAGCGGAACGCGACGCCCTGTTCGACGAATACACCGAGTTGATCGGCGAGATGATCAGCGGGGTCGTTCATCGGTACGACGGCGGCGCCGCGACCGTCACGCTGAGCAACGTCGAGGCGATCCTCCCGCGCAGCGAGCAAATTCCCGGCGAGACGCACCACGTCAACGAACGGGTGCGGTGCACCGTGTACGAGGTCCGCAAGAGCGGCAGCCGGGTGAAGGTGATTCTCAGCCGGGCCCATCCCGCGCTCGTGCAACGGCTGTTCGAGCAAGAGATTCCCGAAATCGCCGACGGGGTGATCGAGGTCCGGGCCCTGGCTCGCGAGCCAGGGTATCGTTCCAAGGTCGCCGTCAGCAGCAGCGACTCGCGCGTCGATTGCGTAGGGGCGTGCGTCGGCGTGCGGGGCAATCGCATCAAGAATATCGTCGACGAACTCGGGGGGGAGCGGATTGACATCGTCCGCTGGGACGACAACGTCGAAAACCTCATTCCCAACGCCCTGCAGCCGGCCGAGGTCGAGCAGGTCATCCTCTGCCGCATGATGGGCCGAGCGATCGTCCTAGTGCGCGAGGATCAATTGTCGTTGGCGATCGGTCGTCGCGGGCAGAACGTTCGGCTGGCGACCAAGCTTTCGGGCTGGGACATTGAGATTATGACCCAGGACGAACTGGCCGAGTCGATCGATCGCGCGGTCACGGGCTTCAGTTCGCTCGAGGGGATGACTGTTGAACTTGCCGAACGACTGGTGGAAGAAGGCTTCCTCAGCTACGACGACTTGGCGGTGATCGAACCTGACGCTCTGATGGCGATGGGGGGGCTGACCGAGGAGCAGGTCGATCTGATCGTCGAGCAGGCGGACTCCCGGGCCGAAGAGGCCGAGGCTGCGGCCGCGGAGGCTCGCCGGGCGAAGCGGGAGCAGGATCGGCTGGATGCGATCGAGGCGGAAATCGCCGCCCAGGAGGCGGCCGCTCGGGCCGCCCGCGGCGAACCCGAGCCGGACGAACAATCGGAAGAAGCCGCTCAATCGGACGGGGAATCCTCCCCGAGCGAGGGTGGGGACGAAGCGGCCGACAGGGAAGGGTCGTAAGCTACAGGAGCGTCGCCGTGCTGGCGCCGCAGCTTTTGGAGGACGCCTTTCATGGTGAGTTGATAATTACTGGTGTTGATCGCCGGCCGAGACGTCCCGCGGGGCGCAGCTCGCCGTAGGCCGGCGACATGGAGAGAACAACTTGGCGGTTCGAATTTATTCCCTCGCGAAGGATCTGAACGTCGACAGCAAAGAGCTGGTCGATATCTGCACGCAGATTGGCATCCGCGGCAAGGGCTCGGCATTGGCCAGCCTGAGCGACGACGAGGTGGCCAAGCTCAAGGATCACTTCAGCAAGCCGAGCGGCGGTTCCGCTCCGCGAAACGAACCTGGGGCCCCGCTGGCTCCCGAACGGCCGCGCGAGCGAGCCCGGGTCGGGAAGATGCCGGTGCTGAGCGCTCCTAAGCCGGCGACTCCGCCGCGCGCCGAGCCGTCGGAAGAGCCGGAGGAACCGGCGCCCGCCGCCGAGGCGGAATCCCCGGAGGTCGCGGAGACCCCTGCCGAGGCCGACGACGGTCCGCGATCGCCTGGTCCGCTGGCCGGCGTCATGCGCCGCGACGACTACATCGGCCCAGGCGGCGCCATGGGCAGGCCCCCCGTGTTGTCGGAACCGAAGCCGACGAGCCGACCGGCCAAGCCCTCGGGGAGCGGGCCGCGGGCTCGTCCCGCGATCAAGCTCGCGCCGCTTCCGAGCGTCGAGCCGCCGACCCCTGCCGCCCGCAGCAACGAGCCGCCGGCGCAGAAACCGGACATGAAGCTCCCGGCCGACGCCCTGCGGGCGAGCAAGGCGGGTTCAAAGCCGTTGGCCGCCCACCTGCGGCGTCACGAGGATGCCCTCGACAAGGCGAAGCAGGAACGCGAGGCCGAGGCTAAGGACGCGTCCCGCGGCAAGAAGGGCAAGGGAACGGTCAAAGCCAAAGAAGACGGAACCCCCATGCTCGGCGGGCGCGAACAGCGCCAGCTTAATCGGCGTCGCACGGGAGGCCGCAGCGGCGAGGATGAATCCGGTTCGTCCCGGCCGTCGCGTCGGCTGAGCCGCACCCGCCGCAGCGGCGTCAGCACCGCAGCCCCGCGCAAGGACCGCGTCACGCTGGAGCTTCCCTGTACGGTGCGCGACCTCTCCGAGGCCGCCGGCGTCCCCGCGGCCCAAATTCTGCGTCTCCTGATGCAGGAAGGGGTCATGACGACGATCACCGCTCAGATCGACCCCGAGTTGACCGAGTTCATCGTCGCCGAGTTGGGCGCCAACGTGGACTTCGTCGAGGCGAAGTCGCTTGAAGACGAGATGCTCGATGCGATCCGCGAGCAGGTCGACGCGGATTCCGATTTGCTGCCGCGGCCGCCGGTCATCACGTTCCTCGGCCATGTCGACCACGGCAAGACTTCGCTGTTGGACCGGATCATCGGCATCAATGTGGTCAGCGGCGAGAGCGGCGGCATCACGCAGCACATCCGCGCCTATCAGATCGACAAGGGCGGTCGGAAGATCTCCTTCGTCGACACCCCGGGCCACGAAGCGTTCACCGAAATGCGGGCGCGCGGCGCCAACGTCACCGACATCGCGGTGCTGGTCGTCGCCGCCGACGACGGCATCATGCCCCAGACCGAGGAAGCGATCAGCCACGCCCGCGCGGCCGAGGTGCCGATCGTCGTTGCGCTCAACAAATGCGACCTGCCGGGAGCCGATTTCGACCGCATCTACCAGCAGCTCGCCGCCGCCGATTTGCTCCCCAGCGAGTGGGGGGGCGAGACGGAAGTCGTGAAGACCAGCGCCCTGAAGGGGGACGGGATCGACGACCTGCTCGAGACGCTGCTCACCGTCGCGGAACTGCACGAGTACGAAGCGAACCCGAATCGGGCGGCCATCGGCACCTGCTTGGAAGCCCAGTTGGACGCCGATCGCGGCGTCATGGCCAAGTGCATCGTCGGCAACGGCACGCTGCGGGTGGGCGACGTGGTCGTCTGCGGCGACTCCTACGGTCGCGTCAAGGCGCTCTACGACACGCTCGACGGACGGACGCGTCACGAGTCGGCCGGGCCGAGCATGCCGGTGACGATTTCCGGGTTCGACGTGGCGCCAATCGCCGGCGAGCACTTCTACGTGATCGACGACATCGCCCAGGCCCGCCAGATTGCCGAAGATCGGGCTCACGCGCTCCGCAGCCGCGCCCTTGGCTCCGGCCCTGAGCACGTCACGCTCGAAAACCTGTTCGAGCGACTCGAAGGCGCCGCCGAGGTGCAGACGCTCAATGTCATCCTGCGGGCCGACGTCCGCGGTTCGATCGAGGCGATTCAGAAGGAACTCAGCAAGCTCGAACACCCCGAGGTCAAGATCCGCATCCTGCAGGCCACGGTCGGCGGGATCAGCGAGGCGGACGTCACGCTCGCCGATGCGTCGGACGCGATCATCATCGGTTTCAACGTCGTGCCGGACGAGAAGGCCCGCTCGCTGGCCGACAAACGGGGCGTGCAGATTCGCCGGTACGAGATCATTTACAAGATCACCGAAGACTTGAAGGCGGCCCTCGAAGGAATGCTCAGGCCCGAGCAGCGCGAGGTCGACCTCGGCCGGGCCCTGGTGCAGCAGTTGTTCAAGATCAGTCGGGTCGGCACTGTGGCCGGGTGCCGCGTGCTGGCCGGCACGGTCGAGCGGAACGCTCGGGCTCGGGTCATCCGCGACAACACGGTCGTGGGAGACTATCCGATCGACACCCTGCGGCGCGAGAAGGACGACACCAAGGAAGTCCGCGAAGGCCTGGAGTGCGGCATCAAGCTCTCCGGTTTCAACGACCTGAAGGAGGCCGACATTCTCGAGGTCTACCGCATGGAAGAGGTTGGCCGCAAGTTCGACGATTGAACGCCGGGTCGGCATGTCGGGACGATGGGGCCGTGGGACGTCAGGACGATGTGCAGGGCGGCGATGAGCCGCTGAGATCGTGACGCAAGTCTTCCGTGACGCACATTCCCTTTTTCCGACCGACAACGCCGACCGCATCGCTCCGCAAACCGCTTCCGCCCACGCTCCCTTTCCGCCTCGCCTGTCTCCCTTCGGCCTTCATTCATGTCCTCCCGCCGCACTCTCAAAGCCGCCGAGGCGATTCGCGAGGTGGTCAGCATGGCCATCTTGACCGATTTACGCGATCCGCGGATCGCGGGGGTCACGGTGACGTCGGTCGAGGTTTCAGGGGACATGCGCCAAGCCAAGGTCAACGTGTCGGTCATGGGGAGCGAGCAAGCTCAGCAGTTGTGCCTGCACGGCCTCAACAGCGCCGCGGGTTACCTGCAGCAGAAAGTGGCGGCGCGGATCGACACTCGCTACACCCCCAAGCTGCTGTTTGTGCTCGATATGGGGGTCAAACGGTCGATCGAAATCGCTCGCCTGCTGGGGGACGTGCTGCCAAGCGACGACCCGCTCGTCGCGGCCGAGGACGACGATGTTGATACCGACGCCGAGGACGACGACGCCGACGAGGAGACGCCTCCCGACGACAGTTGGACCGACGCCGACTATTTCGACGACGATGACGAGGAAGGCGAGGACTCGATCCTCCGAGACTAGGCTCCGAGACTAGGAACGACTCGACAAGACAGGGCGGTCCCTCTGACGCCTGGGCCGCAGGAGCCAAGGCTCCGAGTTTGGCTGACGACCACGCTTACCACCGCATGCAGACGATATGGCAACCAAGAACCGCGCTTCGCTGATCAATCACGCGCTGAAGATCCTCAAGAAGCACTTCAAGCCGACTCCGCCTGCCAAGGACCGCAGCGTGCTGGACACGTTGTTGGTCGCCTGCTGTGCCGAGAACTCCTCGCAGGAAGCCGCCGATCGCGCTTTCGAGACGCTCAAGTCGGACTATTTCGACTGGAACGAAGTCCGCGTCAGCACCGTTCGCGAGCTCGCCGAGGCGGTCAAGCCGCTCAACGATCCCGAGGAGACGGCCACGCGGCTCAAGCGAGTCCTGCAAAGCGTCTTCGAGACCCACTACTCGTTTGACCTCGAGGCGATGCGGAAGCAGAACATCGGCGCCGCGGTGAAGCAAATCGAAAAGTACAACGGCAGCACGCCGTTCACCGTGGCGTACGTCGTGCAGCACGGACTGGGGGGCCACTCGATCCCTGTGAGCCCGGGACTGCTCGAGTCGCTGCGGATCGTGGGGATCGTCTCGGACTCCGAGGCGGCCAAGGGGCAGGCCCCTGGTTTGGAACGAGCCGTCGCGAAGAGCAAGGGAGTCGAGGCCGCCAGCCTGTTGCATCAGCTTGGGGTCGAGATGCACCGCAGCCCGCTCGGGCCGACGATCCGCAAGTTGCTGTTGGAGATCGACCCGGACTGCAAGGATCGGCTGCCGAAGCGGGCCGTGAAGGAACAACCCCCCGAGCCGGCTCGTCCGACTCCGCCGCAGCCGCCTGCCAAGCCGGCGACCAAGGGAAAGACGACCCCCGGCGCCGCCAAACCGCAGACGACCGCCAAACCGGCCCCTGTGGCCGGCAGCGGGGCCAAGAAGGCGCCTTCCAAAAAGGCCCCCGCCGCAAAGTCGGCAAGCGCCAAGAAACCCGTTCCCCCGGCCAAGAAGCCGGCGAAGAAACCCCCCGTCAAGAAGGTCGTGAAAAAGGCCGCGGAGGCTCCGAAAAAGAAGAAGCCCGCGGGCAAGTCGATCACGAAGCGCAAACCGCGCTGAGCGCGACACGGGGAAGCGCGACGGAACACTCGCGACTCTCGACGGCAGGCAGCACCCGCCGGTCCGCGGCGCGACCGGGGCGATACCGCGACAACTTCGGTCGATCTCGCGAGCGTTCGCGGCGACCGTTTTCGGACATGCGAGCGTGAGATATGGCTGGTCATTCCCACTGGGCGAACATCGCCCACAAAAAATCGCTCATCGACGCCAAACGCGGCAAGCTGTGGAGCAAGCTGTCGCGGGCGATCATCGTCGCCGCCAAGACCGGCGGAGGGGACCCCGACACGAATCTCCGGCTGCGTTACGCGATCAACGACGCCAAAGCGGTCAGTCTTCCCAAGGACAACATCGAACGGGCGATCAAGAAGGGGACTGGGGAACTCGAAGGGGGCAACCTCGAGTCGGTCCTCTACGAAGGCCACGGACCAAGCGGCGTCGCGGTGATGTGCGAGATCCTCACCGACAACCGCAATCGCACGGCCCCTGAAATTCGCAAGCTGTTCGAGATTAACGGCGGCAAACTCGGCTCCACCGGTTGCGCCGCGTGGATGTTCGACCGCAAGGGGATCGTGCGCGTCCCCGCCGACAAGACCGACGAGGAGTCGCTCTTGGAACTGGGCATGGAAGCGGGCGCCGACGACGTCGTCCGCGAGGGGGATCTCTTCGAGATCATCTCGTCCGTCGACGTCTTCAACGCCGTGGGCGACGCCGTCGAGGCGGCCGGCCTGCCGATCGAGTCGCGCGAAATCGCCTGGTTGCCGAAGGACACCGTCACGGTCGCGGGGGACGATGTGCGCAAGATCCTCAAGCTGATGGAAGCGCTCGACGACCACGACGACGTCCAATCCGCCTCGGCGAACTTCGACATCCCCGACGAAGAGATGGCGGCGCTGGGGGGGTAGCGGGCTTGAAGACCGTGGATCACGCGAATCGACGTGGTGATTCTCGGGGCGCGTGGATTTAATCGCATCCAGGCGGCGCTCTCCGGACGCCGCGGCGCCCCGCATGTCTGCTTGTTGCCCCTGGTCCCCTACAACACCGACAACGTCGGCATCGGCGGAGCGGCGACTCGCGCTTGGGCGAGACCGCGGACGAGGTTCGCCGCGATCCGCTGGAAGTAGGGGCCCGACTGGGCATCGGTGACGTTCCCCGCGGTCGATCCCGCGTCTCCCCGTTCGCGGATCGGAATCTGAATCGGCAGTTCGCCGAGGAACGGCACGTCAAGCTCTTCGGCTTTGGCCCGGGCGCCGCCGGTGCCGAAAATGTCGTACCGCTTGCCGTTGTCTGGGCACTCGAAGTAGCTCATGTTCTCGACGAGCCCCAGGACGGGGATGTTCACCTTGCGGAACATGGCGATCGCTTTCACTGCGTCCAGCAGGGCGACGTCCTGCGGCGTGCAGACGACCACCGCCCCGGTGAGCGGCAAGAGTTGAGACAACGTCAGCGCGATGTCGCCCGTGCCGGGGGGCATGTCGATGATCAGAAAATCGAGATCGCCCCAGGCCGTATCTCGCAAGAATTGCGTGATCGCCCCGTGCAGCATCGGCCCCCGCCACACGACCGCCTCGCCCTTGGGGACGAGAAAGCCCATGCTCATCACGGGCATGCCCTGGTCGACGACCGGCTGCAGCCGCTGATCGACGATGTGCGGCTGCCCTTCCAGCCCCAAGAGGTGCGGCACGCTGGGGCCGTAAACGTCGGCGTCCATGAGCCCTACCTTGCAGCCGGCGTGCTTGAGCGTCAAGGCTAGCGTCGCAGCAACGGTGCTCTTGCCGACGCCCCCCTTGCCGGAGCCGACTGCGATGACCGCCTTGGCCGTCAGCCCGACCGAACCGATCGGCTGGGCCGGCCGAGGATGTTCGACCAAGTCGACCTCGACCTTCGGCGCACCGGGGAGCTTCGCCCGCAAACGGTCTGCCAGCGCCTGCCGCGTCTCCTCCCGCAGCGGCGCCGCGAAGGTCGTCAGTCCAAGCGTCACCTGCACGCGGTCGTCGGCGACGCGGACCTCCTTGACCTGCTCCATGGTCACGACGCTGCGGCCGGACTCGGGATCTTGGAAGTCGCCAAGGACGCGCATCACCGCTTCTCGATCCAACACGCTCATCAGGGGCCAACTCGCATTCGTGGTGTAATGTATCGCTTGGTATCGCCCGGCGACGAATCGTCGTCGCTGTAGGGGCCGCAGCGCGTGCGATGTCGACCCGTTATCGTGACGCACGCGACGGAGCTTTCCAAGGCGTCGCATCGAAAGGATTCGCGGTGGATCCGCGGAGATCGCCTCGACGCGGCCGGCGATTTCCTGGCGTCGGGCTCGTCGGCGCGAGCTGAAGCGCCCGCTGTCGACGAGATCGCGAGATCTGCCCTTGATTCTCGCGAAAGCGACCCTCGCGCGGGGCCTGCCGCTTTGGTAAATTACTGCGACCATGAAGGCGACGATCGCCAAGCCGGAGCCGAACGTCGCGGCTTGAAACGGGGCCGTGAATCGGCTCCCTGTCGGCTTATGCAGGCTGGGGCGCCAGCGAGAAGTGCTGCGCAGAACCGCCGAAATGTTGCGCGAATTCGTCGGCGCAAAAAAATCCCCTCGCGGGTGGGGCAGCGACCCGCGAGGGGGAGGTCGACGTGGATTTTCTCCACGCCGACGTGCATCTTAACCAGTGTGTTCCATGATTGCAAATAGTCGGCGAAAAATCGCGACGAAATGGGGTCGGGCCCCCCGCTGCGGCGGGGTCGGGACGGCTCGCGGAGGGGGATTGTGGCTCATTTAGTCCGAGAAATCCTGGGGCAACTCATTGCCCGCCCCAGCGTGAACCCGCGCTTGGTCCCCGCAGGGGACCCGTCAACGGACGATATTTCGGGCGAAAAGCAAGTGACTGAGTGGCTTATCGATTTCCTCGGCAGACAGGGCTGGCCTTGGCTGACCCAGGAGGTCCACCCAGGCCGGTCCAACGTTGTCGCCGTGGTCCCCGGGGGCCGCAGCGATTGTCTCCTTTGGGAGGCCCACCAGGATACGGTCGCCGTGGCCGGGATGAACGCCCCGTTCATCGCTCGCGAGTCCCAGGGTCTCATCTATGGCCGCGGGGCGTGCGATGTGAAGGGGGGCCTGGCGGCCATGCTCGCGGCGCTGGTTGCAGCCGGCGACGCCCCGCTCGCCCGCCGGCCGACGATCGTATTCGCTTCGACCGTGAACGAGGAGTGCGGTTTCACGGGGGTTCGCGCACTGGCACGATTCTGGGATGAGCGATCCGGCGAACTCGCGGCGACGACGATCCAGGGGCCGCTCTCCCTGGCAGAACTTCGTCGGTTCAAGCCGCGGGCCGCGATCGTCGCCGAGCCGACCGACTTGAACGTCGTGGCGGCTCACCGCGGAGTGGTTCGTTGGCAGGCTCGGACGGCGGGGCGAGCGGCTCATTCCTCGCGACCCGCGGGCGGCGCCAATGCAATTTACGCGATGGCGCGGGTCGTCCAGGCGCTCGAGGCGATGCACGACAAACTGGGGCGGGGGTTCAACGCGACGGCGACCGGACTCGCGGGCGAGTGCGGCCCTCCGACCATTTGCGTCACGACGATCCAAGGAGGAGCGGGACCCAACACGGTGCCCGACGCGGCGGTGATCGACCTCGATCGACGACTTGCTCCGGGCGAGAGTCCCGAGACCGCCTACGCCGGCGTCGTCGCCGAGTTGGAGCGAGCGGTCGACCTCGGTCCCTGCCGACTGACTCACGACCCGCCCTGGATGCAGAGCTACGGGCTAGCCGGGGGCGAATCGCAACGTTGGGCCGAGCGGTTGGCAGCCATTGTCGACGCGTGCGGAGTCGCGAGCCGCATCGTCGGGGTGCCGTACGGCACGAACGCCGCGACCCTGGCCGCGGCGGGGATCCCCGCCGCGGTCTTCGGCCCCGGTTCGATCGAGCAAGCCCACACGATTGACGAGTTTATCGCCGTCGATCAGCTCGATCGCGCGGTCGAGGTGCTCGTCGCAATCGCGACTGGGGCCGCGGCGACGCCCGATCATTGATGTTGGATTGCAGATGGTGAAGCGGCCAGCGGCGAAACGTCGGAGATCAAAGAGATTGATTCTCGACGTTTCCCGGCTTTCCTATCAGCAATCTCGCATCCCCCGTCTCAGAACACGTCCAGCACGAAGTGATGCCCGGAGTGGAACTTGCGGCGATTGGGGTAGTAGTTGTGCCAGCGGGCGTTGTACACGGGGATCCGCATCTCGGGCGGGTACCGGTGGTACAGACTGTCCGCGCTGCGGTAGTACTCGCTGCCCCAGAAGTTTTGGGGGTAGTACACGTACGGATAGTGATAGAACCGGTTCCAGTCCTGGGTCGTGTACGAGCCGGCCCACTGGCGGCCGTAGGCCTGCTGGGCTTCGGCGCGCGTGCCTTGGCTCAATGCGCAAAACGCCATGCCGAGGCAAATGGCAAACAGAATCCGACGCGCCATGAGATTCCCCCCTCAAGAGCGATAAACCGGCGCAATGCTGGCGCCGGCGAGCAGTGTTCGTCTGGGAGTAAGAATCGGCCGCCAAGGGACGGCGGTTGAGGGAATATTCGTTACGATCGGAATAAACGGAACCGGGGGACGGTCGCGGACCGCTCCAGGCTATTGATTGCCGCCGCGTTGCGGCTGACTGACCATCCTTCACTCTCCAGCGGCGCAGCCGCGCGGCTTCAGGCCTAACGGGCCGACAGTCTATGGCCTGCGGCGTCAGCCGCAGGTCGAGACGGACATAAGTCCGTTAGCCCCAAGCGGGGCGAACGTCCCGTCCTCACCCGATGCGATCGGCTCATTGAATTTGGCGTAGACGGGGAGGTCCGCCGCCGTGTGCTTCAGGAAACGGATGATCCAGCAGCCATCGCGCGCCAGTGTCCGGACACACGTACTCGCACCTCCAGTTCGCCAAGTCGGCTTGCACTTCGCGAAGATGGGCGTCGGCGTCGTCTGTCGCCTCATTGCCCCGAAATACGTGATGTTGTCCGCACCTGCATTCAGACATGCTGTGCCCCTACGCCAATTTGCGAACTGTCGCGACGAACGTCGCCATCGCTGCCGCAACGCGCTTCGCCGCCGACTCGTCGATGAGCGCGCCGTCTTCCGCAAACGCCTTGTCCGCCTTCGCCACGGCCACCTGCGTCGGCAGTACGGTGACGCCGATGTTGCCCAAGATCGAGCGGACCGTCACCAGCCCCCGCAGGCCGCCGAGTTCGCCGGGCGATGCGGCCAGCAGGGTCGCCACTTTGCCTTGATACGCGGCCAGTCGCCCGTCGCCCGAGCGCGGGCGCGAGACCCAGTCGATCGTGTTCTTGAGGAGCGGCGTAATCGAACTGTTGTACTCGGGACAGGCCAGGAGCAGCCCTGCGTGCTCCTTCATGAGAGCGTAGAGGCGGTCGGCCGCCTCGGGATACCCTTCCGCCTCCTCCAGGTCGCCGTCGTACAGCGGCATCGGAAAGTCGCGCAGATCGACGTGCGTCACCTCGGCTCCCAACTCGCGGGCTTGCGCGACGGCCGTAGCGACGAGTTTCTTGTTGAAGGAATCGCGGCGAGCGCTGCCGGCGAAGGCAAGGATCTTGGCCATGGGTCTGTAATCTCCGGTCGAGACACGGCGGGAGGGAGGCGGCGACCGGGCATTTTACTCAGTTGCGCAAAAAATAGCCCCCGGTCGGCGACCGGGGGCTAACTGCCGTTTCTCGGAAGTTTTCACACGTTGCGGATTAACCAAGCATGCGACGCCGGAATCGACCCGCTGCACCGACCAGCGCGAGTCCCGCCAGCATAATTGTGCTCGGCTCGGGGACCGGCTCGTAGCCGATGCCGTCGAACCATGTCCGCTGATTGCCGTCGGCCATCATGGCGTCGTCGTCGACAAAGACCGAGATGCTCGACCCGCTGACCTGCCCGAGCGGGATCTGGAACAACCGGCGATTTCCTTCGGCGATCATCACGTCGGTGGTGAAAGGATTAGGAGCCAAGACGTTGCTGAGTTGCGTGCCGTCCGAACCGGTCCAGTACTGGACGACGCCTGCAGTCGTGGGATTGTACTGATAGAGAGGGAGTTCGCCTTGGTCGTCCGTCAGCGATGCGCCCATCCGCCAGGCGCTGGTGTCGCTCCAGAAGTAGGCGTAGACGTTATACGTGTTCGTCGGAACGCTGACGGTCGTGACCAGTCGATGAGCGTTGTCGACGTTGCCGAACCCGGCGTTCTGATAGATTGTCGCGGCGTTGCCGAAGGCGCGGACGTCCCACAGACCGTCGTTGGCCGGGCCTTGGCTGTTGAGTGCGCCGGAGGTGTTGAACACCCCGCCGCCGGCCGAGGGCGCCACGGCCGTGTTGCCGCCGACGTCGTGCGTCGCATCGACGTAGACGATCGCTGCGCGGGAACTGGCCGTCAGGCCGACGGCCAGACCGACCGCCCAAAGAAATCGTTTCATGAGTCGTACTCCTCAGAGGACTAGAGAGAAAAGAGCAGTCGCCAGGGGGGCGCTAGAACGGCGAGCGCTGCCGGCGGCCCCGCATGGGATTGGCGCCGACAGCGGGCGGTTCCACGTCGGCGCATGTAGTGTGCTCGGCACTCTCGGTGGAGTCCACGCGCGGGAGCGTCTTCGATTCTTTATTGCGCAATTGAAACACGAGGACGTCGAGAGGCGGATGCGCGGGCGCAAACAAAGAGCCCCCGGTCGATATCGACCGGAGGCTCTTTCGAAGATTTCCGAATTCCGTCGAACGATCGCTTACGCTTCGTCGCCGGCGTCTTCGCCGGCGGCGGCCGCGACCGGTTCCGGCTTGTCGTCGCGGGTCTTGAGCCCCTCGAAGTTGAGTTGCTTCTTGTCGCCCACCGTCTTAACCGTGACGCGGATCGTATCCTTGCCGTTGAACTCGCCCTTGAGCAGTTCCTCGGCCAGCGGATCCTCGACGAACGACTCGATGGCACGCCGCAGCGGCCGAGCGCCGTAGTCGGTGTTCGAGCCCTTCTTGATCAGAAACTCCTTGGATTCGTCCGACAGATCGAGCGTGAGCCCCTTCTCGATGAGCCGCTTGCGGACCTTCGAGAGTTCCAGGTCGACCACTTCCTTGAGATCGTCCGTGTTGAGGTGCCGGAACACGATGATGTCGTTGACGCGGTTGATGAACTCGGGGCGAAACACCTTTTCGATTTCATCGACCACGCGGGTCTTCATCGCGTCGTAGCTGGCGTCGGCGTCGGGCTTGGCGAAGCCGAACGCGCTTTCGTTCTTGATTGCCTCGGCCCCTGCGTTGGTGGTCATGATCAGGATCACGTTGCGGAAGTCGACGTTGCGACCGAAGCTGTCGGTCAGGCGGCCTTCCTCCATGACCTGCAGCAGCATGTTGAACACTTCGGGGTGGGCCTTTTCGATCTCGTCGAGCAGCACCACCGCGTAGGGTCGACGGCGAATCTGCTCGGTGAGCTGCCCTCCTTCTTCGTAGCCGACGTACCCGGGGGGCGCCCCGATGAGCCGGCTCACGTTGTGCTTCTCCATGTATTCGCTCATGTCGATCTGGATGAGCGCATCCTCGTCGCCGAACATGAACTCGGCCAGGGCCTTGGCGAGCAGCGTTTTGCCGACGCCCGTGGGGCCGGCGAAGATGAACGTGCCGGTCGGCCGTTTGGGGTCCTGCAATCCGCTGCGACTGCGGCGCACCGCTTTGGCGATCGCGTGGATCGCCTCGTGCTGGCTGATGACCTTCTTGTGGAGCTCGTCCTCCATCTGCATCAGCCGCATCGTGTCTTCGGTGCTCATGCGAGTCAGCGGGATGCCGGTCATCTTCGAGATCACCTCGGCGATGACCTCTTCGTCGACCACGCCGCCGTTCTCACGCGACTTTTCGCGCCACTGGCGGGTGACGTCCTGCTTCTTTTTCTTGAGCTTGTCGGCTTGGTCGCGCAGCTTGGCGGCCTTCTCGAAGTCCTGGTTGGCGACCGCCTCTTCCTTCTCGCGGTTGAGCTGCTCGACTTCGTCGTCGATCTCCTTGAGATTCGGCGGCTTGGACATCGTCTTGAGCCGCACGCGGGCGCCCGCCTCGTCGATCACGTCGATCGCCTTGTCGGGCAGGCACCGACCGGTGATGTACCGGTCCGAGAGCTCGACGGCCGAGGTGATCGCGTCGTCGGTGATTTGCACCCGGTGGTGCTCCTCGTACCGATCGCGGAGGCCTTCGAGGATCAGGGTCGTGTCGGCGACGGTGGTCGGCTCGACGAGCACTTCCTGGAACCGGCGAGCGAGGGCCGAGTCCTTCTCGATGTACTTGCGGTACTCGTCGAGCGTCGTGGCCCCGATGCACTGGATCTCGCCGCGAGCCAGGGCCGGCTTCAGCACGTTCGAGGCGTCGATGGCGCCCTCGGCCCCGCCGGCGCCGACCAGCGTGTGTAGTTCGTCGATGAACAGAATCGTGTTCTTGGCGCGGCGGACCTCGTTCATGACCGCCTTGATCCGCTCCTCGAATTGGCCGCGGTACTTCGTCCCGGCGACCATCATCGCCAAGTCCAGGACGACGATCCGCCGATCAAGCAGCAGCTCGGGAACGTTGCCGTCGATCACCCGTTGGGCGAACCCTTCGACGATCGCGGTCTTGCCGACGCCGGCCTCGCCAAGCAGGACGGGGTTGTTCTTCGTACGCCGACAAAGGATCTGGATCGCCCGCTCGATTTCCTTTTCGCGGCCGATCACCGGGTCGAGCTTGTTCTGCCGGGCCAACTCGGTCAGATCGCGGCCGAAGCTGTCCAGCGCGGGGGTCTTGCTCTTCGAAGATTTCGAGCGTTCCGGGTCGTCGCCGCCGTTGCCGCCGCGCGACTCGCCGCCCCGGCCGCCCCGGCCGCTGGTCTCGTCCCCTTCCAGGCCATGGCCCAGCAGGTTGAGGACCTCCTCGCGGACTTCTTCCAGCTTGAGCCCGAGGTTCATCAGCACCTGGGCGGCCACCCCTTCCTGCTCGCGGAGCAGGCCCAACAGGATGTGCTCCGTGCCGACGTAGTTGTGGTTCAGGTGGCGAGCCTCTTCCATCGAGTACTCGATCACCTTCTTGGCCCGCGGGGTCTGGGGCAGCTTGCCCATGGTGACCATGTCGGGCCCGCTCTGAACGAGCTTCTCGACCTCGAGCCGAATCTTGCGAAGATCGACGTCGAGGTTCTTGAGCACGTTGGCCGCCACGCCGGAGCCCTCTTTGATGAGCCCCAACAGCACGTGCTCGGTGCCGATGTATTCGTGGTTGAAGCGCTGGGCTTCTTGGTTGGCGAGCTGCATCACTTTGCGCGCCCGGTCGGTGAAGCGTTCGTACATGGCCCTCTCTCCTGTCGTGATGCTGCTGGCTCGCCGGGGTCGCAAACGGGCCGGGGGTCGTGCTCGCCGCGGGGGCGAAGCTAAGCGGCTCTGTTCCGTGCGGCGGGGTCGGCCTTAGTGTCAGGTCGCTCGTCCCGAGCGTGAATCGTCAGTGTCGTCGCGTCGTTGCGGTCGTGTGCGGTCGCGTCGTCGGACTCCGCTTGCGACTCGTCTTTCCCGCGGCGGGGCAGATCGGTTGCAAGCTGAGACACCGTAATGGTAAGCAACCGTCGCTCCGCGGCAATCTCGGCGTGCCAGGGGGCGGCGGTTTCAAGCCGTTCCAACTCCGCGAGTTGTTGGAAAGCTTCGTCGGTTCGTCCGGTGCGGCGCAGGAGCGTCGCCGTCAGCAGGCGGGCCTCTGGGTCGCGACGATCGATCTTCAATATCTTCTGAACGGTCTGCTCGGCAGCGACGTGGTCGCCGGCGAGGTAGTGCCCGAGGGCTTCGCGGTAGAGCCGGTCGGCCCGCTGCCGCGGATCGCCCCCCTCGCCGCTGGCCCACTCGGCCAGGTAGCGTCGCCAATCGGCCCGGGCGTCAAGCCACGCCGCGAGCCACACGACTCCCAGCAGCAGCCAACCCCCGGCGCGAACTCGCTCGGGGAGCCACTCGGTCCAGACCAAGGTGGCGACCGCCAGCAGGTTCCCCAGCGCCGTAAATCCTACCGCCAGCCCCAAACCCGCCCAAGACCCCCGGGTCCACACATGCGGCAGCCCGGGCCACAAGTAAGCCGACCAGTGGAGTTTGGGAGGAGTCACGCGCGGCAATCCTTGCCGAGGGCCGGCGAGCGAGCAGCGCGCCAAGCGGAGCGCAAGCGGTCGATCCGCTCGAGCCTCACGCGGCGCTCGCCTGCCGGCGATCCTGACGGTTGGCAAAGTCTAGCCCGCGACCTTGTCAATTCAAGGCAACTGCGGGCGGGATAGGCAGTTACGAGCCGACCGAGCGTGCGATTCCGGCCCTGGAGCGGAGGACGTACGAGCGGCGCCGGCCTGGACGACAAAAAGCGGGAAACCAGGGCGTGTGGTCGGAGGAAAGATAACGATAATAACGGCTTGCGACGAGGCCGGTTCGCCAGCTTCGCGCCGCCGAGCCCCCGCGTCCTTCCCTGGCATCCTCCGACGTTGTCCCCGTTCCAATTCAGCCTGAAACGCATGCTAGCGTGGACCACCGTCGCCGCGGCGACCATGGGGATCTCACGCTGGCAACATTGGCCGATGGCCGCCACGGGGGCGTTGATGCTGCTCATCGCGGGGGCCGAGATCGATCGCTTGCGGGGGCGTACCGGGCCGGCCATGCTGGCCGCCACCGCGGTCGTCCTCACGTACTGGCGGTTGTTCGGACCGCAGATCAGGTGAATTCGCCAGCCTGGCCCGTCACTGTCGCCGGAACCGCCGCTGATGTCCGCCCCCATGCACCGCATCCTCGACGCATCCTTCAATCGGGCCGCCGAAGGGCTGCGCGTCGTCGAGGACTTCGCCCGATTCGTGCTCGAGGATCGGCACTTGTCTCGTGAGGTGAAAGAATTGCGGCACGCCTTGGCTGCGGCGGTCGCAGTCAGCCCGCTCGCCCGGCGGTACGCAGCCCGCGACACGGCAGGGGACGTCGGCACGACGATCTCGACCCCCGCCGAACTTGCTCGCACAGACGCCTGGCACGTCTGCAAAGCGAGTTGCGAGCGGGTCAAGCAGTCGCTCCGCAGTTTGGAAGAGTACGGCAAGTGCTTCGATTCGCTGGCGAGCGAGACGATCGAGTCGCTGCGGTATCGGTTCTACGTGGTTGAGGCCGCGTTGCGCCGTTCGGTGGACGCCGCCGAGCGACTCGCCGACGTGCGGCTGATGGTGCTGATCGAGGGGGGCGCCACGCGGCAGGAGTTCTTCGCGATGCTGAATCCGCTCCTCGCCGCGGGGGTTGACGCGATCCAATTGCGCGAGAAGCGACTTGCCGACCGAGAGCTGCTCGACCGGGCCCAATTGCTGGTCGCCGCAACGAGGGGAGCGCAGGCGCCCCGTCGCACGCTGGCGATCGTCAACGACAGACCCGACGTTGCCGCGGCTGTCGACGCCGACGGAGTCCACCTGGGGCAGGACGATTTGCCGGTCGCCTCGGCCCGGGCAATCCTTGGCCCGCACAAACTGATCGGCGTCTCGACGCACGAGCTCGACCAGGCGCGGCGAGCGGTCCTCGACGGAGCCGACTATCTGGGCGCCGGCCCGACCTTTCCCACGTCGACCAAGTCGTTCGACGTCTTCGCAGGGTTGGAGTACCTGCGGGTCGTGGCAGCGGAGATCTCGCTCCCCGCGTTCGCGATCGGCGGGATTGCCCCGGAGAACGCGAGCCAAGTCCGCGAGACCGGGGTCGCTCGAATCGCCGTCAGCGGGGCCGTGACGAAGGCCTCCGACCCCCGGGCGGCCGTCGAACGCCTCCGCACCGCCTGGGGCGATTGATCCTGATCGCCGGTTTCAGCAGAGTTCGCGCCGCGCGTTGCGCCCTGCGCGGGGCGGGGCGGGCGTGGTATGCTGGCAGGTTCCCGTCCGGCGCCACTTGGCGCCGGCAGCCCCCGACCTCCGAACTCTCGCCTTTCCCCGCCCGCTATGCTTCACGCCGTCATTATGGCCGGCGGTTCCGGCACCCGGTTTTGGCCGGCCAGCCGAGCCGACAAACCCAAACAACTGCTCACGCTGATCGGCAAGCAATCGATGCTCCGGCAGACGGTCGATCGGCTCGGCGATCTCGTGACGCCCCAGCAGACGCTGATCGTCACCAATCGTCGGCTCGTGGCCACGATCGGCGAACAGTTTCCCGAACTCCCCCCCGAATCGATCGTCGGCGAGCCGTGCAAACGCGACACGGCTCCGTGCATCGGGTTGGCCGCCCTGCTGGTGAGCCGCGACGACCCCGACGCGACGATGGCCGTGCTGCCGGCCGACCACGTCATTCGCTGGGCGGATCGGTTTCAGGACGCGCTGCAGCAGGCGGCCGAGTTGGTCGAGAAGCAGCCGGACCGGATCGTCACGTTCGGCATTCGTCCCAATTACCCGGCAGAGATCTTCGGTTACATCCAGCGGGGCGCCCGGATCGACGTCCGCGAGGGAGACGCTCCGGCGTTCGTCGTCAAACGGTTCCGCGAGAAGCCCGACGCCGCCACCGCGACCGATTACTTGGCTTCCGGCGATTTCTACTGGAATTCGGGAATATTCGTCTGGAAGGCCAAGACGATCCTCGATGCCATCAAAGCTCGTCAGCCCGAGATGCTGGTCCATTTGCAGGCGATTGGCGCCGCGTGGGGGACGCCCGAGCAGCAGGAGGTCTTCGATCGCGAGTTCACGGCGATCAAGGGGATCTCGATCGACTACGCCGTCATGGAGCACGCCCGCAACGTGGCGGTCATCGAGGCGCCGTACGACTGGGACGACCTGGGCAGTTGGCAAGCCTTGGGGCGGCTCGTGGGGACTGATCACAACGACAACACGATCGTCGGCCGGCATTTGGGGGTCAACACCAGGGGGACGATCGTCTGCACCGAGGACGAGCATCTGGTCGTCACCGTGGGGCTGAAGGATTGTCTCGTGGTGCATACCCCCAATGCGACCCTCGTGGCGAACAAGCATGACGAAGAAGCTGTCCGCGAGGTCGTCAAACAGCTCGAAGCGCGGGGTTGGAAAGAGTATCTGTAGCCCGCCGCCGATACGTCGCGCGTGCCGGATCACGGCAGCCGCGCCGCTCCCTTTCCGTTTCGCTTTGCCAGTACGTCTTTGCCGACGTCGCCAAGTCACGCGCTGGTTGCCGAACTATGTCCCGCATCGCCGGCGTTGATTACGGGACCGTGCGGATCGGCATTGCCGTGGCCGATTTGTCGGTGCGGATCGCCGGGCCGCTGGAAACATACGTTCGGCGGAGCGAGCGATTCGACGCCGCCTACTTCAAGCAACTCGCCCAAGAGGAACGGCTCGAAAAGTGGGTCGTCGGCTTGCCGGTCCACACCAGCGGCGACGAGAGTCAGAAGTCGCGCGAGGCTCGCGCGTTCGGCGCTTGGCTCGAGCAAATCACCGGCGTGCCCGTCGAGTACTTCGACGAACGATACACCTCGGCCGAGGCGGAGGAGCAGTTGCTCGCCGCGGGGCTGACGAAGAAACGGCGCAAGGCGCGAATCGACCAACTTGCCGCCCAGATCATGCTGACCGCGTACCTTGAGGCGGGCGCCCGCAGCCAAGATCCTCCGCAAGGGTTGGAGTAGCCGGCGCATACTCCAGGCGGGCCGCCGCGCAAAATGCCAGAGGACTCCCATGACATCGCCCGCGCGCAAACTTGTCATCGGCTGCGGGTATCTTGGCATCCGCGTCGCGCGGCGATGGCTTGCGGCCGGGGACGAGGTCTCCGCGCTCACCCGGACGGCAGCCCGAGCCGCGGAGTTGGAACGCCAGGGCCTCCGGCCGCTCGTAGGGGACGTCGTCGATGCGCGCAGGCTGCCGCAGTTTGCCGCGTTCGATACGGTGTTGTTCGCCGTCGGGTTCGATCGGAGCGATTCAGCGACCATCGACGAGGTCTACGCGGGCGGCGTCCGGAACGTCCTGGCGACGCTGCCTGCCGAGATCGGGCGGTTGATCTACGTCAGCACGACCGGCGTGTACGGCGACGCGCGCGGGGGCGAGGTCGACGAGCTGACCCCGCCCGATCCGCAGCGGCCGGGAGGAATCGCGTCGCTGGCCGCCGAGCGAGCGATTGCCGACCACCCGTTGGGGGGGCGCGCAGCGGTGCTGCGGTTGGCTGGGATCTACGGCCCGGGGCGAATCCCCTATCTGGCCTCGCTCCAGGCAGGCGAGCCGATTCCCGCTCCCAGCGCGGGGTGGCTCAATCTGATCCATGTCGACGACGGTGCGACCGCGGTCCTTGCGGCCGAGCGGTGGCTCGAGGTCGCCGGGCGCGGGCCCCACACGTTCTGCGTCAGCGACGGGTCGCCGGTCGTTCGCGGCGACTATTACGCCGAAGCGGCGCGGCTCTTGGGCGCCGTGAAGCCGCGGTTCGCCGATCCGGCCCCCGACTCGCCGGCGCTTGCCCGCGCGGGGGCGGACCGCCGGATCTCCAATCGCAAAATGCTTGCGTCGCTGGGAGTCAAATTGGCTTATCCGGACTATCGCGCAGGGTTGGCGGCGATCATGGGTTCTGTTGAGAACCAATCTCGTTAGCGGGCTCTTTCCCCGCGTCCTCGCTCGCCACAGTTGCAGGCGAGCGACGTGCCGCTTTAGAATCGCGGACGCTGCGGCGGCCTGCGGTGTGGGTCGCGTGTATGCGTCGAACTCTTGCCACTACGCCTCAGCCGTCGCGAACCGATGCTTTCCCGGACGCCCCTGTTTCCCCACGTCATTGAGTTGAACCACCAGGCACGCCGCCGGTTTACCTGCAGCGTCTACCTAATCTACGACGACAACCAGTGGGCGCTCATTGACATCGGCTACGAAGACGCGGCCGACGAGTGCATCGAGTTGATTCGCCAACTCGATTTCCCGTTCAGCAAGTGCGCCGGGCTGATCGCTTCGCACGCCGACGTCGACCACATCCAGGGGCTTGCCAAGGCGAAGCAGGTCCTCAAGGCCCCGGTGATCGCCCACCCGTTGGCCGCCAAGCTGTTGGAACAAGGGGACCGGGTGGCGACTTTTGCCCACATCGAGGCGCAGGGGATCGACCTGGCCATGCCCCCGATCGAAGTCGACCGAACCGTCGACGACGGCGATACGCTGGCCGTCGGCGATCTTAAGCTCGAGGTCTGGCACACTCCGGGGCACACCGACGGGCAGCTCAGCTTCCGGCTCGGCAAGCTCTTGTTCTCGGGCGACAATCTGTTCCGCGACGGGTGCGTGGGGGCGATCGACGCTCATCACGGCAGCAGCATCCCCGATTTCATCAAGTCGCTCGAACGGATCAAGTCCAGCGACGTCGAATGGCTGCTCCCCAGCCACGGCCCCGCCTTTCGCAAGGACGACGCCCTGATCGACCGCACGCTTGCCCGGCTCGAGAGTTATCTCCACATGGCCGACTTCGGCACCTGCGCCGTCGACTGGCCGCTGATGGACGATTGGGAGCGGGAGCTGGTCGAAGGGAAGCTGCCGCAATAGGGGCTCGGAGTAGGGGCGGACGCGGTCAACCCCCTTCGCCCTCGGGATGAAAGAATCCCAGGTGCAGCTCTGCGTGGCGGAGGTTGAGCTTGATCCACTCCTGGTGCGTCAAGAGTCCGAAAGCGGGATTCGGCTCCGTCGGCGCCTGAGCCTCGAGCCGGGCCAACGCGACGAGCAGTTGGCCGATCGCCTCGTCGGTCGCCATCGACTCCGTGCCGAATGTGCCGCCGGGGACGCGGGGAATCTTCATTCCTGCGGGCATCGAGCCGTCGAGGATCTCGTTCTTCCACAGTTTGAGCAAGAACCGCATGAACCACGGCACGCGCGGCATCGGCGGATAGCCGTCGAACGGGGCGTTGGCCCAGAACGCCAAGTGCCCGATGGCTTGTCCCAGTTGCCAGTTCCCTGTGGCGCGGAGCGCCCCGCGCCGCTCCGCCGCGGCGAGCGACTCGGCGTCGGCGAGGACCTCGGCGAAGGACTCGAAGCCAAGCTCGCGACGGTCGATCGCCTTGCGGGTGTCGATCATAGCTCGCGATTCTACCCGACCCGATCGCGGCCGTGATCGAAATTTCTGGACGGCTGAAGGGGGGCAGGGGAGAATGCGGCCGGTTTGAAGATGCGTCCCCGAGACGCCTGCTCGCCAATTTGCCGTTCTGGATTTCGTCCCATGTCCAAGGCTTCTTGCTCCCTTGCGGCGGTCGCGATCGTGCTGACGGCGGTCGGCGGCGGTCGAGTCGCAGCGTACAACCTGTTCGGTCCCTATCCGTGGGGAGACGAGGCGACCTACTACAACAAGTGGGGCGACATCTTCACCCCCGGATCGACGGGGGGGACGATCACTTGGAGCATCATGCCCGACGGGACGACGATCGATCCCTCCTGGAGCGATCCCAACATCACGGGGACCAGCAGCCTGGAAGCGATTATGACCGGCCTGGGACACGCCCAGGCGCTGGCCACGATCGAGCGGGTGCTCGACAAGTGGTCGGCGGTCGCCAACATCTACTTCGTGCAGGTCCCCGACTCAGGCGCCCCGTTCAGCAGCACGGCGGCCCAGTCGCCGGACACGGGGCAGATTCGGTTCGGTGCGTTCTCGATCGCCGGCTTCGTCGGCGGCGTCGGCTTTGCGCCGCCCCCCAACGGCGGTTCGCTGGAGGGAGACGTGCTTCTCAACGCGGACAACACGTTCTTCTTCGACCCAGGCGGCGAAGGGGACCCGATCCAAATCTTCAACGACTTCGAGAGTCTCCTCTTGCACGAAGCGGGACACGCCTTGGGGATGGCCCATTCGGACTTCTGTTCGGTGATGTCGATCGAGTTCGAGTGCTTTCAGTACGTGAATCGCGAACTCGACCCCGACGACATTGCGGGGATCCAGTTTCTGTATGGGGCGGCGCTGGCTGCCGACTTCGACCGCGACAACGCGACGACGGGCGACGATCTGGGAATCTGGTCCGCCAACTTCGGCGCGGCCGGCGGAGCGGCCAAGTCCACGGGCGATGCGACCGGCGACGGCGCGGTCGACGGGCGCGACTTTCTCGTCTGGCAGCGCGAGTTCGTCGTGACGCCGATCGCGACAGTCGTCCCCGAGCCCGCGGCGGCGACGCTAGCGGCGCTGGCCCTGACGGCGATCGCCGTCGGGGCGGCAAGGTTCTCTCAAGCGGCATAATCGGCAACGTCGATGATGAGCGGGGAAGGAGTGCGTCTGTTGCGTGCGCGCCCTTCGTCTGCCGCTCGCCGATCGAGCGGTCCCGCAAGGCCGCCGGCTCGTCGCCATGTCCACTGCCAGCTCCAGTGCCGCGAATCGCGGCTCCATCGACGCCGTCAGCGAGTCGATTGCCGGCTTGGGCGCCGGCATCCTCCGAGCGGTTGACGGAGCGGGAGGGCTGACGCTGTTTTTCTGGCGGACCCTCGCTTGGCTATTCACCCGCGCGCCGCGCCCCGGCACGTTGGTCCGCAGCATGTATCAGATCGGGGTCGAGAGCCTGCCGGTCGTCGCGGTGATCGGCACGTTCATCGGCATGGTGCTCGCGGTGCAGTCGTTCACCCAGTTCCGCGCGTTCGGGCTCGAGACGCAACTGGGGGGCGTGATCAACAAGTCGATGTTCCGCGAGCTGGGACCCGTGCTGGCGGCCACGATGCTCGCCGGCCGCGTCGGCAGCGCCATCGCCGCCGAAGTCGGCACGATGCGCGTCACCGAACAGATCGACGCGCTGGCCAGCATGGGCGCCAACCCGATTCACTACCTTGTCGTGCCGCGGTTCTTGGGATGCTTGTTGCTGATCCCTTCGCTCACGGTCATGGCGATGTTCATGGGGGTGCTGGGAGGCAACCTCTACTGCACGCAAATGCTGGGGATCGACGACCACCACTACTGGGCCAACGCGAACCGGTTCGTCGAGACCTGGGACATGTTCTACGGCGTGACGAAGAGCGTCTTCTTCGGCGCCACGATCGGCATCGTCAGTTGTTACCGCGGGTTCCACTGCCGACCGGGGGCCGAAGGCGTCGGCCAGGCCGCCACGACCGCGTTCGTTTATTCGTTTGTCGCGATCATCGTAATCGATCTGGGCCTGAGCATCGTGCTCGACCAGATCTACCTGGCGATCTGGCCCGCTGCGCCGGTGCTGTTCGGAACGTAGCAAGACCGCGAGGGACGAGGCTGCAAGGGGTTGAATGTCGCCATGCAATGCATCCGCTAGCGGCGCAGCTGATCCCATGCGACGGCCCTGTCCACGTTCACCAGTCGTCGCTCCAATCACCCGGCCTGACCTCCCCAAACGCCACACCCCCTCGCCCCCCAATCCATGGTCTCCGCCGCGCCGCTGATCGAAGTTCGCGCCCTCGGCGTTACGTTCGGGCGGCAGCAGGTGTTGCGCGACGTCGACCTCGTCGTGCCGCGGGGAGAGACGCTGGCGATCATCGGCGAGAGCGGTTGCGGCAAGACCGTGCTGTTGAAGACCATCATCGGGCTGATCGAGCCGACCGTCGGTTCGGTTGCGTTCGACGGCCAGTCGCTCGACGGGCTCAGCGAGCAGGAGCTGTCGCAACTTCGTACGCGATTCGGGTTCGTCTTCCAGAACGCGGCCTTGTTCGACAGTCTCAACGTCGCCGAGAACATTCTCTTCCCGTTGCGGCAACACCGGCCGCGAAGCGAGGCTCCGCAGCATGAGCGGCGGATGATGGAACTGTTGGGCGAGGTGGGGCTCCCCAAAACCGCGCTGCGAAAATACCCCGCGGAACTGTCCGGCGGCATGCGCAAACGCGTCGGACTGGCACGGGCGCTGATGCTGCAGCCCGAGGCGGTTTTGTACGACGAGCCCACCACCGGGCTCGACCCGATCATGAGCGACGTCATCAACGAACTGATGATCCGCGTCCGCGACGCCTTTGGCGTCACCAGCATCATCGTGACTCACGACATGCTCTCGGCTCGCAAGGTGGCGGACCGCATCGTGATGCTCTACCCGCTGGCGCGGCTGGAGACGGACGAGTCGCAGACGCTGTACGACGGCCTGCCGGAGCAGATCGACAAATCCCCCGATCGCCGCGTCACGCAGTTCATTCGCGGCGAAGCGGGCGACCGAATCAGCGAACTGGCGGAGGGGAGATAGCGGACTCCGGCAACTCCGCCTCCAGCCGGGCCGCCGTGCGGTCCGGACCGCAAGCCCCCGCGCACGACACTTTGCGCCGGCATCGACCGGCCCTGAGGTTTTGCCATGAACGAACGCAATAAACAATTCCGCGTCGGGGTGGTGGCAGTCGCCACGGTCGTCATCACGGCCATCCTCATCGCTTGGCACAGCGACTTTTCGTCGCTCCCCTTTTCGGGCAACTATCAACTCAAGGTCGTCGCCGACCAAGCCCCTGGGGTCTCGCCGAATACGCCGGTGCGACGAAGGGGGATTCTGATCGGGCGCGTCGAGGACGTCGAGCCGACCGACGAGGGGGCCGTGATTACGCTCAACATCAACCAGGGCCGCGAGGTGAAGTCGAACGAGCGGGCGCGCATCGTCACCTCGCTCATCGGCGACGCGACAATCGAGTTCGTCCCGATGCGTCCGTCGGCGGGGAGCGTCGCGTTCAAGCCGGGAGAGGAAATCGAGGGGATGTACGTTCCCAGCCCCGTCGACATGTTGGGGGACATCCAGGGGGATCTCAAGCAAACAATTCAGGCGCTCGGCCAAGCCGGGTCCGAGGTCGCCCAACTCGCCGAGCGGCTCAATACGGTGTTGGGCGAAAATGATCTTGAACGAGTGACGCGCATGGTCGAATCGCTGGATTCAGCCCTCGTCGAGTTTCGCGAGACGATGACCAACGTCAACAAGATCGTCGGCGACGAAAAGCTGCAAGAAAACTTGCGCGAGGGGCTCGCCCAATTGCCGTCCCTGGTCGAGGACGCTCGTGCGATCATGCAGGGGTTGGAGCGGGTAGCGGGATCGGCCGATGAGAATCTCAAGAACCTCACAGGACTGACCAAGCCGCTCGGCGAGCGGGGAGATCGCATCGTGGCCTCGATGGAGCAGAGCGTCACCAACCTGCAGGAACTGCTAGGGAACGTCGCCGAGTTGAGCGCGAACATCAACAACAGTCAGGGGACGATCGGCCTGTTGATCCGCGACCGCGAGCTGTACGACAAAATCAACGCGGCGGCGTCCGACGCCCAGGGGATGATCGCCGACGTGCGGGCGCTCGTCTCGGACGAATTCGTCCAGCGGCGCATCCGGATGATCCTGGACAACATCTGGGTGCTGACCGACAAGCTGCAACGCGACCCGGCTCGAGCGCTGAGGGGCGTGGTCAACCGAGAAACGCCGTTGAATGCGATCCAGCGATGAGGGGGGACTAGGGGATGATTGGATCAGGGGACAAGGGGTCAACTTGACCCGGGGACGTTTTGGCTCCGGGTCGACGGGTCCTGTGGTCCTCGTGTCCCAACATCACAGCGTCCCGCACTTCGTATCCAGCCCGTGACCTCCCCGCGCCGTTCTGCGGTACAATACGCAGTCGGCACCCCGGGGAGAGCCCTTTCATGGCCAATCGCGAGACGCTCGGCGGCGTCATTCACGCCTATCAGAAGTACGACCCGAGGCGGTTCCCGAGTCCGACGCAGCCGCCGCCGGATTTGGTGAGTTCGGCCTTTGAGCACATGCTGATGTTCGGCCAGCGTCGCGAGCTGACCCCTGAGGAGTTGGCCCGGGCGGTGCGGCTCGACCCCAGCCAAATTGCCGGGCTGGGCCCCAGTCTCGACGCGCTGCTGGCGATGCTCCGCGAGCGGAAACGCAAGATTTTCGACAAGTACGAGACTCGCAAGGTCCGCGGGCGAGCCGACGCGGCCTACCGCCGGCAAGCTCAGCAGGTCAAGCCGCCCCGCGCGCACCGCGACTGCTTCCGTCAGGCGGTCGAGCAGGAGCAAATTCGCGAGCTGGAACGTCTGTGGTACGCCGTGGGAGACGACCAGTCCCCCTTCGCCCGCGGACTGGTCGGCGTCATCGAGGCGCTGGGCGACAAATACCAAGTGGACGAACTGTCCGCCAAGTATGAATTCACCGGTCGCGAGGCCCTGACAGTGCCTCAAGCGCTGGCCGTGAAAGACGAACTGGAGAGGATCGACGAGTTGATCAAGCAACTCGAGGAGGCCCGCGAGACGGCGGAGATCGCGGTGATCGACATGGAGGCGCTCGCCGAGTTCGCCGAGCCGGGGGACATTGAGCAACTGAGCGCGTTGCAGCAGCAGGTGCAGGACTACCTCCGCGAGCTAGCCGAGCGGCAGGGTCTGCAGGAGCGGGACGGCGCTTTTCAACTGACCCCCAAGGCGTATCGCATCTTCCAGGGGAAGCTGCTCGAGCGGCTGTTCAGCAGCTTGCAAGCCTCGCGGACTGGTCGGCACGTCGGGCCTGTCGTCGGCGAAGGGGCGGTCGAGTTACAGGCGACTCGGCCGTTCGAGTTCGGCGACTCGGTCGCTCACATGGACATTCCCGGCACGTTCGTCAACGCGCTGGTGCGGCAGGGGCCGCACGCCCCGGTGCGGATTCATCAAGACGACATCGTGATCCATCGCACCCGCAACGCCCCCAAGTGCGCCACCTGCGTCGTGATGGACATGAGCGGTTCGATGCGCTACGACGGGCAGTACGTCAACGTGAAGCGGATGGCGTTGGCGCTCGAGGGGCTCATCCGCAGCGAATACCCAGGCGACTATCTCCAGTTCATCGAGATGTCCAGCTTCGCCAAGGTGGTCGAGCGGGGGCGGATCGTCGAGCTCATGCCAAAGCCGGTCACCGTGTACGACCCCGTCGTGCGGCTGCGGGCTGACATGAGTCGGGCCGAGGTGAGCGAGTATCAAGTCCCGCCCCACTTCACAAACATCCAGCACGGCCTGTCGACCGCCCGGCGGTTGCTGGCGACGCAGGACACCCCGAATCGCCAAATCGTGCTGATCACCGACGGGCTGCCGACGGCCCACTTCGAGCAGCAGATGCTGTACCTGCTCTACCCCCCCGATCCGCGGACCGAGGGGGCCACGATGCGCGAAGGCGCCCTGTGCGGGCGCGACGGGATCACGATCAACCTGTTTCTGCTCCCCAGTTGGTCGCAAACCGAGGAGGACGTTCGATTCGCCCACAGGCTGGCCGAATCGACCAAGGGTCGGGTGTTCTTCACGGCTGGGAAGGACCTCGATCGGTACGTCGTGTGGGACTACGTGAGCCGCCGACGGGAGATCGTCGGGTGACAGCTCTTGCGGTCCGCAGTCTCGGCAGTTTTCTTCGCGTGCTGCGTAAGACGTGACGCGACGGAACGCCTGCCGGGGCCCGTCGCGAGATTCGCACGGGTAACAATCCACTGCGGTTTTCCGCTGTTGATTGGCGAAACGACCCGCAAAGCCAGCCCATTTTCCCGGGATCGGCGGGGACGACTGGGGCATGTCGCTAGCATTGGGTAAGCTCTACGCTTGGCGAGTCGCCGGGGAGGATAAACCTTGCCGATTCGCCGATAACCTCGTAAAGTCCCCGCGCTTGGTCCCCCTCTCCCCTCGACAGGCTGCCGCGGCGGCCGTCCCAGGCAGGATTACTCATGCTTTTGCTTGACCGAAGGTTCGGTTCGTGCGCCTTGCTGGCCGCGTGCGCCCTTGCCGCAGCGCTCGCCCGCTCGGCGTCCGCCGCCCCGGCGAGCGACGCCGTCATGTCGCAAGCCACGCGCGGATTCGCCTCGATCGCCGATTTGGCGACCCTGGAAAAGAACTGGGAACAGACCCAACTCGGCCAGTTGATGCACGACCCGGCTATGCGGCCGTTCGTCGAGGACGTCAAACGCCAGATGCAGCGCAAGCTGTCGGGCATGCAGGAGAAGCTGGGGCTGACGTTCGAGGACCTGCGTGACGTCGCCGCCGGCGAAATCGGCATGGGGATTGTCGAGCGCAAAGGGGACCGGGCCGCCCTGGCCGTCACGGTCGACGTGACCGGCCGGCGCGAGGCCGCCGACGCCATGCTCGCCAAAATCGATTCCGATTTGGCCAAGCGCAACGCGACCAAGTCGACTGCCGCTTCCGGCGGCGTGACGCTGACGATCTACCGCATCCCCTCCCGTCGCGACGGGGACGTCGCCCACGACGCGATCTTCTTCATCGAGAACGACCTCCTCTGCGGAGTCGACAATCGGGCCGAAGCCGACGCGATGATCGCGCGCATCAAAGGGCAGGGGAGCGACAGTCTGGCGACGGTCGAGAGCTACAAGCAGACGATGCGGCGTTGCGCGGCCGAGGCTCGTTTGCTCGCCCCCGAAGTCCGGTGGTTCGCCGATCCGTTCGGATACGCTCGGGCCGCCCGCTCGCTGGCTAAGCCGGGCGAGCGCCCCGCGGGCAAGGACTACGTCGAGATTTTGCGGAGCCAGGGCTTCGACGCCGTCCAGGGCGCCGGAGGTTACGTCAATTTGCTGGTGGCCGGGACGTACGAGGTGGTTCATCGCACGGCCGTGTACGCCCCGCCGATCCCTGGCGAGAAGGACAAGTACCGGCTCGCGATGCGGATGCTGCAATTTCCCAACGGCGGCGAGTTGCAGCCCCAACCGTGGATTCCCCGCGGATTGGCCAGTTACCGCACGTTCAACATGGATTTGAAGAACGCTTTCGCCCATGTCGACACGCTCTTCGACGCGATCGCCGGCTATGAGAACGCGTTTGCCGACGTCATCGAGGGGCTCCGCAAGGATCCCTATGGACCGCAGGTCGACGTCGAGCAGGACTTCGTGGCGTATCTCGGCAATCGCGTTTCGCTGGTGACCGACTACAACGTGCCGATCACCACCAAGAGCGAGCGATTTCTGTTCGCCGTCGAAGTGAAGGACGAGGCGAAGGTCGCCGACGCGGTCAACCGGTTCATGAAGGCGGACCCCAATGCGTTCCACCGCGATTTCGAGGGGAAGTCGATCTGGGAAATCGCTGAGCCGAAAAACGACGTTCCTGAACTGGAGATCGAGATCGGCGGGTTCGAACCGCTGGGCCCGGAGTCAGGCGACGCGAACGACGCCAATCAGAAACACGCCCCCGCCTCGGCCGTGTGCGTGACCGACGGACACCTGCTGATCGCTTCGCACATGAACTTCCTGCAGGAGATCCTCAGCGTGCGGAACCAGCAGGAGGCGCTCGTCGGTTCCGGCGACTTCCACCAGGTCGACGCGGCCCTCAACCAGCTCATCGACGACCCCGTGTGCGCCCGCTGCTTCGTGCGAACCGACGAAGCGTATCGCCCGACGTACGAACTCCTGCGGCAGGGCAAAATGCCCGAGTCCGAAACGCTGCTCGGCCGGTTTCTGAACCGATTGCTGACTCCGCCCGAGGACGAGGAGGAGGGCCGCCTGCGGCAGCAGAAGATCGACGGCCGCGAGCTGCCGAGTTTCGAGATGGTCCGCCGGTACTTCAGCCCCGCGGGGACCCTGGTGCGGGCCGACGATGACGGTTGGTTCGTCGTCGGCGCGACCCTGACCAAGCAACCCGCGCAAGCCCGGGCCAACGCCGGAACGTCGGCGGTCGAGACGACTGTCAGGTAACGAGCGCCGACTTCGAAAGGTCGTACTCGGAGTTCTCCTTCGCCGCGATCGCGCAGATTTCGGCGAACGCCGCGCGCCGGCGTTCCAGGACGTCCGTCGGTTGAGAAGTCGTTTCCCCCGTGACGGCGGTGCAACTGCCTGTCGGGCAAGTCGATGGATTCGCCGGCGAAGACGCCGCCGTTCGGAATTCGGTCATGGCAGATCGTGTTTGACGGATTCGTCGGCGGCTTCGCACGCGCTTGGCGTCATTTGGCCGGCCACTCGACCTTCGCCCAGTAGGGCCGCTGCCGGTCGGCCCGAGTGCGGACGTCCTCAAGCAGTGCGTTTGCCGTCGGCGTAATCGATTGCCCCGCGGTCGTCACGCGGCGGCCGTTCACTTCCAGGCGAATCGGCTTCGCGAAGTCGACCACGTCGGGATTGAGCCACAGCGTCGCCGCGGCGGACGGGACCTGGGCGGTGACGGTTCCGTTCGGGAGCTTCTTGCCGCTGATCTTCACCGGGCGCGGCTTGCGGATCTCCCACTCGCTGGGAAACACCATCTTGTCCTCGGGCAGCGCGTGGCATTCGACCCACCAGAAGCAATTGTCCCAGGGGCGCAGCGTCTTGCACGTGAACTCCTGCGGCGCCGGAGAGCGGACTTTGCGCGCCATCCAATCGAACAAATGCAGGATCTCGTCCCCGAACGGTTCGTGGCCCCGGCCCAGGTACTCGACGACCGTCGCGTCGAACCGCCGCCGCAGATAAAGATCAAGCACCGGGGCGTTGGCGCTCATCCGCAGCCCGTCGAGCTCGCCGCAGACGAAGTAGTAGGGAACGTGGATCGCGTTGTCCCAGTAGTGCCGTACGTAGGTGTCGCCGGCGGCGGCGACGATCGGAACCACCCCCGCCCACATGTCGGGGTGAGCTTGTCCCAGATCCCACGCCGCGTCTCCTCCAATGTCGTGCCCGGCGAGAAACACTCGGTCGCTGTCGACGGCGAATCGTCGCATCGCGTCGCGCACGCAGGTAAGCGCCGCCACGTGCTCGCGACCCGAGTATTCGTACGCCAGTTGGTGCGGCTTCTGCCACAACACGGCCATCACGATGTAACCGTGCCGCATCGCTTGGCCGTTGCGAGGCGGGGCCGAGCCGTCGGCGCTCGCGGTGCGCTCGCCGGCCCAAAATTCCAATTCGTCGGTCGGATCGTTGTATTGGCCGTTGAGCGCCACGATGAGCGGATAGCGCCGCGTCGGGTCGTACTCGGGGGGAAGCTGCGCGTGGTAGCGAAAGTCGCCGTCGGCCGTCAGCCCCGGCGCGCCGATGACGAAGTCCCCGGCTTGCTTCGGATCAAGATACTTCTTGTCGTGCCACGGCGGCGTCATCCGGGCGACAATCTTGGCGAGGTTCTCGACCTTGGCCGCGTCGTAGCTGCCGAGCGAGACAAGAATTTGCTCCCGCTCCGCGGGGGCCGACTCGCGGAGATAACGCCGGACCGCGTCGCGCACCTTGACCAACTCGACGGCCAGCGGCAAGCTGGTCTTGGCTTCCTCGGGGCCGAGGATCCAGCCGCTGATCGCCAGGGCCGCCTTCTCGTCGGCGCCCATCCCGGGGTCGTCCAGCAATTGCACGAACGGCGCCAGCCGGTCGGCGTTGTTGTGGGTGAGCAAGGCGATCACTTCTTCGGCCAACGGCGCCGCGATCCCCCGGTCGTCGGGATCGGCGATTTCGGCGACGACGCGGCGCAGTTCAGCGGCAATCCGCTTAATCCGCGCGGCGCCCGTCTCGTACGACGTGGCCAACTCGCGCACCTCCTGCAGAGTTTCGCCGCTCACTTCGTCGGTCGGGTAACGGTCGAGCAACGTCCGAGCAAGTTGATGTTGCCCTGCGGCCTTGCGCAGTTCGATTTCGGCGAGCACTCGTCGGGCGCCCATCTGCCGCAGTTGCTTCAGTTCGCCGGCCAGGGCCTGCTGATCGGGAAAGTCAATCAGAATCTGCTCGAGCTCGCGCCGCGCTTCATGAAATCGCTGCGCCTGGGCGTAGAAGCGCACCGCCTGCAACCGTGCCTGGACGTCGTCCTGCGGAATGGCGTTTTCGAGCATCCCCGCGAGCGTGTCGGCGGGGATCGAACTGGTGGCCAGTCGCATGTCCCACACGATCGGACGCGGCTGGCCGTACAGTCCCTCGACCTTGGCGTACCTCGGGGTCAGTTCGCTGATCCCCTGCACAATCGCCAGCGGGCCGTCGCCGGTGACCATTTCGTAGATTCGCCGACCGTACTTGTCGAACGGGGTGATGTTGAGCGCCGGGCCGACGCTCATCAGCTTTCCCCCGCCGCTGGCGACCTGTTGATCGAGCTTGACGCGGACAAGTTTCTCCGGGGCGGCGTCGAGGATGTCCTGGACGCTGAACTTCGGGACAAAGGTGCGGCGCAGATCGTCGTCGACGATCAGGATCGGCCGGACCGGAACCTGCCCGGCCTGCGGCGCTTGCTTGTCGGGAGTCTCGGCGATGCCGGCCGTTTGGTTCAGTTTGCCCGTCAGAACCCGCCCGTCCGAGAGCAGCAACTTCTGGCCAAACGCCGGACGCGACGGCCCCCAAACCGTCGCAACGGCCGCGACGATGCTCAGGACTCGGCAGAGCGAGGGAGTCCGTCGTCGCATGGATCGCACGTGCCAGAGGGGCCGCCCTGGTGGAACTGGTGATGGAATACGACCCGCAATCGTCGCAGCAAGCTCGACGAGGGCGAGTTCGAGTCGATACGTTTCATTGTGGACCCTGGTCGCGGCAGGTCAATTTCGGAGTCCGCGGGGCGTTTGCCGCTCAAATCCGGCTTCTCCCGCACTTCAGGGGCTTGCCGCAGGTTGACAGGCCCTGCGAGGCGGTCCAAGATTTCCGCACGGCTGCAGGAATGTAGCGGTTGCGCAATTTGGGCGGGCTTGCCCGAGCCCGATTCCAGGCGCCGCCTGCGCTCGCTGCAGAAGGCCAATCCACAGGGATCGTTCCCCTTTTTGCTTGCTTACGAGGCCGCCACGCGATGAACTTGCGAAGCACGGTGAAATCGCTGCTCGGCCTGTCGCTGGGGGCGCCGGTGCTCGTGGCGATCCTGGTCTGGGTCCGAGTCCTGTTGGGGGCGATGGGCGATCCTGCCGGCGCACGCATCGCCGATCGGGTCACGCTGGGGGTGGCCGTCGTGTGGCTCGCCGGACTCGCAGCCTTGGTCGTCGCGCTGGCGGCCGTGTATCTCGACGTCACCTCCGCCGGCGACGAGTGCTGCGAACACGAGCACGAGCACGAAGCCGACGACGCCTGAACAAGCGGCAGTCCTCACGGGTGCTTGACGTTTGATTGTTGAGGCAAGGCTGCAACGCCGGCGGCAGATCGGCAAACCTCCGTCACACGTTGAACATCCCCGCCACGCCCCTTGTCACTCTCGGCGTCCTCCCGACAATGGCCGCATGAAGCAGATTCAGCGCGAGAGCCTCATTCACGACCCGCTTCACGGGTACATTCCGTTCGTCTCGATCGTCGCACCCGGCGAGACGGCCGAGCGGACGTTGCTCGATCACCCATGGCTGCAGCGGCTGCGGCAAATTCACCAACTGCAGACCGCGTGGTGGGTCTATCCGTCGGCCGAGCACACCCGATTTCAGCACGTCGTGGGGGCCATGCATATGGCCAGCCGCGCGGTCGACGCTCTGTACGGCAGCTTGGCTGAAACGTGCTCCGACGTCCCCAGCCGGGGGTTCGTCGAGTGCACGATGCGGTTGGCCGCCCTGTTGCACGACGTGGGGCACGGGCCGTTCGGGCACTTTTTCGACGCCCATTTCTTAAGTCGTTTTCCGAGCCCCGACGGCGGCCCGCTGACTCACGAAACGCTCGGCGCCCATATCATTCGGCACGAGTTGGGCGACTTGCTCCGCGGCGTGCGGCGCTGTCCGAATCGCGAATTGGAGCCGGGCGAGCGGATCGACCCCGAGCAAATCGCCTGGCTCATCCAGCGTCCTAAGGCCGACGACGCCGCAAACCAGCCCCGCTGGCTGGCCATGCTGCGCAGCCTGTTTTGCGGCCTCTACACGGTCGACAACATGGACTTCGTCCTTCGCGATGCGTTTATGAGCGGCTACAGCGAGCGGGCCTACGATCTCGACCGGCTGTTGCGATACAGCTTTTTCAGCGAGCGGGGGCTGACGATTCACCATCGCGGGCTGAACGCGCTGTTGCGGTTCATGCAGACCAAGAGCGAACTGTTCCGGGCCGTCTACTTCCACCGCACGGTGCGGGCGATCGACAAGACGCTCGAAGGCTTGTTCCGCGACAGCCGCGACAAGCTGTTCCCCGGCAATCCGCTCGAGCGATTGGACGATTACCAAGGGTTCACCGAATGGTCGCTGTTGGTCGATGTCGGGCGATGGCATCGCAGCGAGAACGTGGCGACACGGGCCCTGGGCGAACGGTGGCGCCGGTTGATCCTGCGACAAGTCGATTGGGAATCGGTCTACGAACGGAACCTGCTGGTGACGGCCGAGCAGTCCGAAGCGAGCAGCATCTTCAGCAGTCCCGAGTTCGTCGAGCGGGCGCTCCGCGAGAAGCTGCCGCGCGAGCTGGGCGACATCCCGTTGCAGGTCGATTTGCCCCGGCACATTTATCGGCCCGATGCACGCAAAGCGACGGCCGGGCAGAACTTTCTGCAGCGTTCGGGGACCGGCGAGATTCGCCCGTTGACTGACGATTGGCTGTTCAAGCACATGCCCGTGGCCCATCGATTTTGCCGGGTGTATCTGCAGAAGGGCGCCCCGCGGGAGCATGCCGCAGCCGTCGGCGCCGCACTCGACGCGCTCATCGGCGGTCCTGGGGACGACGACCTGACGAACATGTAGCGTGCGGAGCCGCGCCGGCGGTCGCCGCACTGCGATCCAACGCAATAGATTCCCCGGCAGCGCTCTGGCTGCAGAGACTACAATGGCAGGGGCGCGAGCGAACTGACGCTTGGCGTTCTTGAGGTTCTGGTCGCGTTGCCGCGACTGTCGACCGCCGGTCACCACTTGCATCGTCTTCTTGAATTCCCCCCGCCGTTCCATGCACGACCGTTACGAGAATCCGCTGAATACGCGTTACGCCTCGGCCGAAATGAGCGAAATCTGGAGCGCTCAGCGCAAGCACTCGACATGGCGGCGGCTGTGGGTCGCGCTGGCCGAAGCGGAGGCCGAGTTGGGGTTGCCGATCACCCGTGACCAGATCGCCGAACTGGCCGCGCATGTCGACGACGTCGACTTCGCCGCCGCCGAGCGGTACGAACGCGAACTGCGGCACGACGTGATGGCCCACATCCACGCCTACGGAGACCAGTGCCCGACGGCCCGGCCGATCATCCACCTGGGGGCGACGAGCCAGTACGTCAACTGCAACGCCGAACTGATGCTGCTGCGCGAGTCGCTGCAACTCGTGGCCCGGCGACTGGCGGCGGTGATCGACGCGCTGGCGACGTTCGCCGCCGAGCATCGCGCGCTCCCGACGCTCGGGTTCACCCACTTGCAGCCTGCTCAACCGACGACCGTCGGCAAACGGGCGACGCTGTGGTGTTACGATCTCGCACTCGATTTGGAAGAGGTCGAGCGCCGCATCGCGTCGCTGCGCGCCCGAAGCACCAAGGGGACCACCGGCACGCAGGCCAGCTTTCTGGCCTTGTTCGACGGCGACCATGCCAAGGTCCGTCGGCTTGAGGAGATCGTCGCCCGTAAGATGGGGTTCGACGCCACCTACGCCGTCACTGGGCAAACCTATCCCCGCAAGATCGACGCCCAGGTGCTCGACGTGCTGGCCGGGATCGCCGGCTCGGCCCACAAAGCGGGGAGCGACGTCCGCATTCTCGCCCACCGCAAAGAGCTGGAGGAGCCGTTCGAGAAGAACCAGATCGGCTCCTCCGCGATGGCGTACAAACGCAATCCCATGCGGTGCGAGCGAATGTGCGGGCTCGCAAGATTCGTGCTCAGCCTGCAGGCCAATCCCGGCGCCACGCTCGCCACGCAGTGGATGGAGCGCACGCTGGACGACAGCGCGAATCGCCGACTTGTCCTGCCGCAGGCGTTCTTGGCGATCGACGCGGTGCTGTTGCTTTACCGCAACGTGGCCGACGGGTTGGTCGCGTACCCCGAGGTGATCGCCAAGAACCTTCGTGAAGAGCTGCCGTTCATGGCGACTGAGAACATTCTCATGGCCGCGGTCGCCGCGGGGGGCGATCGACAGGACCTTCACGAACGAATTCGCGTGCACAGCCAAGCCGCCGCTGCCGAGGTGAAGCGGCACGGCCGATCGAACGATCTGCTTGACCGCTTGGCTGCCGACCCGGCGTTTGCCGGCGTCGACCTAGCCGCCGCGGTCGACGCTCGCGGACTCGTCGGACGCGCCCCCGAGCAAGTCGACGAGTTCCTGGCCGAAGTCGTGGCGCCGATTCGAGAGCGGTACGAGAATCTCGTTGCTGCCGACGATGCGCTCAAAGTGTGAATCGCCGCCTACACCAAATCCAACGGGCTCTGCCGACGGTGGCGTTTCGAAGCGCACTCTTTGCACACGCCGGTGATGATCAGTCGGTGTCCCGTGACCCGGAAGCCGTGCTCGGCGGCGACGGCCTCGCGCAAGGGGCGGAGTTCGTCGATCTTGAACTCGATCAACTCGTCGCAGATCGTGCAGTGGAGGTGATCGTGCTGGGGGTAGCCGTAGTCGTGCTCGTAAACGGCGCGGCCGCGCAGATTGAACCGCCGCAACAGTCCCGCCTCGACCAGTTCGTTGAGGGTGCGGTAGACGGTCGGGCGGCTGATGCGCTCGTCACGTTCCAGCCGGCTGAGATTAAGAATCAGCTCTTCGGCGTCGAAGTGGTCGTGCCGCTCGAAGATGTGGTCGATCAGCGCCCGGCGCTGGCTGGTAATCCGCTTGCCCCGGCTTTGCAGATACTCGGCGAACCGCTCCTGGGGGCTGCTGGAGACCTGCACCTCGCCGAGGGCGAAACCGCTGGACATGATGACCTCGCTTCGGAGAGGAACGGGCTGAATCTCAACAAGCCGGGCCGTGCCTTGGTGTTGAGACTGGCCGCCGAGCGTTCCGCTCGACGTTAAGTGCCTGAAATCACGAGAGTTGGCTGTGCTGGGAACCGCCCTCTTGATTCTACCCGCCGCAGCCGCCAGTCTCAAGTTGCCTCGTTTGACAGTCGTGATACCATTTGCGCCCTTGCAAGGGTGGCTGAGGTCGCAGCGCAGCGGAGCCCCCAGGGGATCCGCTGGGGGCTCACTTCGTTCGACCCCAGCCACCCTTAAATTTGGCAAACGATATCACTATCCGTTTGGCCCAGGAAACTTGATGCAGCCGAGCCTCGCAAGCGGCGGCCGGAAACGGCTGTCCCCCGTCAGCGCGCAAAAAAACCGGCGACTTACGTCGCCGGCGGAGGGAGCAATGCGAGTCGGGCGGACGCGAGGTTTGCGCCCCAGCGGAGAGGTCAACCGATTTCGTCGAGCAGCCGGCTGAGGGCCGCATCGAGTTTGTCGGGCGTCTCGTACGAACCGTCGGCGATTTGGGCTCGGACGCGAGCCACGAGATCAGCCCGAACGTCGCCCGCCTCGGCTGCGCTAGCGGCCGCTTCGGCCGCGGCCGAGAACTGCACCTCGTCGGAGCCGCGGTTGGCCGAAGCCGACCCGGCGGACGAGACGCCGCGCGAGGAATGGGGACCTTTCACGCCGTGCGGACCGTGAACTTGCGAGGGGCCGTAGATTTGCATGGGTCGTTCTCCCGCCTCTGAAAATACGTTTCACCTCCGGGCCGGTCGTCACAGCGTGGTCGCGACAAGGCGACCGGTTATGACAATCCGGGGGACCGCAAGGTGCTGAGCGAGGCCAATCGGTGCTGGGCAATGACCGCGACGCGGAGGGTCGCGGGATTTCGGGGGTGTCGATTGTAGGGGTCTAACTTTGCGCCGCAGTCCGTGTCTATTGGGGCGAACCGATCGACCTCGCAAGCGCGACAGCGAGAACAATGCTGTCATCGACTTGCAGGCAGCGGAGGCCCGACCAATTTCTTCACGCAACGGGTCGCAAAGCAAGCAACTGCTGTACCGGCTGTGCGCGTGCTGCACAAGCGGCCGGTCGTGCGTCCGCCCCGTGCCCTGGGAGCGGCCTGCGCCGATTATGCTGCAACGGTCGTGACGAGCGGAGGGCGTCATCGGAATGTACGCCGACAATCGCCCGGCGGTTCGTTCCCCGGCCGTCGGCCGATCGTAGGCCGCCGCTTCGAAGGGGGTCAAGACCAATGTCCGAAACTGCGCGTAGGGAGTAGGGGGGAGCAGCCGGCAAGCGGGGGCCGCCGGCGAGCCCGCTTGCCCGCGTCTAGAAGCGAATCACTTTCCGCATCAACAGCCCCCCGAGCCCTGCTAGCACGATGTTGCCGATCCACACGGCCGTCGGCGGCAGGTTGCCGTCCTTGGCCAAGTCGACGCACCCCACGAGCATGGGATAGTACAGCAGCAGGATCGGCAGAAAGCAGGCGAAGAAACTCCCCCAGAACTCGCCGTGCCGCCGTCGGACCGCCATCGGGGCGCCGATGAGCACAAACCCCAGGCAACTGAATCCGTTGGCCCACCGTCGCTGCGGCTCGGTCCGCAAACGGTGGAGCGTCCGTTCGGCGTTGACCACGCGATTGACCCGCGGGCCCCACTTGGCCTGCGACAGTTGCACCGTGCGACCCGTCAGCAGCGCTAGGCCCGCGTCGGCCGCCATTTCCTGGCGATACCTCACGACCTTGGTGCGTTGGGCTTCGACGGCCGGACCGATTTCGCGCAGGGCGAAGTTCGAGGGACTCTTGGCGCCGTTGCTCTGTCCGGTGAAGTCGGCGATCGGGAACGATCGCTCCAGCTTCCCCGGGTACAGGATCGACCAGCCGTCGAGATCCCCCTCGGCGTTCACCAGCGAGACGGTCACTACTCCGTGCTCGACGTCGGTGCGCAGTTCCGCTTCGTCGGCGGTGATCAGCGAAGGTTGGCCGCCGTCGCGAGCGACCACCTGAATGATCGGGCCGATCAGCCGTTGGCCGTCGACGCCGCGGACGTTCACCTGCAGACGATCGGTGCGGAATCGCCGGGTCGTGCTCAGCCGACCGTAGGCGACCTCCTCGAGCGATTCGAGAACGACCCGCTTCACGCCGTCGTAACCCCAGGAGACGGCCAGATCGTTCAGCGCGACCGCCCCCAAACTCACCGCCGCGGCCAAGCCGAAGGTGGGCCACATAAGCGTCATCGGCGAGACCCCCAGCGATTTGATCGCCACGATCTCGTTGGAACTCGCCACGCGTCCGTAAACGCTGGTGGCCGCCAGCAGCATCGCTCCCGGCACGGCGAACTGCATCGCCTGCGGCAGGATGTAGGGAAGCATTTTCAGGATTGGCGACAGCCCCACGCCGTTCTCGACCGCCTCGCGCCCGATGAGCACGAGAAAGACGAAGGTCGTCATGCTCGCCAGGGTGACGAGGAACGTTTGCCCCATCTCCAGCAGGATGTAGCGAGTGAGGATGCGCATCGTCGTCGGCCGCAGACCTGGGGGCGCCCGGCGAGGGGGGCGGCAAAAGGTCGCGAACTGTAGCAACGCGCCGCCGCTGGGGGAATCGCAACCCGCGGACCCCGCGGCTGGGGAAGTAGCGCAGCGAAGCCCCCTGGCGCCAAGTCCAGTCCGCCCGGCGCGCGGGATTGCCGGCGATTCCGGCTCAGTCCACACCGAGATTGATCGACGAGTCGCTCGCTGGTTGCCGCAGGTCGCGGATCCGTTGCATGAGGAGCCGGACCGCGCCGCAGTACGCGGTCGTCGCCGTGCGGAAATCGCCGCTAGCAATCGCCTCGTGGGCTCGTTGGCGCTCGGCGTGGATCGGCTGCCAGTCGAACTTCCACTGCCGCTGGCTTTCCAGGTCCTCGAGTTGCCGGACGATGTCGCTCAGCAGCCCGATGGTTTGCGCGCTGGGGGCGGCCTGATGGCGGCGATAGGGACCCTTGCCGTATTTGCCGCGGACCGCCTTTCCAGCGGCGTCCCCGGAGCGGGCGGCCCAGCGAACGACTGCCAGCAGCCCCAATCCCAGCGCGAGCGCCCCCAGCCCCGCGGCGGCGACCAGCTTGCCGGCGAGGCCTGCCAGCACGGCCCCGACGCTCGCGCCGCCGCACCCGACCAGCGCGGCGACGTCGGCCGCCGGCAACGAAGCGGTCCCCTTGTCCGACCCCGTCGGCAGCTCGCAACTGCCGGTCGCGGCGAGTCGCTCGGGGTTGGTTGTCTCGACGACGATGACGGTGATGTTGTCGGGCCCTCCCAGCAGGTTCGCCAAGTCGACGAGCGTCTGCGCCGCCTCGGCCGGGGGAAGCGTTTCGACGACCAGCCCGATCAACTCCGCGGTCAGCGGACCGGTGAGGCCGTCGCTGCAGAGGACGTAGCGATCGCCTGCGGCGATCGGCCAGGGGCCTTCCAGGTCGACCTTCACTTGGGGATGAGGGCCGAGCGAGCGGGTGATGACGTTCTTGGGGACGTAAGGGGGAACTTGCTCTTCGGTCGCTTGTCCCGCGGCGGCCATTTCCCAGACCAAACTGTGGTCGAAGGTGAGCTGCTCGAACACCCCCCCCCGCAGCCGGTAGATGCGGCTGTCGCCAATGTGGGCGGCCAGGGCGCCCTGTTCGAGCAGCACGAGGCAACTGCAGGTCGTGCCCATTCCCTGGAAGTCGACGCTGTTTTGTCCCTTTGCGTAAATCCGGGCGTTGGCGTCCTCGATCGCTGCGACGATCGCTTCGCACGGGGCCATGTCGCGCTGCTTGCGGAAGGCGTGCGGTATGTTGTCGGCCGCGATCTGGCTGGCGAGCTCTCCCGCGGCGTGGGCGCCCATGCCGTCGGCGACCAGAAACAGGTGCCCCCCGCAACGGAATTGCCGCTCGCCGTCGGCCAGCGACACGGCCAACGCGTCCTGATTGCTGCTGCGGCGCATCCCGACGTCGCTCGCGGCGGCGCAGCGGACCCCTCCGACCGCTTGTTCGAGCTTTCGCGAGGGTTGAGCCACGGCGGATGCGAGGGCGGATAGGGAGAAAGCAGGGGAGGGCGGGGCGTCGCGGGCCAGACGGGTCATCTTAACCCCCCGGCCGTCCCGGCGACAGCACTCTCCGGCGCCGGCGCCCGGGCGGGAGGATTCCAGGGGAGGTGCTCGTCGCCTTCGGCCCGGCGACCCGGCTCGCGGCCCCAATTCGCCATGGCCGCGCGCCGGGACGAGCCCTATACTCCCCGCCCCGAATCTTGGGTCATGAACCGGCTCCTCGTTCATTGGAACCGCCCGTGGCGACTCCCGCGTCGGAGTCTTCGTCGCTCCGCTTCGCAGCTTGGCTGCCGCGCTGGGGGTGCGCTGTCGCGCTGGCGGCCCTGGTGCTTTCGGCGCCGGGGTGCGTGCGGCGCCGATTGCTCATCCGCAGCAATCCGCCCGGCGCCACGGTTTACGTCGACAACCAACCGATTGGCGTCACGCCGTGCGCGACCAGCTTCGTTTACTACGGGACGCGCGAGATTCGGCTGGTGAAGCCGGGCTACGAGACGCTGACGATCAACCAACCGATCCCGGCCCCCTGGTTTGAACTGCCGGGGATCGATTTCATCAGCGAGAACGTGCTGCCCAACGAGATCCAGGACTACCGCACGGTCAGCTACACGATGAGCCCGCAGGCAGTCGTCCCAAGCGATACGCTCGTCTCGCGCGCCAATCAGTTGCGACAAGCCGCGCAGACCGGCGGGCCGATTCCAATCGACGCGGGGCCGCTCGTGTCGCCGACGCTGGGCGCGGGTCCGCTGGGGCCGCCGAGCATCGTCACCCCCGGCGGGCAATCAGTGCTCGCGCCGCAGGGGATTCCGGCGCCGACGCTCGCTCCGCCGGAGCAAGTCTCCCCCGGAGTGCCTGTGCCGACGACCCCCGGCGCCGGCGTCCTTCCCCCCGGCGGCCAGGTCCTGGAACCGTTGCCGCCGGCGCGCTGAGCCGGATCTCGCGCCAAGCCGCAAAGGCACGAAGGGACGATCGCGGAGGCGATTGGGCACGCCTAGCCGCATTGCATACAATGCGGGTCCCGCATGCGACGCCGTTGGAGTCTTGCCCGATGATTCGCTGGTATTTGGTCGCGTTGACTGCTCTGGTTGCGTGCGCCATGCCTGAGGGCGCGGCGGCGGCGTTGTTCAACCGCGTCGTGACGTTGGGCGACAGTCTCATGGACGATCCCGCGGGGACGCGCAGCCCGCTCGCCTCGGAGCAGGTTGCGGATCGACTGGGGGCGCCGCTCGTCCAGCTTGCCAAGAGCGGATCGACCTCCGACTCGCTGCTTGCCGACGGCCAGCATTCGACCGCCGCGGCGAACTTCGGCCCCGGAGATCTTGCGCTGCTGTGGATCGGCGGAAACGACTTCTTCTACGCCTCGATCGGCATCGGCTTCGGCGGACAGGGGATCGTCGACGACTTGGCCGCGAACGTCGACGAGATCCTCGGGACCTTGCGCAGCGCGGGGATGGACGTCGTCGTGTTCAACCTGCCCGACATGGCTCAGGTGCCGTTGATTCAGACGACGGTCGCCGCGGTCACGCCGTTCAACATTCTGCGGCAAGCGATCCTGAACAATTTCACCGCGTCGTCCGCCGCGTGGGGTGCGCGGCTCGATCAACTCGCCGCCCAACACGGGGCGACGGTGGTCGACGTGTTCAGCCTGTTCAACCAGCGGCTGGCCGATCCGCAGGCGTTTGCGATCCTCGACCGGCCGGTGAGCCTTGGCCCGCAGTTCGGCGGGCAGTTCGACGTGTTCGCCGACAACATTCATCCCTCGGCGTACATTCAGGGCGTCATCGCCAACGAGGCGCTGGCCGCAATCTCCGCGGCGTACGACCCGCAAGGCGCGACGCCCCTGGCGCCGCTGAGCGTGCCCGAGTTGGCGCCGCTGGTAAATCTGCTCGCCGGCGATTTCAGCGGCGGCGGAACGGTCGACGGCGCCGACCTGACGATTTGGAAGTCGGGCTTCGGCCGCGGCCCCGGCGTCGCGGCGGGATCGCATGCGACCGGCGACGCGAACGACGACAACCGCGTCGACGGGTCGGATTTTCTCGTCTGGCAGCGCGAATTGGGCCGCTCGATCGCCGCTGCGGCAGCGACGACTGCCGTTCCCGAGCCGGATCTCCTGCTTCTGATCGCCGCAGCGCCGGTCGTCGCTCGAATCTACAACAGAGGTCCAAGCAAACGGGCGAAGCTTTCCGCCGCGCGCCGACCGGCCGGTCGGGCGCGGTGGGTCTCCAAATCCATCAGTTCCGATTGATCGATGTACTGTTGTTGCAACGCGCGCAGCTCGGCGGTAAACGCGGGGTTGTAAACGCCCAGCAGGATTTCGAAGTTGAGTCGGAAGCTGCGCGGGTCGAGGTTCACTGAGCCGAACAGCGCGTGGCTGCCGTCCACGGTGACGCTTTTGGTGTGGAGCAGCCCCCCCGTGAACAGGGCGATTCGCACGCCCGCTTCGAGCAACTCCCCCTTGAAGGCTCCGCTGGCGTAGCGGACCAACACCGAGTCGACCTGACGCGGCGCGACGAGGATGACGTTGACCCCGCGCCGGGCGGCGGCCACCAGGGCCATCGTCAGCGGTTCGCTGGGGACGAAGTACGGAGTCGTCAACACGATCTCGCGCCGGGCCGAGTAGATCGCGGTGATCAGCACGTGCTCGACCGCCTGCGGCGGCAAATCGGGTCCCGAGGGCATGACCTGCACGGCCGCGTCGCCCCGGCCCGGCTGCGATCGGGCGCCTCCTGTCTCCTGCAAATGCTCGAGCGTGTCCTCGGTCTCGACGAACCAGTCGGCCAGAAACGTGATGGCGAGCGCCTCGACTGCGGGGCCCTCGACGCGGACCATTGCGTCGACCCACTCGCCCACCCCGGCGTTGCGTTTGAAGTAGCGCGGATCGACCAGATTCAGGCTGCCTGTGTAGCCGATCGCGCCGTCGATGACGACAATCTTGCGATGCAGACGCAGATCGATTCGCACAAAGGGGAGCCGCCACAATCCCCCAGGCAGCGCGGCATGCACCTGCACGCCTCCGGCTTTGAGCTTCGCGGCGACTTCGCTCCGCAGAAACCGATTGCTCCCCAAGGCGTCGACCAGCACTCGACAGGTGACGCCTCGCGCGACCGCTCGCAACAGGGCCTCGACCACTCGATCGACCTCGCCGCCGTTGTTCCAGATGTAGAACTCGAGGTGGCACGTCTCGCGGGCCGCGTCGATGTCGGCCACCAACCGAGCGAACACGTGCTGCCAGTCGGGCAGCAGTTCCAGCCGGTTGCGCCCTAGCGCCGGCACGCCGATCGTTCGCTCGCACATTTGCGACACCGGCTCGAATTCCTCGTCGATTTTCGACCAGTCGACCTGGCTCCGCTCGGGGATCTGCGCCAGCCAACGTTTGAACGGGGGCTGCAGTTGCACGAATCGCCGTTCGCGCCGCCGGCCCAGCCGTGATTCGCCGACGACGAAGAACAAGAGCGGGCCGACGATCGGGAAGACGAACAGGATCATCAGCCAAGCGAGCGATTCGCCGGTCGATCGTCGCTGCAGAATCAGCTTGACCGCCAGGGTGATCTGGATCCCCAGATGCACCAGCACCGACACGAGAGTCGCCCAGGCGCCGAACGTGTGCTCTTCAAAGAAGTGAGCGATCGTAGCCATGCTGGTGAATCGGTGTCAGGGGGCGGGCAAGCCGGGATCGGCAGTCGTAAGTTGACGGGGGGGCCCGAATCGGACGAACGAGACTGCGCATAAGAACACGATAGGGACTCCGGCTCCCTTTGGTTCTGCCATCGTAGCCGATTCGCGCGTCGCGGCCTTGACCAATGTCGCCCGAATCAGGTCCCCTTGAGTCGGAAATCGACCACCAGCGGGCGATGATCCGACGCCAGTCGGGCGGTCTGAGTATGACCGGCGTACGCGGCGATCGCCTCAAGGTCGCCACGGTAGTAGACGCGGTCGAGCGGTCGTGCCGGCATGATTGCCGGAAAGGTCCGGACCCGTTTGCCCGCCGCGGCGAACCCGTGGTCCCGGAGCGCCTTGCGGCCCAGCGAGTTCCACACGTCGTTGTAGTCGCCGCCGACGATCGCGGGGGTCGCCGCGTGCAGGTGCGTGAAGAACGGCTGGGCGAGCAACCTGCGCAGTTGGATCTGCCGTTCGTACCCGGCGAGACCCAGGTGGACGCACGCCACGGCGACGGTGCGCCGATGCCCCTGAAAGTGGAACTCGCAGCGGGCGAGCAGCGCTTGGCGGCGTTTCTTGAGCGGCACGGTGAGATCGCAGTCGGCGACCTCGTGGAGAGGCGCCCGGCTGAGGATCGCGTTGCCGTAGTGCCCCAATCGCAGCCGAACGTTGTGCTGGTAGGCGACGTGCGTCAGCCCGGTCGCCGCAGCAAGCAAATCGACCTGCCGTTCGCGCCGCGAGCGGGGGACCCCGTCGTCGACCTCCTGCAACAGCGCCACGTCCGGGGCGTAATGGGCGATCGTCTCGATGATCCGCCCCAGGTCGTAGCGCCGATCGACCCCGCCGATTCCTTTGTGGATATTGTACGTGAGGAGGCGAAAGTGCATCGGGCGAGACGCAGGCTGAGACGGTCCAAAAGCAAACACAGACGTAACTCAAAATGTCGCAAGTCGTGGTCGACGACGGATTTAGGGTTCTTCGCACTAGATTGCGACACGTGGCGTTTTGCACTCCGCTCTGGCGCTGTGGGAACGCCCTTGCTGTCGCCATCGGTTCACTCCAGGTGCAAAGTCCCCAAATAAACCGAAAAGAATTTGCACCCTCCTGCGGCGCCCCCTAGACTGACGACCGATCCACGGAAGGCCGCTATTTGGCGTGCGGCGTGGCGAGCCCTTCGACTCGCCGCCGCCTGATCAATTTACCAGACGCTGACGGTGCTTCCGAGATGATCCGCACTTTGAGTTTCTCGCTGCAGGCGCAGCGGTTCGCCGCTGTTGGTCTCCTGTTCGTGACGCTGGCGACTTCGACCGGTCGCGCGGGCAATCAGGTGCTGATCGCCACGGGCGACGCCGCCCCGCAGCTCCCCGGCGGAGTCGTCGCATCGGTGGGCGAGATCGTGCTGAATCCGCACGGGCAAGTCGCCATGGCGGGCCTGTTGGTCGAGGGAAGCGGCGGGGTGACGTCAAGCAGCTCGTCGACGATCTGGCGCTGGCGCGACGGGGCGACTGCCATGCTGGCCCGTGCCGGGGTCGGCGGCGTGCCGGGCGCCGCGGGGACCGACTTCAACGGATTCAGTCGCACGCTGATTGTCGACGACGGAACCGTGTTCGTCGAAGCCGATCTCGTCCCAGGGATCGGGGACGTGACGTCCGAAAGTCGCCTGGGAGTATGGAAGTTCGCTGATGAGGGCGACGTGGTCGCTCGTTCCGCCACGACCTCGGCGCCAGGCGTCCCTGGCGCCGTATTCACCACGGGCGTCTTTCGCCTGCGGGCCACGGCGAACGGCCGGCTGCCGTTGACGCCGCAGCTTGCCTTGGGGGGCGGCGTCACGTCGCTCAATGATCGCGGCGTGTGGAACTTCGGCCTCGGAGGGGAAGCGCTGCTTATCCGCGAGGGGATTACTGCCGTCCCCGGCGCCGGCAGCGCCAAGTTCTTTGCCTTCAACGCCCCGGCCATGAACGTGGGAGGCGATTACGCGTTCCGAGCCTCGCTGCAAACCGGGGGGAGCGTCAATTCGACCAACAGCGCCGGCATCTGGCAGTACGACGCGGCAGGAGTCGGCCAATTGCTGGGGCGCACTGGGTCGGGAAACGTTCCCGGGATCCCCGCGGCGTCGTTCACGGCGTTTCGCGATCCCACGATCAACGCCGCAGGGCAGGTTGCCTTCCACGCGACCGCCGCCGGGGCCGGCGGCATCTGGCGGTACGATGGCGGCGCGGGAGAACTTGTGCAGCGAGTCGGCGGCGTCGATCCGGTCGGCGTCCCGGGGGGAGTCGTCGCCGCTTTGGAGGATCCGCTGTTGGGCAGCGATGGCGCCGTGCTCTACAGCGCCGAGTTGCAGCCGGGCGTCGGCGGCGTCACGGCGGCCGACGCCGAAGGGATCTGGCTCGCCCCCCTCGGAGCCCCCGCGAAGCTCGTCGCCCGCACCGGGTCGGGGGGCGTCGGCGGGATCACCGGAGCCAGTTACTCCGACTTTCTCCGCTACACGATGAACGGCACGGGGCAGTTAGCCTTCGCCGCGAGGCTCGCCCATCAGGCCGGCGTCGTCGACGACACGAACGACCAAGGGATCTGGCTCGCCGACGCGAGCGGGGAGCAGGTCCTCGTGGCCCGCACGGGGACGACCCTTGGCGGAGTTCCGGTCGAGGTCGCGATCTTCAGCAGCGGAACCGGCGTCGAGGACGGCCGCCCGCGGGTGCTGAACGACTACGGCCAACTGGCGTATCTGGTCGGCCCGAACGATCCCGCCGCCGGCAACGCGGCGGTGCTGTTCACGCCCGATCTCAAGTGGCGCGGTCCGACGTTCGGCGATTGGGACGACGTTCCGAACTGGACTCTCGGGCTCAAACCGGCCCTTGTGCACGACGTTTCGATCGGCGGTCCGAATCGCGAATTCGTCACCGGCCCTGCGGCGCCGACGACCGTCAAGAGCCTGTCCATCGGCGGGACGTTCGCCGCGGCCGAGTTGAGATTGCAGCCTGGCGGCGATTTGACCGCGACCAACGGGTTGACCGTTCTGAGCACCGGATTCCTGGAAGGATCGGGGAGAGTCGTCGGCTCGGTCAACAACGCGGGCGGATCGATTTCCCCGGGAAACGGGCTGTCGGGCATTGGACGGATCGACATCGACGGCGACTATGTCCAAGGCGCGGGAGCGATCATGTCGATTCGGCTGGCCGGGACGGATAACTCGAATCCCCTCGCTCCGCAGTACGACCGGGTCGAAGTGAGCGGCGCCGCCGATTTGGGCGGCGCCTTGGCCGTGCATCTCGCCACGTTCTTCACGCCGCAAATCGGCGACTCGTTCGGCGTGCTGGTCGCGGGCGGCGGATTCGACGGATTCGACTCGTACCTGCTCCCGACGCTTCCCGCGGGTCGGCAGTGGCAGGTGAACCCGGGCGGGTCGACGTTGTTCCTCAACGTAGTCGCCAGCGGAGGCGGAGCCGACTTCAACGGCAGCGGCGCGGTCGACGGGACCGACCTGGGGATTTGGAAGTCGAACTTTGGCGCAGCGCCCAGCGCCGCACAGGCCCAAGGGGACGCCACGGGGGACGGGCGCGTCGACGGGGCTGATTTCCTCGCGTGGCAGAGACAGTTCGGGCCCGGCGGGGCGATTGCCACGGTTCCCGAGCCAGCCGCGGCGTCGCTTCTCAGTTTGGCCGCCGCGGTCGCGGTCGTCGGGCAAGCGGCGCGCCGACCGCGGTAGTGATCCCATTTGCCAAATTGACGGGTGGCTGGGGTCGAACGAAGTGAGCCCCCAGCGGATTCCCTGGGGGCTCCGCTGCGCTGCGACCCCAGCCACCCTTCCAAGGGCGCAACCGGTATCACTACCCCGACCGCGGCGTCGTTGTCTCGCTTGACGGTTGCCATTACGATGGCCAGCTTCACGCACCCCCGCTGGAGCTTCTCGATATGGCCGTCACTGCCGACGAGTTCGAATCCCCTTCGCTCCCCGCTCAGGTCGCCGCGGCGAAAGAGGCGTTCGCCGCTCGGTTCGGCTATTCTCCGCAGTGGGCCGTCGCGGCGCCGGGACGAGTCAACCTCATCGGCGAGCACACCGACTACAACGACGGTTTCGTTTTTCCCCTGGCGATCGAGCGGTACACGGTGATTGTCGCCGGGCGGCCCGCCGAGCCGAGTGCCGCCGACGCCGTGCGGGTCTCCAGCACGCTGATGGAAGGCGTCGAGGAGTTCCGTCTCGGCCATCTCGAACCGCAGCGTCGCGATTGGACCAGTTACCTCCGCGGCGCGCTAGCGGGGTGTCTCGATCGGGACATGAACCCCGGCGCACTCGACTTGCAAGTCGACTCGCGCGTGCCGCTGGGGGGCGGGCTTTCCAGCAGCGCGGCCCTCGAAGTGGCGACCGCCACGCTCGTCGAGGCGGTCACGGGGCGCCCCCTCGACCCGGTCGAGAAGGCCCGTCTGTGCCAGTGGGCCGAGCACAACTTCGCCGGCGTGCCGTGCGGCATCATGGATCAGTTCAGCAGCGCGCTGGGGGCCGAGGGGCGGCTCTTGTTGATTGACTGCCGTACGGAAACGCACGAGCTCGTGCCGCTCGACGATCCCGGAGTCGCGGTGCTGGTGATCAACAGCAACGTCAAGCACGAACTGACCGGCGGCGAGTACGCCGAACGCCGCGGCCAGTGCGAGGCGGCGGCCCGGATCCTGGGGGTGAAGGCGCTGCGCGACGTGACGCTCGCTCAGCTCGAAGCGGCCCGCGACAAGCTCGAACCGATCATCTACCGTCGCGCCCGCCACGTCGTCGGCGAGGACGAGCGGACGACCGCCGCGGCGGCCGCGCTCCGCGCCGGCGATTGGGCCCGCGTCGGCGAGCTGATGTACGCCAGCCACGAATCGTTGCGCGACGACTTCGAGGTGAGTTGCCCGGAGCTCGACGTGTTGGTGGAGCTCGCTTCTGAAATCGGCGCCGATGGCGGCGTGATCGGCTCGCGAATGACGGGGGGCGGCTTCGGCGGTTGCACCGTGACGCTGGTCCGTACCGGCCGCGAACGCGAGATTGCCGCCCGCATCGGCCGCGAGTACGAGCGCCGCACCGGCGCCGCCGCAACCCCGTTCGTCACCAAACCCGCCCGCGGCGCCCACGTCGTCGAGGGCTAGTGGTCGTCTTGCCCCCGGGTTCTGAGGGGAGGCCCTCCCGTCGCGGCGTTCACCACCCGTCGGTGCGGAACGGCACGGCGGGAAGGCCGGCTTCGTTTTGCAGGTTGCCGTTCGGGTAGGCGGCCCAGTTGTAGCGGACCGCCACCGGTTCGCGGACCCCTTCGGCCGAGAGCACGACTGCATCCCCTGCGATCTTGGCGGTCGCCGGCTTGAAATTGCCGTCGGCGCCGGCGAGTTGGAAGCCGCGCAGGGCGTCGCCCTCGTGCTTCAATCCGGCGGCGTGGTCGAAGCTGACCGTCACCGCGCCGCCGTCGATCTCCATATCGCGATACAGCGGGCCGCTGAACTCGACGTCGCGATCGTACGTGTTGGCCAGTGCGATCAGCGCCAACCGCCGGCCGACCTCTTGTTTGTTTTTGGGGTGAATGTCCTGCCGATCGCCAATGTCGATCGCGACGGCCATGCCGGTCGCGGGGACTTCGAGCGTCTGCGTTTGCGCCTCGCGGAGGTAAGGCCAACTGGCTCCCCCTGGCTCCCACCCGGCCAACTGCACGAACAAGAACGGGAAATCGCCCTGGTCCCACCGCACCCGCCAGTCGGCGATCATCAGTTCGGAGAGCTCGCGGTATTGGCTGGCCCGACCCGCGTTCGATTCGCCTTGGTACCAGATGACGCCGCGGATGCCGTAGGGGATCATCGGCGCGAGCATGCCGTTGATCAGCACCCCCGGGCGGTTGGGCGTCCCGCGTTGCTCGGGGGTGAGGTCGTCGGCCGGGGCGAGGCTCTTGACGATCGGGGCGAAGGTCCCCGTGGCGGCGAGCGCCTCGCGGCTGGTCCAGGCCTCCATCATCGTTCCTCCCCAGTTGACGCTGAGGATGCCGACCGGCACGTTCAACTCCTGGTGAAGCTCGCGTGCGAAGAAGTATCCGATCGCCGAGAACTCGGGCGCCGACGCCGGCGTGCAGACATTCCACCCCGAGTTGGCGACGGTCTCTTGCAGCGTCTCGGCAGTGACGTGGGGGATCTTCAGCAGGCGGATTGCGGGCCAGTCGGCCGCGGCCGCTTCTTGCTCGGGATCTTTGGCCAACTTGAGCGGCCATTCCATGTTCGATTGTCCCGAGGCGAGCCAAACTTCGCCTACCAGGACGTCGGCGACGCTCAGCATCTCCTCCCCGCAGCGTATCGACAGCGACTGCGGCTTGTCGCTTGCCGACAGCGGGCCGAGATCGACCTGCCAGCGGCCGGACTCGTCGGCGATCGCTTCGAGTTGCTTCTCGCCCAGCGAGACGCCGATCGTGGCGCCCGGCGTCGACCAGCCCCAAACCGGCGCCGGCGAGTCCCGCTGCAGCACCATGTGGTCGGAGAACGGCGAACCGACGGCGAGCTTCACCGCGGTCGCGTCGGCGGTCCGCTGCGCCGCGACGAACGCATCTCCCCAGGGCGCCGCAAGCAGGGCGCTCCCCGCAAGCAGGCAGGACACGACAAACCGGCGGCGCAGACAAGTCATGGCGGGAAATCTCCGAAGGGGGCTCGACAGAGGCGGATGCGACAAGGACTCGCGGCCTCAGTGTAGCACGAGGTCCCGCGGGAGGGGACCGGGCGCGGAACGCCGCCGCGGCGCTCGACGATGCGGTCGGCCTACAGCGCCCCCCGCGGCGCCGGGGAGACGTCGCCCTGCCATGGTCCGCGTCGAGCGGCGCTGCAATTACGCGGCGCGGCGGTCGGGGGCCGCGACGGGGGCGCCGCCAGGCAGCGACCGTTTGCGCCGCAGCCGGTTCAACCCTTCCAACGCCCAAGGTGCGAACCGCTTCAGTCCGACCATCACGTGCGCATACGGTTGCACGACGACGACCCCTCGGTTGCGTCGAATGCCGCGGACGGCGCGGGCGGCGATCGTCTCCGGCGTCGTCATCAGCCACCGCGGCGGGATCTTATGACACTTCCGGTCGGGGCCCAATGGCGCCGTGGCGAACAAGTTCGTATCGACGAACCCCGGACAAACGACGGTCACGCCCAGGCCGCAGTGCGAGTACTCCGACCGCAGCGACTCGCTGAAGCCGACCATCGCGAACTTGCTGGTCGAGTAGGCCGCCACGCGCGCCAAGCCCACCAGCCCGCAGACGCTTCCCACGTTGAGGATATGCGCCTCGCCTTGCGCCAGGAACGAGGGGAGAAGTTCGCGGACCAACTGCACCGGGGCGTGAAGATTGACCGCCAGAAGTCGATCCCAATGCTCGGCCGTCATCTCGACGGTGCGGCCGTAGTAGGTGATTCCGGCGTTGTTCACCAACAGGTCGATCCTGCCCCAGCGGTCGAGGATCGCGGCGACCGCGGCCGAAATCTCGACTCGTTGGGCGAGATCGCACCGCCGGCCGATCGCTTCGACGCCGAGCGGTCGGCACTCGTCGACGACTCGCGTCAGACCGGCCTCGTCGACGTCGAGCAGGTAGAGCCGCATTCCCTCGGCGGCGAGACGCAGCGCCAAGGCCCGTCCGATTCCCGAGGCGGCCCCCGTCACAAGCGCCGACTTGCCGTGAAGAATGCGCATAGGGTCAGTTGATCAGAGAGGAATCGTCACAATGGCGTTGCAGGTTCCGTCAACGCCGGTGCGGCTGCCGAGCGGTCGGCAGCCGCACGTCGGGCGTCGTCGATTGCAGGGGCCCGCTCAGGCCGCCCGGCGCTGCTGCGATTGCCGCTCGGCGAGCTGGCGGTGCAGGGCGTCGATGTCGATCGTCCGGCTCAACTGATGGCGGTCCGTCCCGCGCAAGGAGACGACCCCCCAGTTCTTCAGATCGTACTTGCCGCCGTTGTAGACGCTGCGGTACTTCTCCACGCCCCGATACACGGGGACGTGGGTCGGAATCGCCCGCAGGTTGAACGCCAGCCGATGCCGGTCGGTCGTGTTCGGGCCCGAGCCGTGGATGCATCGCTCGGTGAAGATGATGAACTGCCCGGCCTTGCAGGGGATTCGCACGTACTTCGACGGATCACGCTCGAACTGCAGCGAGAACTGGGCGTTGTAGAAGCCCTCCTCGCCGCCGAACTTGATCGTGCGAACCGACGTGTGCGAGCCGCGGACGAAATCGAGACAGCCGTTCTCGGGAGTGGTGTCGTCGACCGCAATCCAGACGGTCAATTGGAAGATCTCGCTGCGATCCTCCGGGTAAAGCCCCGGGTTGAGGTAGTCCTCGACCATGAACGTGCTCGCTTGGTGCCACTGAATGGCGGGCGACTTCGGGGGTTTGAAAAAGATCTGCGTGCGCCACACGTTGATGTCCGGACCCAGCAGTTGAGCCAGCCGCTCGGTGATTGCCGGGTGCTTCATGTAGTTCCACAGCCGCGGCATCTCGAAGTGCCGATCTCGCGGCGTGACGAAGTTAAAAGTCGTATTGTTCGTGTTCTCGACCGCCAGCATGTCCTGGCGGAAGTCGGCCATCTCCTCGCGGCTGAACGCGTCCAAGGGGCCGATGAAGCCGTCTTCGTAGAACTGCTTAATCTGGGCCGGAGTCATCTGGTACTCCGGAGCGACTTGCGCCTTGGGCTCGAACGACGTCGGCATCTTGAATTCGCATGGCTGATCGATGTAGGCCCGATTGAGGCCCGACTTCAGCAGCACGCCGTACGTGCGGTAGTCCCAGTTGTTGAGCATCGCGCGGATGGCGCGCGGGAAGATGCGCCGCGGCAAATGCGACGCCTTATAGGCCATCATGCCGGCCAACGCCGGCCAAGCGATCGCCTTTTGCCACAGGGGACGCTGTTTGGGATGGAGGTTCATAATCGAAAGGGCCCGAAGGACGAGGGGAGCGAGGAAGGAGGGTGCGAAGTCGCAGGTCGAGAATTCGTCCCGCGCGGTTCCGCGCCGGCGACGGAGTACCTGACCGGATAATTCGTCAAACTCCGCCTGATTCATGCAGTCGAAGTTCCAGAATGTCCGGAGGGCTGCCGCCGATTGCTCTGCTGGCAATGCCTGCGGCTCGCGGATTGCGAGCCGTCCGCGAGCCGCAGGTTCGTCGTAGGCGTTCGGCGAGCCAGCGGTTGCTAGCACAGTAGCCAGGAGTGCGCGTTGACGGCGATGTCGGGCACGTGAGTCCTGGGGCCTCGCGGGGCTTTCGGACCGTCGCCGGCGCCCGAGACGACCCGAAAGGATCGCCCTAACTGGTTTCACACCAAGGAGAAGGGTTTTTTGGATTTCCATGCGCCTCGCTGCTAGAATCAAAACCCGTTCCGGCGCCAGCAATGCAGGCGCCTACGCCAGCGAGGAAGGGCGACTGGCATGCCGATCGATCCGCAAGACGTCGTCGAACGCCGCCTCGACGGTGCGCGCAAGCCGCTGTTGCGAGAACTGCGCACCGAGGCCCAGCGGATCGACGACGGAGTCGAGGCCGTTGCAGAGCCGGCCGACGTTCAGACCGTCGACCCGGCGGTGGAAACGTTCTTCGTCGAGGTCTCCGCAGGCCGGCCCAACGGCGCTGCGCCGATTGTCGGCGATTTGACGCCCGCTCGGTTTCGCTCCCGGCGAACGCGTCGGGCGGCGCCGCGTCGGCTTTCGCCCGCGCCGACGAGCGCCCCTCGAGACCCCGCCCCGCAGGCCGACGTCGAGCCCGCAGACGCTGCGGATGCCGCCGCCGCTCGGCGCGTTCCGCCGACGAATCAGCGCGGCGAAGTTCGTCGCGCCGCTCCGCATACGCCTCCGGTGCGAGTCGCGGCGAAGCGGGCCGCTTCGGTGCGCCGAATGCGTCGCGATTTCTCGGTGGTCGCCAGTTCAGTTCTCCTGCATGTCGCGACGCTGGTCGTCTTGAGTCTGGCGACGATCGCAGGGGTGGCGGACGATTTTGACCTGCTGCTGACGGTCGATGAGCCGCTGCACGAGGAGTTGTTCGCTGAGATCCCCGTCGCCGAGGCGGAACCGCTGGAGGAAGTCGTTCTGACGGAGTTCGTCGAGTTCGCCGGGGAGGAACTGACGACCGACGGCGGCGCCATGCTGGGCGAGGTCGCCGCTTCTGAGGCGCTTTCCGATCTCATTGCCCCCGGCGGTCTGGGGGACGCGGGCTTCGGCGACGTGGGCGCCATGTTCGCCGGAGACGGACTCGCTGCCGCCGGCGAGGCAACAGGGCGCGGAGACATCCCGCAGGCCGAGTTCTTCGGCTTGCAGATCGAAGGGCGCCGCATCGTGTTCATCCTCGACAACTCGGGGAGCATGCAAGGCGGACGACTGGAAACGGTGCTCGCCGAGTTGCGCCGCTGCGTCGATGCGCTGACGCCCCAGCAGGAGTTCTACGTCATCTTCTACAGCGACACGATCTACCCGTTGTTCTACCCGCAGCCAGCGATGCAGTTCGTCAAGCCGACCGACCGCAACAAGCAACTGCTGGACGACTGGCTCGATACGGTTGAGCTTTGTCTCGGCGATTCGGTCGACGAGGCGCTCGCCGCCGCCGCGTCGATCGGCCCGGACACCGTGTTTCTGCTCTCGGACGGACGGATCCAAAGTCAGAAGAAACTGCAGTACTTGCTGGCCGGCGAGACGCGCCGGTTTGCGATTCACTCGATCGCCGTCGGGCTGGGACGGAGCACGGCGAGTCGTGCGAAGCTGGAGCTCATCGCGGAGGCGAACGGCGGCACGTTCCGCGAGAGCGACGTCCCGGAGGCGATGAAACTGCTCGCGCTCAAGACGAGGCGGCCCTATCACAGCGAGACGCCGGGCCCGGTCTGGGGCCGCAAAGTCAAACGCGGCTGGTGAAACGCTTGCGAGCCGACCTTGAATGCAGCAAAAAAAGCGGGCCTCGGACGAGCCAAATACGCATTGGCTTGGTTCAGCAGTCAGGGGCAAGTGAACTGCTCAACCGACGGTCGTCCGAGGCCCCGCGGGCCAGCAAATTGAGGCGTGGCGGCGACGAGGGTCGGCGCCACGCAAAGACGATTGGAACGCACCTCGCGTGCCAATCGTTGCACGTGCGATCGCAGCTAACGGCAGTTCGCTCATAAGCCGTTATGCCATCGCTAGTTGAGGTCTTGTCCGCGGGCGAATCCCAGGCGTCGCCGCGAGCCGGCGCAGCCCCGTGCGTTCGGTTTTCACTCGGGCAAAACTCCGCTTTGGTAGCGATATCAGACACTTGTTTGCCCGCGCCTCGGAAAAGCTGACGCATCGGCGGCGATTAGTCTCGATGTGAGACGGTCCGACAGGGCGACTCCGTCGTAACCCGTTGTCAAATATCGGGTTATCCCCTAGGCTGCCGCTAGGGCGGAACGTACCCGGCGCTGTCTGCGGACGATGTCGCCGCTGCGGGGACAGGCGCCCTGCCGAGGGCTGTTCTCACGTTGAGACCTGCTTGTTCCCTCACCGTGTTGAGCCTGGGAGTCTGCTGCGTGCTACACAACCCCGCCCAGATCGGCCCCTATCGTTGCGGCAAGGGGGAGCCGCTGTTGTGGATCGCCGGGCCCTGCGTTCTGGAGGATCTCGACGGAGCGATGGAGATCGCCGTCGAACTGAAGCGGGTCGCGGACTCGCTCGGCATCCAGCTTGTGTTCAAGGCCTCGTTCGACAAGGCGAATCGAACCAGCATCGCTTCGCCGCGCGGGCCGGGGCTCGCGGCCGGGCTGGCGATGCTCGCGGAAGTGAAGCGAGCGACGGGTCTGCCGGTGACGACCGACGTCCACGAGGCCGGCCAAGCCGCCCCGGCGGCCGAGGCGGTCGACCTCCTGCAGATCCCCGCCTTTCTCGCCCGGCAGACCGACTTGTTGGCCGCCGCAGCCGCAACCGGCCGGCCGGTTCATGTGAAAAAAGGCCAATTCATGGCTCCCGGCGATATGAAGCATGTCGTCGCCAAATTGGACGAGGGGGGCTGCCGCGACGTGCTGGTCTGCGAGCGCGGTACGTTCTTTGGTTACGGCCGGCTGGTGAACGACATGCGTTCGATCCCGCAGATGCAGGCCTTGGGCGTTCCGGTGGTGTTCGACGCCACCCACAGCGTCCAGGAACCGGGAGGGCTGGGGGGAGCGACCGGGGGCAACCGCGACATGGTCGAGCCGCTGGCCCGGGCTGCGATGGCCGTCGGGGCTGACGGACTGTTTTGCGAAACGCATCCCGACCCCGACCGTTCGCCCAGTGATGGCCCGAACATGGTGCCCTTGCAGGCCATCGAGCCTATGATGAAGCGTTTGACGGCGATTCGCGCCGTGGCCGAGGCTGATTTCTAGCAGGGCCGTCGTCGGCTGCGAATTGAGCCGAAATCGCCGCGCCGCCGGGGGGGCTTGCACACCGCCCGGCTGGCCTGACTCCTTCCCGCCTGATATTTCCGAATTGCGATGCCTGTTCCTCTCTGCACTCGGTCCCGGCGGATGCATGTCGGGGCGTATTTGTCGCTGGTTGCGCTGGTCGCGTGTTGGTTGATTGTCGCAGGTTGCGGTCCGCCCCAAGCGCAGCGCGGTCGACGCAGCGCCGGCGCCGGCGGAGGCAAGCGGGCCGAGGGGGACGCGCTCCTGGCGAGCGTCGCCGAATCGCTCAACGATCTGGCCGAGCGGAACGACCTGAATCTCGCTCCCGCCGAGCCGGTGCTCACCGCCGCGAACAGTTCCGACGGCCGCGAGATTCGGGCCATCATCACCCCGAATCCCGCCTCGCCGGAGACCGGCGTCAATTACTTGCGCGTCACGACCGGCAACGCCAACTTCCGCACCCTCGGCGTGCGGCCGCTCGACGTGGTGCGAATCTACTATGTCAAAGTCGACGACGCCGACGAGGAATCGCGCCAGATGCAGGAGATGGGCATCCAGGAACGCGATTCGATCGAGATTCCGGTCCGTCGGCTCGATCTCCAGGACCCTGAAAGTGCGCTGCTGTTGGGGGTCGAACTCAATCAGGCGGTCGAGTATCCCGAGCGGGTCGAGATCTGGCGTTATTCCGACAAGCGGATGGAGCGGATCCGTTGGGCGCTCGATCAGTACGATGTGAACCGCGAGCCGCCGCTAGGGTGGGAACCGACTCCCGACGCGGGAGCGCTGGCCCAGTTGGTTGAACGGGCGAACCAATGGCTGCGCAACATCGGCTCCCCTGCGGACACTTGGCCTGCGCCCCCCTTGGTCGATTCCTGGCCGGCCGAGTTGCGGACCGCCAAGGGCGCGACCGAGGCGATCGCACCGACGAACTTGGACGGGGGGCTGTTCGCCGACTACGAAGGGCGACTCCTGCAGCAAGCTGTTTGGACCCGCGATGTCGCCGCTTGGGCTCGCGGCCCCGCCGTGACCGACGCCGACACGGCCGCTGCGCTGTTCGATTGGGTGGTGCGAAACATTCAACTGGACGATCCGGACGCCGCCCGCACAATCCACCTTCCCTGGCAGGCGCTTGCCTACGGCCACGGTTCGGCCGACCACCGCGCGTGGGTCTTCGTGGAGTTGTGCCGGCAACTGAGGATCCCTGCGGCGATGATGGCCTTCGCCCCGGCGGCCGACGCGGAACCGGCGCGGGCGCTCCTGGCCGCGCTCGGCGAACAGGGGTGGCTGCTGTTCGATCCCGAGTACGGTCTGCCGCTGCCGGGCGCCGGGGGGATCGCGACGCTGACCGAGTTGAAGGCGACCCCGGCGCTCGTGCGGGCATTCGACGTGCCGGACGCGCCCTACCCGCTTGCCGAGTCCGACTTGACGCACGTCACGGCTCAGATCGTCGCCTCGCCGCTGCAGTTGACGCGGCGAGCGGCGAGACTCGAAGCGGCCCTCAAGGGGGAGCAACTCGTCTTCCTCACAGCCAACGTGCCGGGGATGGTCGAGCGCCTGAAGTCGGCGCCGATCGACGCCACGTCGCTGTGGCCCGGAACGTTGGCCGGGCTGGCCGGCGCCTACTCAACCCGCTCGTCGACGCGCACGGCCGAGGTCGAGCAATTCGCGCCGTTCGCACAGGCCCCCGAGTTGTGGAAGGCCCGGACGCTGCACTTCATGGGGCACAAGGACGTTCCCCGCGATCGACGCGACGACCCGTTGGCGACCCCCAAGGAGGGGCATCGTGATGCGATCCCGCTTTACTACCACGAGCGGGTGCTGATGCCCGAGGCGCGGCTCGCAGCGTTGGACCCCGCGAAGCGAGCGGTTTCGATCGCGGCGAAGCGCGCGGCGAGTTATTGGCTGGGGCTGTTGAGCTACGACCTGGGGAACCTGGAAGCGGCCCGCAATTGGCTCGACAAGCGAACCCTGCAGGCGGCCCCCGACGGGCCGTGGCGCGAGGGCGCCCGCTACAATCTGGCACGGACGCTCGCTCGGCTGGCCGAGAGCGACGCCGAGGGGGGCTCGGAACTTTTCGCGGCGGCGATCAAGCTGCTTGAAGAGACCCCCCGGACGGCCCCCCAATGGCCGGGCAACCAGGCGCTTGCTCGCCAGTGGAGCACCCAGATCTCCTCCCCGGCTGAATCGCCCGCGGTGGACGACGTCCCCTGAATTTGCGGCGACTCGCGAAGGCTGGCGGGCCGAACAACCGATTTCGCGGGGATTTCGGCGGGTCGCGAACATGGGGGCGCGACCTCCGCGGGGGTAGTGATACCATTTGCGGCCTTGGAAGGGTGGCTGGGGTCGCAGCGCAGCGAAGCCCCCAGGGAATCCGCTGGGGGCTCACTTCGTTCGACCCCAGCCACCCGTCAATTTGGCAAATGGGGGGCGCGGCATTCGCGGGGTGCGTCTTGTCGGTGGCCGGCGAGGCCGGTATTCTTAGGGATTCGCCGGCCCCCGTCGGGGTTGGCCCCTCCGAACACGCTGCGTCCCCGCCTTACGGCGCAGGGGCCGGCAAAGACCATGGTGCGACGATGAAGGCAGGAGTTCATCCCGAATATCACGAAACGCACGTCCATTGCGGCTGCGGCAACACGTTCGTCACCGGCAGCATTCGCAAGGAGCTGAAGGTCGACATTTGCAGCCAGTGCCACCCCTTCTACACCGGCAAGCTGAAGTTCGTCGACACGGCAGGCCGGATCGAGAAGTTCAAGAACAAGTTCGCGGCCGCCGGCTACGCCAGCCTCGGACGCGGCAAGAAGAAGGACGAGAAGAAGTAGCTGCCTTGCCGCACCGGCCCCCTGCGGGCCTCGTGAGCCGACGGCGCTAGCCGCGCGCCCCCCCTGTACTGCGGGGTCGCCCGACGCAAGCGCGTGCGGCTCATTGTGTTTGGCGACCCGCCGGCTTGCCGCTTCCTCCTTCCTCCGGCCTGCTCCCTCCCATGCGCGAACTTCTCGAAGAAAAACTCGCGCGGTTCGAAGAACTCGACCGGCAACTCGTCGATCCCGAGGTGTTGGGGAACTCGACGAAGCTGACCGCGGTCATTCGCGAGCGCGGCTCGCTCGAGCGATTGGCGAACAAGTACCGCGGTTTCAAGGAACTGGCGGGCCAGATCGCCGACGCCCGCGGGATGGTCGAGGGAGACGACCCCGAGATGGCCGAATTGGCCGAGGCCGAGCTTCCCGATCTCATCGCCCAGCGCGAGGCGATCTACGACGAGCTCTTGGGCCTCACCCTCGGCGGGGCCGACGCGAACCGCACGCGGTGCGTCATGGAAATTCGCGCCGGCGCCGGCGGCGACGAGGCGGCCCTGTTCGCCCGCGATCTGTACGAAATGTACAAACGGCACGCCGAGACCAAGAAGTGGAGAATCGAGGTCCTCGATCACAGCGCCACGGAACTCGGCGGCTTCAAGGAAATCTCGCTCGCCGTCGAGGGCGAGGGGGTCTATCGCGAGCTCGCCTACGAGAGCGGCGGCCACCGCGTGCAGCGCGTCCCCGCGACCGAGACCCAGGGACGCATCCACACCTCGGCGGCCACGGTCGCCGTGATGGCCGAGCCCGAGGACGTGGAGATCGAGATCAAGCCGGACGACTACAGGCTCGACAAGTTCTGCGCCAGCGGCCCCGGCGGGCAGCACGTCAACAAGACCGAATCCGCCGTGCGGCTCACGCACTACGAAACGGGCATCGTCGTGCAGTGTCAGGACGAAAAAAGCCAGCATAAGAACCTCGCCAAGGCCCTGCGCGTGCTCAAGGCCCGCGTCTACGAGGCCAAACGCGAGGCCGAGGACAAGAAGCGTGCCGACGAACGGAAGACGCTCGTCGGTTCCGGCGATCGCAGCCAGCGGATACGCACGTACAACTTCCCCGACAATCGGCTGACCGACCACCGCATTGGACTCACGCTCTACAAGCTCGACCAGATCCTGGCCGGCGATCTCCAGCAGGTGACCGACGCCCTGGTCGACTACGACCGCCAGCAACTGCGCGGCGACATGGACGAGTAGGGAGTCGTTTCCGGCGTCTCGCGATCGGGATGCGTCCGCCAGTCTGCAATTTGCAATTCCCATTTTTGCAATCGGCACGCCCCCCGCATGTCTGACGCCCCCTGGACCATCGGCCGGCTGCTCAACTGGACGACCGAATTCCTGCGCGAGCGCGGGGCCGAGAGTCCGCGGCTTGACGCCGAGGTGCTGCTCGCCCACGCCCGAGGTTGCGAGCGGATTATGCTGTATGCCGCGTTCGAGGAGCCCGCGAGCGAAGAACTGCGGACCAGCTTTCGCGAGCTCGTGAAGCAGCGGGCCGCGGGCAAGCCGGTGGCGTACCTCGTCGGCAAGCGGGAGTTCTTCTCGCTCAGCTTCGCCGTGACCCCCGACGTGCTCATCCCGCGCCCCGAGACCGAGGGGCTTGTCGTCCGGGCGCTCGACCTGCTTAAGGCCCGCCCCGACGGGGCCCCCCAGGCGATCGACGTCGGCACGGGGAGCGGCGCCATCGCCGTCTGTCTTGCCAAGCACAACCCGAAAGTCCGCTTGACGGCCGTCGACGTCAGTCCCGCGGCGCTTGCGGTCGCTCGCCGCAACGCGGAGAAGCACGGAGTCGCCGAACGGATCGAATTCGTGGAGAGCGACTTGTTCGCGGCCGTTCCCGCGAGCGGGGACTTTGAGTTGATCGTCAGCAACCCGCCGTACGTGACGACGGCCGAACTTGCGGCGCTGGCCGACGACGTGCGCCGGTACGAACCGCAACTCGCGCTCGATGGCGGCGAGCACGGCACGATGGTCGTCGAGCGGCTGCTCGCCGCGGCGCCCGCTCGACTCGCCCCGGGCGGGTGGCTGCTGATGGAGATCAGCCCCGCGATCGCCGAGCGCGTCGAGCGATTGATCGACGCCGCCCCCGGCCTCGCGCGGGGCGACACGCTCGACGATTCCAACGGCCTTGCGCGAATTGTCCAAGCCCGGCGCGAACCCTGACCCCCGCCCCTGGGCCGGACCGCCACGCGGTCCGGAGGACGAGGGTTCCAATTTCGACTGCGATTTTTCGGAAGGCGTGGCCCTCCGGCTGGGGCGTTGCCGCCAGCTTGCCGATCGCACCCATTGCTCGTTGCACCCATTGCGACTGTCCGCTCACGCTTCGTACGCATGTCCAATCCGCTTCGCTGGCTGACGTTGGTTCCCCTGTCGCGGATCGAGCTGCCGACCGCCGAGACCATTGCCGTGACGTACCGGACGCAGTTCCCGGGCTCGCCTGAGCCGAACCTGGGGCAAGGGACCGAGCGGTTGCTCACGGCGACGATCGGCGAGCATACGGTCGCGGCGGGATTGATCGACCGGCCGATCCCGTGGTCGCAGCTTGAGGGTCCCGCGAGCGCCGCGTGGTACTGGCCGACGGCGGCCGACGAGTTGCGTGATCACCCGGCCCACTTGCTCGTGACGCTAGTCGACGAGGGGGGCTCGGCGATGGAGTCCGCGTTGACGCTGACGCGCTGGACGGCGACGCTGGCCGCCGCCGCCCCGGCCTGCGGCGTGTTGTGGGGCCCGGGGCGTCTGGTCCATCGCCCGGCGGACTTCGTCGAGCAGGCAGGTCCCTCGACCTTGGCGAATTTGCCGCTGTTTCTGTGGATTGATTTTCGCATCGAGCCGGCGCACACGAGCGTCATCGAGGGAGCGAGCGTGCTGCGGCTCTATACCACCGGCTTGGCCGCACTGGGACAAAGCGAGATCGAAGTCCCGCTCTTCAAAGGCGAACCGCAACAACTGCTCCGCCACGCCTACAACGCGGCCCACTACCTGCTCGACCGCAAACAAGTCGTCAGCGACGGCGACACGATCGCCCTGGCCGAGGGAGTGCAGGCGACGGTGCGCCGCACTGGCTCGATGCTCGGCGGAGACATGGAGGTCGTGCGGCTCGAGTGGGATGCGTAGGGCGTCATTTTGCTGGTGAGCAATAATATCGCCATTCACTGTGCAAAAGTCAGGGCAACGGCGAGGGTCAAGCGGCCCTAAGGGATTTCGGAGCAACAGTTTGCGATTGCGCCGCAATCGCCGCCGGCCGGAGTTTTGCTAGCAAAATCCCGCGCGGCCGTGCAAAACTCCGGGCAGCGTCTGTCGTCGCCTGTTCGCAGGTCACGCGCCGCTCGTCGCCGAGCGCGACTTGCCGCCCTCGTTCTACACGCGATGGCGGCTCAATTTCTACAGGAAACTTGGGGCAATTTGGAACCTCGCTCAGCACCGCTGGGAGTCACTTTGCGGACGTCATGCCTTGCGGGGGCTTCCGACCTGCAATCTTGAAGCAGCCTCCGGCCGAACGCTACATTTGACAGTCTTCATACCTTGGACGCTCCTCCGAATAAAATTTGCAGTTGCTTCGGAAAAGACTCACCCAACAACAAGAGTTCGCCGTCAGGAAGTCGTCGGCAGAGTCCAATTGAATAGATGCAGCCCCAGACGAGTCGTGATTTCTTGAGAGTCGCAGCACAGCGCATCAACGCTGCGGAAGCGTTGCTGGGCGCTGATTTTACGCTCGACGCGCAATACGTCGGCGGATACGGAGTGGAATGCTCGCTCAAAGCATTGATCCTTGAAAGGACGCCGGTTGACGAACGGCCTGACAAATTGTCCAGAATCTCATCGGGAGCTAGAATGCATCAGTTGGAAACGCTCTTGGGGGAGTTGCGAAATCTCGGCGTTCGCCTGACTCCGGAATTGGCAAGGAGAATGCGACGCTTCGATTGGAAGACCGACCTGCGGTACGAAACGGGACGTCGAAATCGCGGCGAGACGAGGGGGTTTCTTAGGACTTGCGTCGCAATCCACGACTGGGTGAGAGGGCAATTGCAATTATGACGACGAAACAAACGTCCGACTGGGAGTCCATGCGAACGGACGAGTCCCGGATGGTCGAAGATCATCTGCGCAACGAGGGCTTGGATCGGGTTGACGCGTATCGGTACAACTCCGCCTCGCTCCGCGTTAGGGTGATCGACGCGAAGTTCGAGTCGATGCCGCGTGACGACCGTGATTCGATTGTCGAACCGTTCCTCGACAAGCTGCCGCCGCAAATCCAGGCGGACATCGTGACGCTTGTGTTGCTCGCCCCGTCCGAGTTGGAGCAGCCGTGCGAACATCTTGGCGAGTCAATACTGAACGTTGAGTTCGAGCATCCAAGCCCTTCGATGCTATAGGTAGGTTGCAGAAGAAAGGTGCGCCATGACAATGCCCAGTTCGTCGTCCGCTTTGGGTTTGTTGCCGGCGTTGCGGTCGAGGGCGTCGTGAATGGCGGCCATTTCCAGGTCGCGCAGGGGCATGTCCCGAGGCATCTGTCGGGTGCGGCCGACTACTTCCCGACCTCCAACGTCTCCAGCACGATTTCGCGGTTGGGGAGTTTGATCGCGATGCGGCCGCCCATGGCGCCGACGAGGCGGCGCAGCGTCGAGAGTTGGATTTCTTCGCCCGCCTCTATCTGGGAGATGTTTGGCTGACGGACGCCAAGCCGCTCAGCAAGGACAGTTTGCGTCAGGCCCTGCTCTTCGCGAATCTCGGCCAAGAGCAGGCCGATCCGCATCGTCTCGGCCTTGCTGACGGCAGCCGAGCGCTGCTCTTCGCTCATCTTTGAGCGAAGCTGCTTCCACGGGTGTCGTCCTGCCATTATCCGTTCCCTTTCTTTCGCGCCTGGTTCTCCGTCTCCAGTTCCATCAAGTGCACGTCGTACAGGCGGTCGGCGACGGGGATCATGCGTTCGTAGAAGCGATCATCCCCCGTCTTGTCCCCGCCGATTAACAGGATGGCCGTGCGCTCCGGGTTGAAGGCGAACAATGTTCGCAACGGGTCGCCCCCCGATTGAGTCCGCAATTCTTTCATATTGGGATGCCGCGATCCGTTCACCGAGTCGACGTATGGCCGGCCGAGGTTCGGGCCCCGTTCCATGAGCACGTCGACGCAGGCGTCAATGTCGCTCTGTTGGGACGGGGTGAGAGTGTCCCACCACGCCTCAAACTCGTCGGTGTACTCGACATCCCACAACACGAGTATATACGTTACGACTTATAATGCCAAATCGTGTTGGATCGGTTGCGCGCGGGTTGACGCCCCGCTCAGGCAAGCGTTACGCCGACTTCTCCATCTCCCCCGCGGCATTGAGTTTGTTGTACAGCGTCTTGAGACTGACGCCGAGTTCTTCGGCCGCTTTGGGTTTGTTGCCGGCGTGGCGGTCGAGCGCGTCGTGGATGGCGGCCATCTCCATCTCGCGAAGGCTCATCACCCCCGGTTTGAGGCGTGCGGCGCCGACCAGTTGGCGGCTGTCGAATCGCGAGGGGAGGTGTTCGGCGCGGATCGGGCCGGCGTCGCACAGGATCGTCGCGTGCTCGATCACGTTCGCCAGCTCGCGGACGTTGCCCGGCCAGACGTGGCCCCGCAGCGCCTTGACGGCGTCCTCGGCGATCGCGTCGTGGGCGACCGCCCCGCGGCGATGCCGGGCGAGCAGGTGCCGCGCCAGGTGAGGGATGTCCTCGATCCGCTCGCGCAGCGCAGGCAACCGGATCTCGAAGGTGTTGATCCGATACATCAGGTCCTCGCGGAACTCGTCGGCGACGACCATCTCGGCCAGATTGCGATGGGTGGCGCAGACCACGCGGACGTCGACAGTGACCGGCTTGTTCTCGCCGACGCGGCGGATTTCGCCGCTTTCCAGCACCCGCAGCAGCTTGGCCTGCATCGACTTGGGAAGCTCGCCGATTTCGTCGAGGAACAGCGTGCCGCCGTGGGCGACCTCGAACAGCCCCATGCGGTTCTCTTCGGCGCCGGTGAAGGCGCCTTTGCGGTGGCCGAACAGTTCGCTCTCGATCAGGGTCTCGGGGAGAGCGCCGCAGTTGATCGCGACGAACGGCTCGCCGGCGCGGGGGCTCTGGTCGTGCAGACTGCGGGCGACCAGTTCCTTGCCGGTGCCGGTCTCGCCGAGGATGAGCACGGTCGACCCGGTGGGGGCGACCTTTTCGATCAAGAGCCGCACTTTCTGCATGAGCGCCGTTTCGCCGATCAGCAGGGGCGAGCCCGCGAGTCGGCGGACTTGGTGCTCCAGGGCGCGGTTCTTTTGCTCGAGCCGGCGTTTCTCGGCGACGCGGCGGAGCAAGGCCTCGATCTCGATCAGCCGACAGGGCTTGGTGAGGTAGTCGAACGCCCCGTGGCGCAAGGCCGCGATGGCGGTCTCCAGCGAGCTCTTGCCGGTCAGCACGACCGCCTCGGTCTCGGGCGACATCTCCTTGCAGCGGGCGATGACGCCGATGCCGTCGAGTCCCGGCATGTCGAGGTCGACGATGATGCAGTCGTAGGCGTTCTTTTCAATCGCCGCGACCGCAGTCATGCCGTCGGGGCAGACAGTGACCCGATGGCCGAGCCGCGGCAGTTCGAGCTTCATCAGCTCTTGCAGCGACTGCTCGTCGTCGGCGAACAACAGCGACAGCCCGGGGCTGTTAAGCGGCTTGGCGGCGATGATGCGACTCCTTGTAGGCGGCGGCCAGCGGCAACGTGACGGTGAACCGCGACCCGCGACCGGGGCCCTCGCTCTCCGCCGTGATCCGGCCGCCGTGGTCTTCCACGATGCGATGGGTGATGGACAACCCCAACCCGGTCCCCTGTCCGTTCTTGCGGCGCGTGAAGAACGGCTCGAACAGATGCTGGCGCACTTCGTCGGAGAGTCCGCAGCCCGTGTCCGACACCGCGATGGTCGCCTGGCGGGCGTTGCTGCCGATTTCGATTCGGGCCGTGCCGTCGGCGTCCATGCTTTCCAGGGCGTTGGTGACGAGGTTGAGAATGACTTGCTTGATTTCCTGGGCGTTGACCGCCGCCACGACGGGGGGCCCGGCGAGCAATTCGACGCGTCGGTCTCGATAGCGGCCCAGGTGGTCCACCATTTCGATGACCCCCGCGGTCAGCTCGCGGAGCTCGACGTTCGCCCGCTGCGAATCGCCTCGGCGGGCGAAGTCGAGCAGCTTCTCGGTGATCTGTTTGCAGCGGAACGCCTCGCGTTGGATCATCTGCAGGTAGTTGCGGGCGACGTCGACGTCGGCGGCCCGGTCGGGCCCGGCGGAGGCCAGCAGTTCCTGCAGCCGGCTTTCCAGCGACTCGCTGCACAGGGCGATCGACGCCAGCGGATTGTTGATTTCGTGCGACACTCCCGCGGCCAGGAAGCCGACGCTGGCCAATTGGGCGCTGCGGACCATCTGGCTTGCCTGTTCGCGGACCTGCTCGTTGAGGCTGTCGTTGATTTCGCAGAACCTTTGGGTCATGGCGTTCATTGCGTCGGCCAGTTCTCCCATTTCGTCGCGGGTGGCCAGCCGGATGCGGTGGTGGAAGTCGCCCGCCGCGACCTTGCGCGAACCGTCGACGAGCGTTTCGAGCGGATGGGCGAACCACTTGTAAAACACCCGCCCGGCGCCCGACAGGACGACCAACGACACGACGGCCGTGAACCAGGAGACGACGATGGCCGTGCGGTACCGGGCGCGCATGTCGCCGGCGAGGGCCCGGAAGCGATTGTGGAGATGGCTGGGGAGCGCGGCCACATCCGCGGCCAGCTTGTCGACCTCGCCGCGAATCCGCCCCAGTTGGACGTGGTCGAGCAGCCATTCCTGCCCGTGGGCGTCCTCGTCGCGGAGGGCGGCGATTCGCTTCTCGATGGCCGCCAGCGTCTTGCCTTCGCCCAGGTCGTCGCCCAGGCCTTGGTCCGCCTCGTGCTTGTTCTCCTCCCACTGATCGCGATACTTGGCCAGCGATTCGGCCAGCAAGTTGAGCTGGGCGACGTACGCGTACCGCAGCTCCTGCATGTCCAGCGGGGCATAATCGTAGGCGTCGATGACGCCGTCGTTGTTCGAGTCGTACGCCGACTTCGACGTCGACTGCGACGACGAGGCGAATGTCGTCGGCAGATAGAGCCGTTCGCCGGCGCGGCTGAGCGTGACGCGCAGGTTGCTGACGTTCTGCCGGACGTCGCTCGCCAGCGGCAACTCGGCGCTGCGCGCCGCGACGGAGTGCAACAGCCCGCGATAAGCGTGCAGTCCGAACAGCGCACTGCCGAACAGCGCGAGCACGGCGACCAGCAGCAGGCCGAGCCCGACCTGCAGCTTCGTGCGTATGGGCCAGTGGCGGAGCACCAGCGACCTCCTTGTCGCAAACGGCGCGGGGCGATTTGAGGGGGCGGAGTGTACTGGCCGGCGCTGTCCGGCGGCAAGGCGGAAGAGGGAGAGGCGAGGGGGAATGGCGGAACGAGGATGACGGAAGAGCTTGTTGGTTGGTTTGGGCGTTTGAGCCTCCGGCGCCAGCATCGATAACGTCGCCGCGGAGGTCGCCAAACTTTCCCCCGTCGAGCGACGACAGATCGAGACCCGCGGCGATCTGGGACTCTCCGGGCAGGTCCTCTTGGCCCGGCGGCGGACATTGGGTCGCCGGCAAGCTGCCCGAGCGGCTGGCCGAGCGGTTCCCCCAGTTGCTCCGCCGCAGCGATCGCAACCGCAGCGATCGCCTCAGCCGGGCCGAGATGACGGCCTTGGCCGAACGGAACGCGGCCGCCCAGCGTCGCCTTGCCGCCGGCGAGTGAACCCGCCCCGCGGAGCCCGGTTCGTCTTGCAGATCGGCATTTCCCGTCGAAGTCCGCGGCTTGGTGGGTTTCCGCGACCCCCTGCGTAATTAGCGCGGAGCCCTTGAACCGCGAACCGATCGGTGGTGTCATCCGTACAGATGGCAACGTCGCGTGCCGCGGGCGACTCTTGCGGGAAAGCAAGTCCGGGGTATGGGGCGTCGGATCACAGAGGAGGCTCCCCATGTCGACCCCCGTTCCCCCGCGCACCGAGCCGTTCGACGGCTTGCCCCCCGTGGCGCTTGAGTTCGGAGCATGGCTGAAGTTCAATAGCGAATTGAACACGCAGCTCCGCGAGTTCGAAGCCCGGTACGTTCGCCCCCGGCGGCACGCCGTCACCCGCGACCCGCAGCCGGGCCGCATGACCCCGCGCAAACCGCGATAGAGCGAGGGAGGATCCAGCGGACCACGTCCGCGTCAGTCAGCACATCAAGCATTGCTCCCAGGGCGTCGGGGACCGAGACTCGCCAACTCTCGAAGAGTCGGCGGCCTCCTTCCCCGACGCCCGTTCCCGTTTTCAGGGCGGCTCTCCCAGGCAGGGCGAGCCGGGCAGATTCCCAGGCCAGCTTGCCCCTTCGGCCCGAGGCTGGCGGAGTCTTAGGATTCGCACTTCTCACGCCGCGAGCTTCGCCTCGAGTTTCGGCGCCATTTCTCCAGGGGCGGCGTGTCGCTTGGGCGAACGACATGGGTGGTCGCGCCCAGGGAGTCGCGGTTATCATCGCAGGATCGCTGGATGCGTCCTCCCCCCGCGCCTGTCTCCCTCGCCCATGAACGTCCTGCTCGCCAGTCCCCGTGGATTCTGCGCCGGCGTCAACATGGCGATCGAGGCGCTGGAATTGGCCCTGCAGTCGCTGCCGACGCCGATCTACGTCTACCACGAAATCGTCCACAACAAGTACGTGGTCAATCGGTTTCGCGATTTAGGGGTCGTGTTCGTCGATCATCTCGACGAGGTTCCCGCGGGGGCGACGCTGCTGTTCTCCGCCCACGGCGTCTCGCCGGAAATCCGCCGCGCGGCCCGCGAGCGGCGGCTGCGAGCGATCGACGCGACTTGCCCCCTGGTCACCAAAGTCCACCTCGAGGCGATCCGGTACGCTGAAGCCGGGTACACGATCTTCCTGATCGGCCACGAGGGGCACGACGAGGTCATCGGCACCATGGGCGAGGCGCCCGAGGCGATCATCCTGGTCGAGACCCCCGAGGACGTCGACCGCCTGTGCGTCGCCGACGAGGCGAAGCTGGCCTATCTCACCCAGACCACGCTCAGCGTCGACGACGCGAACCGGATTATCCGCCGGCTGCGCGAGCGGTTTCCGCGGATTGCGGCGCCCCCGAAGGACGACATCTGCTACGCGACTCAGAATCGGCAGGAGGCGGTCGCCAAACTGGCGGACGAAGCCCAACTGACGCTGGTTCTGGGGAGCCAGAACAGTTCGAACAGCCAGCGGCTCGCCGAGCTCTCCGCGGAACGGGGAACCCCGGCCCGGTTGATCGACGGGCCTCAGGATCTCGACCCGGCTTGGTTCGCAGGGGTCGATACGGTGCTGGTGACCGCGGGGGCGAGCGCTCCGGAGGTCGTCGTCGAGGCGACGCTCGATTACTTGCGCGACAAGTTCGCCGCCACAGTCGAGGTTCGCTCGCTGCGCGAGGAGACCGTTTCCTTTCCGCTGCCGAAGGAACTGCGAGCCGGAGCCTCGGCGTGACGAGGCGTTTGATCGTCGCGGCACTCGAGCCCGTTTCTGTTGCACCGATTCCCGTGCGAAACATCGAACAGACCTACGAAGATCCCCTGTCGCTCGTTTGGATTCGGGCGGCGGCGCAGATGGGGATGCGCGTCGAGCGGAGCGCCGAGGTGAACGCTTCGTGGGACGGGGCCGGGGTGCTGACCATCGGCACGCCCGAGACCCTCGACCCCGACGACTCCCTCGCCCAGATGATCTTGCACGAGATCTGTCACGCCCTGTGCGAGGGGCCCGAGAGTCTGGAGAAGCTCGATTGGGGACTTCTCAACGAGCCGGAGAAGAAAGTTCACGAGCACGCCTGCCTGCGACTGCAAGCGGCGCTGGCCGACCAGGTCGGCATGCGGGCCTTCTTTGCGTCGACGACGATGTTTCGCTTGTTTTACGACCGGCTCCCCGCCGACCCGCTCGCCGCGGGGGACGACCCGGCGATCCCGCTCGCCCAGGCCGCGTGGCAGCGGGCCAAGCACGGGCCGTGGGCCGCGGCGCTCGACGAAGCGCTCCGGCGAACGGCCGACATCGCCCGCGCGCTCCGCGGCGCCACGACGGCAGACTCGCTGTGGCATCAGCAGGGGCCGGAATCATGGTCCCTGAAGGAGGTCCGAGCGATGGACGAGAGATCGAGGCCGCCCGCGACCTGAGGCGCCGGTGAGGCAATCACTCACTTTGGATCGGGCACTCCAAGACCCCTGCAAATCTTGCGGGCAAGGATATCGGCAATCTCGACATGGCGGGGGACGGCTTCCATTGCGCCGTTCATTGGGTTCATCCACAAGGAGTGGGAACGACCCTCTCGCTTAAGAATGCAGCCGTGTCGCCGCAAGTGTCGTAAGAGCGCCGCCCGTTTCATTCGAGCGTGACCACGGTCCGGTCGGCGTCAGCGGGCACGCCTCGGAGGGCGTCCTCGCGACGATCATCCAGGATCAGGGAGATCGCGTCGCGGAGACTTTCAAGCGACTCTTCTCGGGTGACGCCCTGACCGTTCGCACCGGGGACTTCGGGGCAATAGGCGACGAACCACTCGCCGTCCCGTTCTACGATGGCCGTGAATTCGTTATGCATTGCCGATTCCGCAAAAGTTCAGCGAGAACGAGCATCGCCCCGAGCTATTGTACCGTTTGGCGTCGCCCCGGGCGCCTTCTCATCTTACGCGACTGCCTCACCCCACCTTCCGCACCACCCCCGTCACCACCCCCAGCACTTCGACGTTGCGGACGTAGATCGGTTTCATCGAGCTGTTGGCCGGTTGCAGACGCACTCGGTTCGCCTCGGGGAACCAGTACTTGAGGGTCGCCTCCCCCTCGTCGGTCAAGGCGACGACGATGTCGCCCTTGTGGGCCGTCTTGGTGCGGCGGACGATCACGATGTCTCCCTCGGTGATCGCGGCTTCGATCATCGAGTCCCCCTTCACGCGCAATGCGAAGCAGCCCTTTTTGGTGGGGAACAGCTCCTCGAAGTCGAGCGTCTCGGCCTCCTCGATCGCCTCGGTCAGGTTGCCGGCCGCCACTTGGCCGACCAGCGGAATGCCGTGCCCGCGGGCGACGTCGGAGAGCTGGATTGCCCGCGACATGTTCGGCTCGCGGGTGATGATCCCTTTTTTTTCCAGGGCCTTGAGGTGGCACATGACCCCGTTGGGGGAGTTGATCTCGAAGTGCTCGCCGATCTCGCGGACGGTGGGGCCGTAGCCGCGGCCGCGGATCTTCTCGCGGATGAATTCGTAGACCTCGCGTTGCCGCTTGGTGAGTTGGTCGATGGCCATGCGTGCCCCCTGGTAAAACGCGAAATCCGCCGGTCAGAGCGGGCGATTCGCTCGAGTCCCGGAGGTCGCCAGTCGCGGCTTGGCTCCGGATTCCGTGGCGAAGTTCGCGTGACGACGGTTGTTGCGGCGGCGGTCCGACCGCGCGCCCGCTGCCACTAACTTAATATACGGGCGTACATGACGCAAGTGCGTTTGTACAGGTGACATCGGTCGAGGGGCGGGATGAGGTTTCACATGATCAGGGGGCGGAGCAGGGGACAAAACATTGCCGTAACGGGCAAGGGTTGCGAGAATGCAGGGGTCGCGGGCCGCCCGCGGCGGTCGCCGTTTGCTTGCCGGAGCCTTGCCCTTGTTCCGTCGCACCGCTGGTTTCGGGTCGCTGATTGCCGGGATTGCCGTCGGGGCCGCGCAGGTTTTCTCCCCCGGGACGGCCTGGGCCCAGAAGGTCGATCTGCCTGCGGGGGTGGCCAAAGTGCTCGCCGAGCGGTCCCCTGCAACAGTCGATGATTTGCGGCAAATCGAACGTCAGGTCGCCCGGGTCGTCGAGCGGGTCCTGCCGGCGACGGTCGGTCTGCGGATCGGCAACGGCATGGGGAGCGGGGTCGTCGTCAATCGCGAGGGGTTGATCCTCACCGCCGGGCACGTCGTCGGCGAGGCGGGCCAGCGGGCGACCGTCATTTTTCCCGATGGTCGTCGATTGCCCGGCTACACCTTGGGGGCGGATCACGACTGCGACGCGGGGATGGTCGAGTTGTTGGACCCCCCCGCGGATCTTGTCTACTGCCCGCTGGCCGAGGGGGACGAATTGGCCGCCGGGACGTGGGTCGTGGCCACGGGGCAGCCGGGGGGAGTCGTCGCCCTGCGCGATCCGCCCGTGCGACTGGGGCGGGTGCTGTTCACCGGGCACGACGTCGTCTGCAGCGACTGCGAGATCGTCGGGGGCGATTCCGGCGGGCCGCTGGTGAACCTCGCGGGAGAAGTCGTCGGCATTCACAGCAGCATCGGACCGATGATCAACCAGAATTTTCACGTGTCGATCGGCGCCTACCGCCGCGGCTGGGAGCGGATGCACAAGGGAGAGTCCTGGGGCGGGCCGTTCGACCGCAACGGCGACGGGATCCGCGATCGGCCGATGCTGGGGGTCGCGGGGCGGACCGAGGAGGGGACGTGCCTGATCACGCAGGTCTTTCCCGGACTGCCGGCGGAACGCGCGGGCCTGAAGCCGGGGGACGTGGTGACCAAGATCGACGGGCGGACGATCGACGCCTTCGAGGCGCTGATCGCGGCCGTCGAAGCGAAGATGCCGGGACGGCGCGTGCTGCTGGAGGTCCGCCGCGGGGAGGAAACGCTCGAGTTTCGCCCGCGATTGGCCGTGGCGCCCCCTAAACCTGCCGATAAGGAAAAGGGCCCCCAGGGCTTGTCGCCCGGCCGGGCCAACTGACCGGCGACTGCGGCCCGTGCGCTCGTTGGATCGCCGAGGCCTGCAGCCGTCGCTTGGAACTGACGAGATCTCGCCCCACGACTCGAGCCCCGTCGAACCATGACTGCACCATTTCAGTTCTTAGCGCGATTGGCGCTGGCCGTGTTCGTCGCCGCGAGCGGCGCGGTGGTCAGCGAACTGACGCAAGGGCAGGGGAGCCGCCCGCGCGGCGAGTCCTACGAGGGGCCGGGCACGCGCGATTTGCCGTTCAACGCGGATCAGTTTTTCGTCCCCCGGTGGCGACTGACCAACGGGCCCCAGGTCCGCGAAGCGTTTCGCGAGGTCGTCGAGCCGGTCGTCCCCTCGGTCGTGCGGATCGTCTGCGAGGAGCGGGACGTTGCGTTTGGCGCCGCCCTGCGCACCGACGGTTGGATCCTGACCAAGTTCACCTCGCTCAAAGGACCGGCGACCTGCGTCTTGGCGGATGAGCGCGAGTTGCCGGCCGCGCTCGTCGGATTCGACAACGAGTACGACCTGGCGTTGTTGCGGGTCGAGACGAACGATCTCGTTCCGGTGCGCTTTGCGCGCACGAGTCCCCTGGTCGGATCCTGGGCGGCGACAGTCGGGTTGTGGCGCGATCCGGTGGCCGTGGGAATCGTGAGCGTTCCTCCGCGGGCGCTGCCTCGGCAGGCCGGGGTGCTGGGTGTGGAACTTGATCAGTTCAACGCTCCGATCGTCACCAAGGTGCGCCCCGACACCGGGGCGGACAAAGCGGGGGTTCGCGTCGGGGACCGCATCGTCGCGGTGAGCGGCGAGGCGACGCCGACGCGCGTCGAGCTCATCCGCCGGGTACGCAGTTTCAGCCCTGGCGACGAGGTCGAACTGGAGATCCTCCGCGACGGCCAGCGGATCACGCTCGTCGCGGTGCTCAAGAGCGAGTCGAGCCTGCAGACCAGCGGCAGTCGCGGCGACACGGCGAGCATGACGGGCGGCCCCTTGAGCGAACGGCGGTTCGGGTTTCCGCGCGCCTTGCAGCACGACACCGTGCTGCGGCCCAGCGAGTGCGGCGGGCCGCTGGTGAATCTCGACGGCGAGACGATTGGGCTGAACATCGCCCGCAGCGGCCGGACCGAGTCGTACGCCATCGACGCGGCGACCGTTCAGCAAGTCGCCCAGCGCCTGCTCGCGGCGGCCGGAGTCGCGCAGCCGGCCGGTTCAACGGCCGCCACGGTCGGGGCGCCGGCGAGCGAACCGTAGCGAGCCGTACGCCAGTGCGGCCAGCGCGGCGGCAATCATCCCGCCGGTCGGTTCCGGTACGGCAGTCGTCTGCGGCGGAGCGGCCCCGAACGCGGCGCTCCAGGCGCCGTAGTCTGCGGAGTCGACCGCTCCGTTGCCATTGGCGTCGCCGTTGGCGTTGCCGGTTTGGCCTGCGAGTCCGAAACCGCGTTGCCAGATCAGAAAATCGCTGCCGTCGACGAACCCGTCGCCGTTGAAGTCGGGATCGTCGGCGCCCCCTGCGACGACCGCCAACACGCCGCTGGCGAACAGTTGCGATACGTCCCAGGCAAGTCCCGCAGTCAGTTCCGGCAGCGACATCACGAATCCCCCCGACGCCGAGCCGAAGTCGAGCAGATCGAAGACGTCGCCCATCTGCGGGGCGTAGGCGTCGAGCGTCACGGAGAAGACCCCGCCCGCGGCGAGATGGCCATCGACGATCAGGCGGTCGTACTGGCCAAAACTCGGGCCGGCGACGTCGAGGGCGATCTCGCCGGCCTGCATCGTCAGGTCGCCGAAGATGCGCGTCTGGCCGATTCCCATTCCGGGCGCGATGGCGCCGCCGGCGTTGACCAGCGAGAACGCCACCTCGTCGGCCGAGAGGACCCCGCCGGTGAAGCTCATCGCCCCCGCGGCTCCCTTCTCGATCCGCCCGACGCGGAGCAGCCCGCCGGCAAGCTCGAGCGTTCCCTGCGATGCGGCGGTCCCGCCGATGGCGATTTGATCCTGCACGACGAGCCACCCGGAGTTCACCGCCAGGGTCGCAACGTCGGCCGCTCCGCCGGCGATCAGCACGCGCCCGGCATGTTGGCCGACCGCGTCGACGACGGCCGTGCCGCTGTTGATCTGCGCCTCGTCGAAGCGGGAGGGCTGCCAGTGCGTGCTCCAGTTGCCGCTCTGGGCGTAACGGTTGCTCGTGGCGGCGCTGAACTCCAGGGGCCGCGGCGCCGGCCAAGCCGCGATTTCGTTGACGTATTCTTCGAGATTCGTGTAGCCGTCGTCGTCAAAGTCGCCGTTGTTGTCGGCGACCAGCGGGTCGAGATTGTGGGCCAGCTCCCAGTAGTCGGGCATTCCGTCGCCGTCTGAGTCCCAGCCGGCGCCGCGGGAGAAGGGGGCGGCGCCGGTCGCCGGGTTGGCGCGCAGGGCGAGCATGTCCCGCCATTCGGTTCCTTCGTTGGGATCGTTGTTGAACGGGTCGTCGGCCCAGGCCATGATTTTGCCCGTGCCGGTGCGCACTTCCTGGATGATCCGCTGGTCGACCGGGCCGCGGTCCCACCACGTGGCGCCCATGAAGTCGAGCACGCGGTCGTACGCCTCGGTCGCCGAGAGGGTGACGCCATGGTACGGAGTTTGGGTATAGGGGGTCGCTTGGATGCTCGACGAACTGAAGTTGCTGTTGGTGAGCAGGACTCCGTCCAGCGCGTCGCCGTCTTTGTTGATGTCGCGCATGTTGCCCGAGTGGTAAACCCGGGTCGCCGACGAACTGGCGCCGTTGAAGGTGTTCGTTCCGCCCGCCTTGACGGTGATCGCCGTGCTGGAGCCCCCCACAGGATTGTCGCCGCCGGGGCCGGCCAGATAGAAGTTGCCGATGAAGTTGTTGAAGCTCGGTTGCCCGCTGGCTCCGCTGCCGGCCGTGTCGAACCAGTTGTAGAAGACGTTGTTGCGGAAGTCGTTGTAGGCCCCCGTGCCGACTTCGCTGCCGACCCGCGGCAAGCGTCCCTTCTGGTGGGCGTAGAGGTTGTTGACGACGCTGATGTTGGCGTTCGAGCCCGCTTGCAACAGCGATCCGAGCGCGTGTCCTGTATAAGTCGTGCCGCTCGCCTCGGCGTCGGCTTGGGGATAATTCTGCCCCTGCGAGATGTTGCTGAACTGAATCGTCACGTCGTCGGCCAACTCGTTTGCCGAAACGGTCTCGTCGGTCGCGTAGACCATCGTCACGTGATCGATCATGATCCGCTGCCCCGAAATGTCGATCGCGTCGTAGACGTAGCGATCGGGGAAGGTGCCGGGCGTGGGGAAGACGCCGGCTTCCGGCTGCGAGAAGTTACGCATCCCGTACCCGGGGGCGATCGTCACGTTGCGCAAGATCGTGTTGGATCCGCTTGCCTTGACGAGCCCCCCCATGATGTACACGGGGCCCGGCGCCGTTTGGCCGGCGATCGTGACGTTGCTCCCCAGGTTGTACCGCGACTGGGTGTCCCAGCCGTTGTCGTGACCGTTCTCGGCGCCGTAGCGGCCGAGCCAGAACGTCCCGGCGACGTCGAACACGATCGTGCGCGGCTGGCCGCCGAAGTTGCTGTCGCTCAGCCCGTAGCGGAGCGTCCCGGGGCGGTTGTCGTTGAAGTTCTTGTCGAGCAGCGTGACGTGGTAGACCAAGCCGCCGCGCCCGCCAGTGACGGTTCGCGCGGCGCCGTCGGCGCCGGGGAAGGCGGGCAGTTGGGCCAGGGCGCACGGGATATTTGCGAGCGTCGCCAACGCGACCGCCGCCAGAGTGAGTCGACGAAGCATCAACCAGGAACCTCGCGGGGACCGATCGCGGCGAGACAGCCGCGGAGACGAGACGGGAACAAGGAGCGCAAGCCGGCTGACTCTCGGCATCGCCACGGAGTGCGACCGAGGAGCCTTTCGAGCCAGTATTTCCAGTGTAGGCGCCCGCTCCGCCGGCCCCAACGAAGGGGCTTTGCAATCAGGGCGAAAATCCCGCAAATGAGCCTGTTTTCCGCAGCGGTCTCATGCGGCCGACAGCCGGTTTTGCCCACGGTTCGATTTGCCGCTTTTCCAGAATTCTTGCTCCGCGCTAGACAAATCCCCGCCCCGACGCGCATCGTAATGGTGATGGGCCCGGAAACTTCGTTTGAACAGCACGTCGTCGGGGCGTCGCAGCGGCTTGCCGAGTCGGGGGTCGCTGCGCTGGGGGGATTGTACGATCTCACCGCGGACCGGCTCGTGCGCTACGCCAGCGCAATTACCCGCAACCAGCACGACGCCGAAGACGCGGTGCAGGCGGCCCTGGTGCGCGTGGCGGCTCAGCCGCGGGTGTTGGCCGCCGCCCAGCGGCCGTGGGCTTACCTGCTGCGGATCGTGCGGAACGAAGCCCTGCAAGCGGCCCGCAAACGGAAGCGGTGGTCGCTCGTGGCCAATCTCTCCGACCTGCTCGCCCGCCGGCTTGTCGACGAGGTCGAGCAGGAGGAGTCGCATCGGGCCGTGTGGCTCGCGCTGCGCAAGATCCCCGTCCCCCAGGCCGAGGTCGTCGTGCTGAAGATTTGGGAAGGGATGACTTTCGCCCAGATCGGCGAGGTGCTCGACGTCTCGACCTTCACTGCCGCCAGTCGGTATCGCTACGCCATGGAGAAGCTGCACGCCTTGCTCGGCGCCGGGCGGGAGGAGGCGGTCCATGAGTGAACGGCTTCCACCGCCCCCCTCCGGTGACGATCGCCTTGGCGCCGGCGACTTGGCCGATCTTGAGGCTCGCGTTCGGGCCGCGGGGCGTTACATGCGGGCTTCGGACGATCTTCGGCCGCGAACTCTGGAAGCGGCTCGCGTCCAGCGGGGCGTCAGCACGGGAGCCTGGACCGCGGCGGTTGCGGCCGCGGCGGCGATGCTGCTGGTGTGGGGAGCCTCGCACCGGGCCGAGCAGCATCTGCGACTCGCCCCCGAGAACATTGCCACGGCCGACGCTTGGCAACTCAGCCTGACGGTCCGTCGGCAAGCGGTCACCGCGGTCGGCGGCCCGGCCTGGGCGATGGTCGACCTGTTCGGCGCCCTGCGCCACCGCCAAGCGGAGCTTCTCGGCCAGCCGCGCGACGGCGACCGATAGCAGGGCGTTGAAAAGCGGAGCCGTCGCGCTCCCAGAATGCTGCTGTCTGCTGTCGGGGCGTTTGGAGTCGGTTCGTGTGCCCGTCCCCTTTTCGACCGCTTGGCAGCGCAGCGGTTTCTGCCGTTTGGCGCGCAATTCTAAACAAGTTCGCGGTTGGCGAGCATCGTCTTAAGCGGCGGCTCTTGGACGCTTGCGCGTTGGGCTCCGGCTGAGCGGCGTGGTCGCCGTCGCCGCTGCAAACGCGGGATACTTGTCGCCGCGTCCTTTGCTCGATGCTTGACCAACCATGTCCGCTCTTGACGATGTCGCTGCCTTGAATGAGGACATCCTGGCGCTGGAGCGCGCGGGGGTCCGGCTCGACTTGGGCTTGGGCAATTCGTTCGCCGCTTGCCGGAGGGGACTCGAGCAGGCGATGCATGCGATCGCCGTGCCGATGGCTCGCGGGGCGAGTGCGGCCGAGGCGGTCGCCAATCCGCGCACTCCGCTCCCCGGAGCGTATCGCAGTCTGCTGGCCGTCGGCTTGCGGCTGGGTTCGTTCGCCGAGCCGCTCGACGCCCTGCGTCGCCGCGCCGTCGCCCGGAGCGAGATGCGGGGCATCGTCCGGCGCGCGCTGGTCTATCCGTTCTTGGTGGCGGGGCTGGCGGTCGCGGGGATCATGGTCAACGCGCGCACGTTGGCGCCCCCTGAGGAAGCGATCTACGAGCAGTTCGATCTCGCCCCCGGGCCGCGGTTCGAGCGGCTCGCCATGATCAACGACACCCGCTGGCCAGCGGCGACGGCGATGGCCCTCGGCGCGGCGCTGGTCGTCGCGGCGCAGCGCTCGGGATGGCTGCGGCGCTTGCGTCCCCGCGGGCTCGCTCAGCACGAGGCGACGATCGAGCAAGGACATTTGGCCCGCCAACTTGCCCTGCTCACGGCTCGCGACGTGCCGTGGGAGGAGTCGTTGGGGCTGGTGCAAGGGCTGGCCGCGGATGCGGGCTTGGGGGAGACGTTTGGCCCGTCCGCGCCGCGGTTGCGACCTTTGTTTCGGTGGGCGCTGGCCGAGGACCTTGCGTCGCCCGATCGGGCGACGGCGCTGGCGGCGGTCGACGCCGCCTACGAGGATCGCACCGTACGGCAGGCGGGCCGGCTGCGCGTCTTGCTGCCGGCGCTGACGTGTGCGGTCGTCGGCGGCGCGGCGGTCTTGCTGCACGGCTGGGTCGTCTTCGGGCCGTGGGGCGAAATGTTGCTTAAGTTGTCGAACCCTCAGTGAGCGGGCGATGGGCGCCGATCAGGACAATCCGACCGCTGGTCCGCAACGCGACGTGCTCGCGGCGGGCTTGGGCGCGTACGCGGCCGAACTCCCCCGGGGTCGGCAGCGGCGCGAGTTGACCCGATTGGCTGCGGACCTGCGAAGCGGCGCTGCGGGAGACCTGTTGGCGCCGCAGAGCCGTGGCTTGGCTGCGGCTTGGGTACCGCGTTTCGCCGCGGCTGCCGCGACGGGGCGGCCGCTTGAGCCGCTCGCCGAGTTGTTCGTCGAAGCGCAGTCCGGCGCCCGGCTGTGGCGCAGCCGACTCGTGGCCGGAACGTATGTGCTGCTGATCGCCCTCGGGGCGCTTGCCGCGGCGACGTTCGTCGGGCTGGCGGTCACGCCGATCTTTGGCGACATCTACAGCGACTTCGAGCTCGACCTGCCGCCGCTCACCGAGGCCGTCGTCAGTTGGTCGCAATTCATCCGCGGCGATTGGGGGCCGATCGTCGGAGTCGCGCTGGCCGTGATTGTCCCTTGCGGCGCGCTTTGGTGGTGCGTCCGCCGGGGTTGGGGGACGCCGCTGGTCGGTCGATTCTTAAGCGGGTCGACCGGCAGCGTCGCGGACGCGGCGGCGCTGGTGCAGCGGATCGTCGATCTGCGCGAGGCGGGGCAGTCGCTCCCCGACGCCGTCGCCGCCGCGGGGTTGAGTTGTCGCAACGCCCCCTTGCGCCGCGGCGCGGTTGCCTGGGGGGCGCTCCGCGGGGCGGCGGTCGACGCGCCGCGGCAATACGTTCGCTCGCTCCCCGCGACGTTGGTTCATTTGCTCGACGACGAGACGATCCCTCCCGTGACGCAACTGGCGATGCTCAAGGCGCTCGCCGCCAGCTATCGCGAGCGGGTCGAGCGCCGCGGCAGCGAAGGACTGGGGATGTTCGCTCCGATTGCAATCGCGTTCGTCGGCCTGTTGGTGCTGGTCTTCGTGCTGGCGTTGTTTCAGCCATTGGTCTCTCTCGTCAACAGTCTCACAGGATAGCGGCCATGTGTCGGCAGGCGTTTCGTCTGCCTTGATCGCACGCAGATTGAGAAATTCATGACCGAGTCGTTTCCCACCTTCCGCAAGTGGTTTGGCAAGCTGCGAGACCTTGTGCGCACCGGCGAAGGCGCCGGGCGGCTCCGCGACTTGCTGCCGCCGCCGTGGCGGTTGAGCCCCTGGCGCCCCGGCGAAGGACGAGCGGCGCGACAGCGGACGACGCTGCGGATGATCGCCGCGGGAGCGGCGAACCAAGTCCCGCTCGCTCCGGTCGCGGACGCCTTGGCGCGCGAGCACCGCTGGTTCTACCGCGGTAAACTGCACGCTCTCGCCCGCCGGCTCTCGGGGGGGATCCCGCTGGCCGATGCGCTCGAACAGACCCCCGGCGTCGTCGCCGACGAAGCGGTCCTCGCGGCGCGGTTCGGCAGCGAAAGCGGGACCCTGGCCGCGTCGCTCGCCGAGATCGCCGAGCGCGACGAATCGGCGGCCCTCGCCGTCCGGCGCCGATATCGCACCGGGGCGTGGTACTTCTTCGGACTCGGCGCGGCGCTGATCGTCGTTTCGACGTTCATGCTTGTGAGAGTTGTTCCGAGCTTTGTCGAGATCTTCGGCGACTTTTCGCTGGAAACGCCCTCCGCGCTCCAGGCGTTCATCGCGACCGGCCGGGCGTTCCATGTGGTGTTGCCTGTCGTGTTCTTCGGTGCGGCGCTGTTGTTGTTCGCCCTGGTCGTCACCCGCGGCGGCTTGGCCCGTTGGTTGAGCCGCTCGGTCTACGGCCGGGCGTTTCGCCCCGTGGCCAGTCTGCGAATCGGGCAACTGTGGAGCTGCTTGTCGACCGCCTCCGCCGCCGGCCGGCCGCTGGCGGGGGCCGTGTCGACCTTGGCCCGGTACCACTACGATCCCTCGATCCGCCGGCGGCTGTTGTTCGTGCGGAACGAGCTGGATCATGGCGCCGAGTTGTTCGGCAGCCTCGCCGCGGTCGGTTTGGCCGCGCCCGCCGAGGTCGCGGTCATTCAGCGGGCCGAACCGGGCGACGAGCGGACCTGGACCCTGCGGCAATTAGCCCAAGCGCGCCGCGACCGAACGCTCGCGCGGCTTGATCGCTGGGCCGACGTCCTGTTCCCTGCGGCGGTGATCGTCGTCGGGTTGGCCGTGCTGCTGGTGGCCGTGGCGATCATGGCTCCGCTGAACAATCTGGTGGGAGGGTTGTCATGAATCGTCTCCTCCGCCGAGAGCGACGCGGGGCGCTGCTCGTCGAATGCATCGTCGCCGCGGGGGTGCTGACGACCGCCGTCGGAATCGTCGCGACGATCATCGTCCAGCAGGGGCGGCTGGCGGTCGCGACGCGGCACGAGCGACTCGTGCTCGAAGAGCTTTCCAACCAACTCGATCGATTGACGCTCCTCCCTCCCGACGAGGCGGCGGCGGCGCTGGAACATCTGGCGCCGTCGCCCCGCCTTGTCGACGCCCTCGACCAGCCGCGGCTCGTCGGTCTGCTGCGCGACGACGCCGACGGCTCGCGAATCGAACTGGGCCTGGAGTGGAGCGACGGGCCGGGGCGCGAGCGGCGGCGGGCTCTCGTCGGCTGGTTGATCGCACAGGGCGACTCGCCAGCCAGTCCCCAGGGAGAATCGCCATGAATCGCCTCCGGCGGGGAGCTTCGCTCGTCGAGACGCTCGTCGTCATCATGTTTGCGACGACGCTCTTGGGGATCGGCATTCAAATGATCGCCACGGCGAGGCACAGCGAGCGGACGGCGACAGAGCAGGTCGACCTGCAGCGCACGGCGGCGCGGCTGTCGCGACAGTTTCGCGCCGATTTGGCCGCATGCCGGGACGCGACCTTCGAGCCGGACCCGCAGCGGCTGCGGCTGGACTTTGGCGCCGAGCGAACCGTCGAGTGGCGCGTCGCCGGGCGACGAGTCGAACGAAGCGAACCGCTGGCCGGCGGGGAAGAACGTCGCGAATACTACGTCTTTCCTCCGCGCCGTCGGTGCCAATTGCGGATGGCGGAGTCGCCCCCGCGGGCCGAATTGACGGTCGCGCCGCTCGACTTTGACGAAAGCTCGTTCTTGCCCTACGAGTTGCAGATCGCCGCGACCCCCATGCGATGGCGCGCGATCGGCGTCGCCGAGGAGGATTCGCCATGAACGACGGTGTGCGCCCTTCTCTTCGGCGCCGGGGAGCGACGCTCGTGGCTGCGCTGGCGTGCGCGGCGGTTGCGTTCGCCCTGGCGGCGAACATGCTGCGCGCCGGGCTGCGATCCCGGCACGACGTCCAGGACCAAAGCGAGCTGCGGCAGGCGGTGCTGCTGGTCGAGGCGGGGCTCGTGCGAGCCGTCGGCGCCTTGGCCGACGACCCGGGTTACGCCGGCGAGACCTGGCGGCTCGACGCCGAGTCGCTTGCCGGGATCGCCGCCGGCGAAGTCGTCATTGCCGTCGAGCCCCTCGCCGGCGCGGAGCAGTCGCGCCGGATTCGCGTCGCGGCGACGTTGGCCCCCGACTCCCCGCGCTCGGTCCGCAGTTCGCTGACCGCGATTCATCCTCTCAATTCGTCCCCGTCAGGAGAACGTCTGCCATGAACGCCAACCCGCATACTCGAGACCAACGCCGGGGCGAATCCGCGGCGCCGATTTCGGCGAACAGCGGCGCGGGCCGCGGGGTTCGATTGCGACGAGTGACAGCTTTCACTCTCGTCGAGCTTTTGGTCGTGATCGCCATCATCGGCGTCTTGGTGGCGATGCTGTTGCCGGCGATTCAGGCGGCGCGCGAAGCGGCGCGGCGTTCGTCGTGTCAGAACAACGTCGCCCAATTGGGTTTGGCCGTGCTCGGGTACGAGTTCAGTCGCGAGTCTTTGCCCGCGGGGTGCCTGAACCCCGACGGCCCGGTGCGGAACGAGCCGATCGGCCGCCACGTGAGCTGGGTCGTGCAAATCCTGCCGTACATCGAGCAGTACAACGCCTATCGACTGTTCGACCAGGAGGCGGGCGCTTACGCGCCGCAGAATCAGGCGGTGCGGGAGGTGTCGCTGGCGCTGATGACGTGCCCCTCGTATCCAGGATGGGAGCGGAGCGAGCGGGGCGGCTTCGCCCACAGCACCTACGCCGGCTGTCATCATCACGAGGAGGCGCCGATCGACGCCAAGAACACGGGGCTGCTCTACCTCAACAGCCGAATCCGTTACCGCGACATGCTCGACGGCAGTTCGCAGACGATTCTGCTGGCCGAGATGTTTCCCGACGAACAGAACGGGTTGGGGTGGGCGTCGGGGACCCCCGCCACGCTGCGGAACACGGGCCGGATCGAATCGTGGCGCGAGTCGCGCGAGCGGCGCTCGCCGTCCGGAAGTTCGGCCGAGACTCGCGTCGATCCGCTCCACGTCGGCGGGTTCGGCAGTACGCACCCGGGCATCTTCCTGGCGGCCTTCGCCGACGGTTCGGTCCGGCATGTGAGCGAAAACCTCGAACCGGAGGTGCTCGCCCAGTTGGGCCATCGGGCCGACGGCAAGCTGCTGAAAGATCCTCACTATTGAGAGCAGCGGCGAGCGACGTCCGGCAAGCGGACGGCAGCACCGCGGAGTCCGCCCCGACTCGCGTTCCTCGTAACGCTCCGCCGGTGAATTCTCGCAGATTGTTTGCGCAATACCCGGGGACGATCCTCCGTGAAGATTTGCGACAATGCCGTTTCGCATGATGGCCGGCGCCGGGGGGCGACTTTACACTGTCCCCAGGCGGCGACTGTCGTTGCGCCGCGCCGCTCGGTCGGCTCACTGACGTCAAGTACGGCATGGTTGGCACAATGCTGCGTAACTTCCTTTCCGGCGGGCGGCGTGCGCCGCTTGGGGCGCTGCTGTGGTGCGGCCTGACGTACGGGTTCGTTCGGGCCGAGGAGAGCCTCGCCGACCTGCATGCCGCCGACGCGACGGTCGGCCGGCGCGACGACGGGACCGCGGTGACGCCGGTCAATCAAATCGTCACGCCGTACGGCAAGCTGATCGACCTGCCCGGGATGCGGCCGCAGGCGATTGCGCTCTCCCCCGACGGACGAACGCTGGTCGTCACCGGCAAAACGAATGCGCTGGTCGTGCTCGATCCCGAAACAGGGGAGGTGAACCAGCGGGTTCCGTTTCCAAGCGACGACGCCCGCATCGTGCGCTCGAAACCCGCCTCGTCCAACATTCTGCAGCCCGATCGCAAGAGCCAGGTCAGCTACACCGGCCTGCGGTTCTCGGGGGACGGATCGCGACTCTACTTGAGCAACGTCGAGGGGCTCGTCGAGGTCTTTCGCGTCGAGGCCGAGGGGCGGATCGTTCCCGCGGACTACTGGCCGCTGCCGGCGGCGAACGCCCCGCGCCGGGCGGCCGAAATCCCGGCGGGGATCGCCGAGAGCGGCGACGGCGCTCGGCTGTACGTGTGCGGGAATCTTTCGAATCGCCTGTTGGAACTCGACGCGACCGACGGCAAGGTGCTGCGGACCTTCGACGTCGGGGTCGCTCCGTACGACGTGGCGCTTGTCGGCGGCAAGGCGTACGTCAGCAATTGGGGAGGTCGGCGCCCCGGGCCTGACGACCTGACCGGCCCGGCCGGCCGGGGGACGACGGTGCGGGTCGATCCGCGCCGACACATCGCCAGCGAGGGTTCGGCGAGCGTCGTCGACCTCGCCGCGGGAGAGGTCGTCGCCGAGATTCCGACCGGGTTGCACGCCAGCGGGTTGGCCGTTTCGCCCGACCGCCGGCTGGTCGTGTGCTGCAACGCCGCCAGCGACACCCTGACCGTGATCGACGCGGCCGCCGATCGGATCGTCGCGACGTTGTGGGCCAAGGCGAGTCCCGCGGAGCTGCTGGGCGCGGCGCCGAACGCGGCCGTGTTCGACTCGTCCGGCGAGCGACTGTACGTGGCCAACGGCTCGCAGAACGCGATCGCGACGTTCGAGTTCCGCGCCGAGGATCCCGCGCGGTCGCGCTTGGCGGGGCTGATCCCCGTCGGCTGGTATCCCGGCGCCTTGGCGTTCGACCCGCGGCGCCGGCGACTGGCCGTCGCGAACGTGAAGGGATTGCCGACCGAGCGTCGGCGTCATCCGGATCTCGACGCCGAGGGATTCAACACGCATCACTATTTCGGCTCGGTCTCGATGGTTCCGTTGCCCGACGAGGAGACGCTCGCGCAACTGTCGCAGCGGGTCGCGCTCAACCAGCGCGCCCCGCGGATCGCCGAGGCGCGCCTGCCGCCGCGCCCCGACCAACCGCCGCGGGCGATTCCCCGACGCATCGGCGAGCCGAGTTTGATCAAGCACGTCGTGTACGTCATCAAGGAGAATCGCACGTACGATCAGGTGCTGGGCGACTTGCCGCAGGGGAACGGCGACCCGCAGTTGTGCGTGTTCGGCCGCCGCATCACCCCCAATCAGCACAAGCTGGCCGAGGAGTTCGTGTTGCTGGACAACGCGTATTGCAGCGGCATTCTGAGCGCCGACGGGCACCAGTGGAGCACGACCGCGTACTCGACCGACTACATGGAAAAAAGCTTCGCGGGTTTTCCGCGGAGCTATCCCGACGGCATGGGGGTCGACGAGGACGACGCCCTGGCGTACGCCCCCAGCGGGTTCTTGTGGGACAATGCGATCGAGCACGGCGTGACGCTGCGCAACTACGGCGAGTTCATGGGGCCTGCGGTGCGGTGGCGCGACGAGTCGCGCCCCGGCGAGCCCGACTTCGCGGCGTGCTATCGGGCGTGGAAGTCCGGCGGGAGCGAGGTCGTGTTCGAGTCGTGGCCGAGCGTCGAAAGCCTGCGGCCCTTTTCGCCCGTCGATTTCGTCGGCTGGAACATGTCGGTTCCCGACCAGTGGCGAGCCGATTACGTGCTGGCCGACCTCAAGCGGTTCGAAGCCGCCGGCGAGATGCCGCAGCTCGTGATCATTTGCCTGCCGCAGGATCACACCAGCGGGACGAGCCCCGGCTGTCCGACCCCGGCGGCCTGCATGGCCGACAACGACTTGGCCCTGGGGCGGATCGTCGAGGCGTTCAGCCGCTCGAAGTTCTGGCCCGAGACGGCGATCTTTGCGATCGAAGACGATCCCCAGGCCGGCTGGGACCACGTGAGCGGGTACCGCACGATCGCCCTGTGCGCCAGCCCCTACGCCAAACGGGGCGCCGTCGTCGGCACGCAATACAACACGACGAGCGTCATTCGCACGATCGAGCAGATTCTGGGCCTCCCGCCGATGAACCAGTTCGACGCGAGCGCGACCCCGATGTTCGACTGCTTCCAAGACGAGCCGAACCTGGCGCCGTTCACGGCCGTGCCGGTCGAGACGCCGCTGGACGAGATGAACCCGACGGTCGCCGAGATCGCCGATCCGATGTTACGCGAGGACGCGCTGGTGTCGGCGCGACTGAACTTCAAACAGGTCGATCGGGCGCCGGAGGACGTACTCAACCGAATCCTGTGGCGGGCGATGCGGGGCGCCGGCGACCCGTACCCCGAGTGGGCGATCTCAGTCACGGAGGACGACGACGACGAGTTCGAGGCCGACGGGGCGGCGCCGCCGCTTGATTGAGGGTTGAACGGGGGCGCGAGCGCGCCCCGAGCGGAGCCCGGACCGCGGGGCTGCCAAGCCCTCGGATCGCGCCTGCGACGCACGGGACCGAATTGCCGATTATTGCCGTTCGAAGATGTCGCCCGAGGAACGGCTGGCCATCGGCTTGAGCACGGCTTCGAGATCGGCGTCCTCGCTGACGAACTCCGCCGAGCCGTCGCACATGCCGACATGGGCGCCGCCGGGATGATAGCTGCCGAAGCTGATGTCGGTAAGCAACGGAGCGGGAGGGTCGAGCGTCGCCGAGCCGTCGTCCTCGATCGGGCGCTTGCCGTTGACGGCGTAACGGACGTTCTTGGCGTTGTAGACGAAGCCGAGCGACCCGCCCACCCAGTCCGAACCGTCGAGGGAGGTGCTGCCGACGATCCATGGTTGCTGAGGACCGACGTCCCAGGACATCTCGCCGTACATGATCGTGTTCGAGGTTCCGTCCGAAATGGCGCCCATGCGCAACTTGCTGAGGGGGTAGATGACGCCGTTGATCGCGACCCCTCCCGACGACGTGCCGGGGGGATCGGCGCAGGAAGCCTGATAGTAGGTGCTGGCCGGGTAGGGCCACGTTCCGCCGCCGCGCCCGCCGCCTGGGGGATTGCAGCCCGAGGAGGTTCCGTCCTCGCGGGGACCGGGCCGGGCGCCCATGTTGCCCACGTAGTGACAGCGGAGGGCGTTCAACTCCGGCGGAAGCGTGGCGTTCATGCCGGCGTCGACTTCCGTGAGCTCCAGATCCTTGCCGCTGGGGCATCGCAAGAACGGCAGGGGCGTGAAGCGGGCGAGGCGATTCGAGTTGTCACGCCAATGGGCGTTCTGGTTCACCAGATCGTGAACCGCCTTGTTCTCCATGTAGGGGAGCAGACGAGCCTGGCTGCTCAGCGCGCCGGCCGGCGCGTTGTTCACCACGTACACGTCGCCGTGCGTGACGATCTTGCCGATCGCCGATTCGTAGTTGAGCGCCGCCAGCAACGATTGCCGCAGGCGATTGATGCAGTCCGTTCTCCGCGCCGCTTCGCGGGCCGCTTGAATGGCCGGCAGCAGCAGGGCCACGAGCACCCCGATGATGGCGATCACGACAAGCAGTTCGACAAGCGTGAAACCCGACCGTCGGCGCCGGGCCGCCGGAATTGCTGCTGCGACGGGCATCGTCCTCGCTCCTTTAGATCCGAATTGCGGCACTTGCCGGCGCGGGCGCGCGAAGTCGGCGCTGTTGCGGGGATTGAAACGCTGCGGCGACGCCGGGTGCGGCTACTTCGTTGCGAGCTCTAGCTCGGCGACGTTTTTGACGCCCGACTTCACCTCGACCGACAGTCCGGACGAATCCGGGTTGGAATACTTCGCGGGGATGAGCGTGTTCCGAGATTGCGCCGCCGGCCGATCGTTGTCATAGTCGGGCGGTCCCGACGCGGTCTGCGAGGCGCCGGTCACCGTGAGCCGGTGCGTGCCGATCAAGGCGCCGTCCCCCTCGCCGAACGTACCCAGCTTGAAGGTTCCGTCGCTTTGAATCCATCCCGAGGCGCTGCGACCGCCGGCAGGCCAGGACGTGACCAAACCGGAGGCGAGGGGCTTGCCGTCCAATCGCACGACGCCGGTCACTGGAGCCAACTTGGCGTCTGAGCCGGAACAGCCCGCGGAGGCTCCGAGGGCGAGCGCGACCAGCCCGAGGCAGGCCGGCGAAACAGAGTTGCGCGGTCGTCGGGAGCGAGGGAGAAGGCGAAGCGACATGGGCTCGAGTCTCAATTCCAGCGGCTGGAGGGTCGCAGGCGACAACCGGCGTTAAGAAGTCGGTCAGAACGCCCCGCTGACGACTTCCCCGGAGTCGCGACTGGCCAGCGGTCGGTAGACTCCCTCCAGGTCGATGCTTTCGCTCAGAAAATGGGCCGACGCGTCGCACATCAGCACGTGCGTACCCCCCGGGTGCATGCTGCCGAGGCTGACGTTGGTGACGTTGGCCACCGGCGTCCAAGCCGAACTGGTCGGGTCGGCGGTGAACGCCTTCGAGTTGATCGGGTGGTAGATGTTCTTGGCATTGTGGACCCAGCCGTAGGCGCTGTCGGACGTGCCTCCCCACGAGACGGCGCCGACGATCCACGGATACTGCAGGCCGACGACCCACGAGCACTCGCCGTACATAATCGTCTGGGCCGTGCCGTCGGTGACGTTGCGGAAGTCGATGTTGCTGTTGGGGAAGATGACGCCGTTAGTGGCGACGCCGCCGGAGCTGCCGCTGGGGTTGCCGTCGAGATCGCAGGATTGTTGGTAATAGGTGCTCTGCGGGTAGGTGAAGGTTCCGCCGCCGCGTCCCCCGCCGGCTGCTGGGCAGCCGTTGGAGTTGTTGATGCCGGGGTCAGCGGGCCCGGGGCGAGCGCCGAGATTGCCTACGTAATGGCACCGCAGGTTGTCCTCCTTGGGGCCGGCGGTCCACCAACTCAGGTGGCCCATGTCGGTCCATTCCATGGAAGCCTGACTGGGGCAGCGGAAGAACTCGACCGGAGTGAGCAATGCTTCGCGATTGCTCACGTCGCGCCAGTGCGTGGTCTGGTTGACGAGGTTATGGACCGCCTTGTTCTCCATGTAGGGGAGCAACCGGGCCTGACTGCTCAGATGGGTCGGCACAGTCGAGTGAGGAACCATCTTGCGGTTGGCGTCGTGATAATTCATCGCGGCGATGCCGATCTGCCGCATGCGGTTGATGCAGTCGGTTCGCCGAGCGGCTTCGCGAGCGGCCTGGATTGCCGGCAACAGCAGCGCCACCAAGACGCCGATGATGGCGATCACGACCAAGAGTTCGACGAGCGTGAAGGCTCGATGAGAATTGGCCGGCGACGGCGTCCGCGGACTGCGTCCCCGGACGGCGGGGACATCGGAAGCGACGAACGGCACTCGGGGAGGGCGACGCATCATGCACTCTGGTGTTACGGCGGGGACGGGGATTTGAGCAGCCGCCACTGGTCGATTTGCCGGAGGCCTAACGGCTGCGACCAACCCTTGCCCCCAAGGGTTGGCCGCAGCGCGTCGCCGCCTTTTCACTTTGTCCGACTCGCGTCGGACGCTCACGCCGATCGCTTGCGAACGATCAGGCAAGCCAACCCGCCGACGGCGGCCAACAGCATGGCGCCCGGTTCGGGGACGCCGGCTACGGCCCCTCCCGCCGCCGCGACGGCGGGGACGCCGACGCCGTAATTGGCTTGCCAATCGGCCAGATCGGTCGCGTCGAACGTGCCGGGGAATCCGCGCTGCCAAGCCAGGAAGTCCGCCCCGTCCACGTCGCTGTCGTTGTCAAAGTCGCCCGGTTGGGTGAACACGGTCTGCACTTGCAGGAGGCCTGTGCCCGTGAAGAACGAACTTTGGAACGTCGCCCCGGAACCGATGGCGCCGTAGGTGCCGATCGCCTGCGACACGCCGGCGAGGAACAGCGAGTCGATGAAGTTGGTCCCGCCAAAGTTGAGATCCAGTACGGCGCCCGTGGCGATGTACACGTCGGCGCCGCCGTTGAGATACGGCTGCGAGATGCTAAGCGTGCCGCCGTCGACGATCGTGTCGCCGGTGTAGGTGTTGGCGCCGGACAGGACCAGCGTTCCCGTGCCGATCTTACGGACGCTGGAAACGGCCACCGCCCCGCCGCCGCCCGTGCCGTCGGAGATCGTGCCGGCGAAGTCGGAGTTGGTGTTCAACCCGCCGATCTCAAACTGGGCGTTGGGGACTGCGGTCGAACCGCCGCCGAAGCCCGCGAAGCTGCTGTCGGCGTCGCCGTGCAGTTCGCCGAAGCTGAACACGGCCAAGCCCGACCCGCCGTTGCGATTGGCGAACGAGGTCCGGGTCATGTTGACGACGGCGTTGGGAAAGTCGTTGTTGGCGCCGCCGGCCCGGATGGCGATGAAGCTGCCCGGATCTTGCGCCGCGAACGTGATCGTTCCGGAGAACGTGTTCGAGGCGTTCATCGAGACGGTCTTGGTGGCAGTCGGTTGATCATGGGTGTAGGTGACGCTCCCCGAGCCGGTCAGAGCCGGGAAGCCGAAGTCGGTCGTCGAACCGTTGTCGTTGATCACGACTCCCGTGCCGTTGATGTTGACGGCGGTGTTCGCCAGCGAATTGGTGCGAGTCAGGGTCGTATTGGTTTGCAGTTCCAGAACGCCCGTTCCCACGGCTCCCGCGGCGTTGGAGACGACCGCTCCGGCCTCGATGACCGCGGCGCCGCTGAACCCGTTGGTCGAGTTGAGCGTCAACGTGCTCGAACCTCGCTTGATGAGTCCGCCGGTTCCGACGATCGGGCTACCGGAGAACGAGTAGCTGTTCGTCGAGGCGTTGACGAGCACCGAACTGGGGGCCACGGCAGCCGCGACGTTCACGGCGGTGTTGGCGCCCGTGTCGTTGAACGTGACGTTGTCCCCCTCGAAGTAGGTGTTGGGGGAACCGCCGAGAGTCCAGTTTTGGGTCGTTTGAATGTCCCAGTTGGCGCTGTTGGCGCCAGTCCAGATCACGTCGCCGACGGCCCCGACGGCAGTCGTGGTGAATTGCAGCAGGTTGCCGTTCGTGACCACGGTCGGGGCCGTGCCGCGACCGAACCAAGCGACGTTCCAGCCGGTCGTGCTGCCGCTGAAGCCGCCGGCCGAGTTGAGCACCGTGTAGGTCAGTCCCGGGGCGGGAGCGCCGGCGAGGAAGTTCGGCTGAATCGTGCCGCCGCTCCCCAGGTTGGTCGTCCCGGTCACGGCGATCAGGTCGTCGCCGCCGGGAGTGGCGTTCATGTCATAGACGATCGTCCCGCCGTTGAAGCTGAGATTGCCGTCGAAGGTGATCGTGCCTGCGGTCGGCTGCAGATTGTTGGTGAGGCCCGTAATCGCCCCGCCGCCGACGTTGTTGGTGTTGCTGGTCCCCGCAATGCTGACGTCCGCCGGATTGATGAACCCGGCCTGATGGTTGAACGCGCCGCGGATCGTTCCCGCCCCGGTGAATTGCTGCAAGGGCTCGGAGTAGAACGTATTGGTCGAGCCGGAGACGTCGAGCACGGCTCCCGGCAGGACGTTGACGGTGGTCTTATACGTCGTCTGCCCCCCCTTGAAGTGGTCGAACGTTCCGCTGGTGGCCAGTGTGCCGGACGAAACGCGAATCACCCCCGCTTCGCGGGCGAAGTTCGTCGTGGGTTGCGACAGGACGGGAGAATTCGTTTCGTTGACGCCGCCCGACAGGGTGAGCGTACCCGTGCCCACCTTGTCAATTGACAGCCCGCCGAGCCCGTCGATGGTGCCGGCGAAGGTCGTGCTTTGATTGTTGCTGCCGATGATGTAGCGGACGGCCGTGCCGCTGTTTCCGCCGGCGAGAACCGACGTCGCGTCCCCGGTCAGCGAGGCCATCGGAACGTTGTTCCCCTGGCTATTGGTGACTGCGAACACCCGCGCATTGACGAGGTTGACGTTTGCGGCCTCAAATGCGTTGGCATTGAAGTTCTCCGGAGCGGGACGATTGATCCGCAGCCGGAATTGGCTGGGGCCCGCTTCGCTGAGCCCCGTCACGTTGACGTTGGCCAACGTGCCGGTCGACCAACCGTTGCCCTGGGCCGTATAGACGCCAGTGCCGGCGAATTCCAGATTGAGCGTCTCGCCGGCCCCTGGGCTCGAGACATGCTGTACGGTACCGCTGTTGCCGAGCAGTTTGATCGTTGCGTTGGCGCCGCTGGCGAGCGAGACGCCGGTGAAGAAGAACCCGTTGATCCCGGATTCCAGTGTCGTGCCGTTGGCCATCGTGATCGGCGCCGTGCCGCCGGCGTAGGTTCCGGCGTCCCGAATCCGCAAAGTACCGGCGTTCAACAGGATCGGGCCCGTGAGGCCCGCGGCCGGGGCGCCGATGGTCAATGTCCCGGCGCCGTTCTTCGTGAACCCGTTCGTCCCCGCCAGTTGGACGCCGATGTAAGCATCGTCGAAGCCGCCGCCGGTCGGGCCGAGCGGGTTGACGGTGATCACCGGGCTGCTGGCGTTGTTGTCGAGCGTGATCGTCGGCAACGGATCGTCGTTTGTGCGAAGTTCCCAACTGGTCGGGCTTCCGGCGTTGTCCGTATCTCCGAACAGCAGCGAGCCGAGGGTCGGGCTCAACCCGTCGAGCGTGACGGAATTGTCCCCGTTGAAGTTGAGCGTGCTGAAATCGGCAATGGCGCCGGCGGCGTTCGGAACTCCCCCGCTCCAGTTGCCGGAGTCGGCGTAGTTGCCGCCGCCGTTGGTCGTCCACGTGGCGGCGGTTGCGAGACTGGCGTGGACCGTCAGCAAGATTGCCGACATCGACAGGACGATTCGGAGACGTTGGTGTGATCGCATGAAGTGAGGCTCCCGGCTCGAAGTAAGCGACGATAGGGGCGACGAACCGATCAGTGACCGGTCGCTCGACGGGGGGGCGTGGCGACTTGTTGGCCGCGAAGTCGCGGCGCGGACGATTCGCATGAGTTCAGGCCTTGATGACAAGGCCCGATCGTTGCAAACGCACCGTGGGAAAAAGTTGCGAACTGAGAAGGGGAAAAGGCGCCGAGAACGGCGCTTGGTTGTCGTTACTCGATCAGGCGGAACGACGGTCGCCGCTGCCCCGTTTTTGCGTTGCGACTGCTATAAGCCGCGCACTCAAACTGGAGTTTACTGTATTGAAACGAATTCGTAAGTCAATAGATTTGAGCGACTTGCGTCTAATCGACCGGGCCTTGCGTGAAATCGGACCTGTGTCGTTCCTGCCCCGCGCGAGCCTGGCATATCCGCGCAAAATCTGTCACGGCGTCGTGCGTAATCGCGATGTTTCGTCACGCATTTTCTGCAGGCTCGTGTCAGCGCTCGCGAAACGCCCTTTTCAGTTCTTCAATCTCCTGAAAAACGAAATCCAGCGACTCGGGATCAGTTCGATCATGAGCGTCCGGGCGACCGGTCGTCGGCCAGTGCCGGCGGTGCTCTTCGCATGCGTCGTCAATGACAGCGAGCGCTTCACGGCGGCCGGGGCCAAGGGGTTGGCCCGGCTGGTTGGCGAACCGGTCGCTGAGGGGCGCATTTTTCGTAGAGCGGGGCCCGTCGGCCTCGCCGCGGCCGATTTGCAATTCAGCTTCCAGGGCCAAACTCGCCAGCGTCGGAGCGGCGAGCGGCTCGTCGATCGTCGCCGGGCTGGCGGCTGCGACGACGGCCGGCACGGCCAGATTCGTGCCGAATCCCCGCTGCCAGGCGAGGAAGTCCCCTCCGGCGACCAAGCCGTCCCCATCGGCGTCGGCAGGTTGAACGCCCCCGCCGGCTTGGCCGTAGAACGCCGACCAGAGGGCCAAATCGTCCCCGTCGACCGCAGCGTCGCCGTTGAAATCGCCCGCAGCGGGGCCGTTGGGGGTTGGCATGTAGACCAGCGGGGCCGACTGGGGCGCCATTCCCGCCCCCAGAAAAAAGCTCGGGTGGGGCGGCTGGTTGTACCCCACGTTCTGCCAGGCCAGCGCCGAGCGGTACTGCGTGTCGTGCGCCAGCGTGTACAGCTTCTCGGTCGTGACGATGGTGGTCGACCAGATCTGCAGAGCCGTGTTGTCGCTGGTGCGCCAAATGACCTCCTCGCGCCAATCGCCCAGGATGTCGCCCGAAAACGCCGGGGTGGCCTTGGTGCCGTTGTTCGACGACAGGGCCGAGGTGTTGTTGATGCCGCTGTTGGCGAACGAGACGAGGTTCGTCCGCCCGGCGGTCGTGTAGTTCCAGTCGCCGATCGTCGTGCCGTCGAGCGTCTCGCGCAGCAGGTCGGCGTCCCACCACACGCCGAAATTCGTGTGCATGTTCGCCGGCTTGGCGTAGATCGGCACGCCTTGGGCGTTGTAAATGCTCGGGCTGTAGCTGTTCCAGAATTCGTACCCCGGGTGGTTGGGGTCGATGTCCATCGCCGCGCCGCGGCCGACGTCGGGAAAATTGCCCGCCGCCACGTCGGCCGGCGACACCAACGGCGCCGCCAGGATCCGCCCGGTCGCCGCGTCGCGAAGGGTCGAGGCCGTATGATTGCCGATCGAGGTGCTCTCGTGCGGCATGAAGATTTCCAGCCCCGGATTCGACAGGTCCATGTCGGAAACGTGCAGGGCGTCGCCGTGCCCGCGGCCGGTCGAGTAGAGCCCCGTCCCGTCGTGGTCGACGACCATGGCGCCGAAGACGATTTCGTCGCGCCCGTCGCCGTCGACGTCGGCGACCGAAATGCCATGGGTCCCTTGGCCGATGAATTCGCTGTTGACGTCGTTGATCCCGACGTCGGCCTGGAAGTGCCACACCGGGATCAACTGACCGTCGCGCCAATCCCAGGCGGCCAGTTCGTTGCGAGCGGCGAAGTTCTGATTGAACGGTCCGTAGATCCCGCGCCCGACGACGATGCTGGGACGCGAGCCGTCGAGGTACGCCGGCGTCATCGACAGGCTCTCGCCCCGATGGCCGTAGTCGTCTCCCCACGAGGCGATGTTCTGCCGATCGGGCAAGAACGGGATCGTCGCCATCGCGGCGCCGGTCTCGCCGTTGAAGACGGTGAGGTACTCGGGGCCCGTGAGAATTCGGCCCGAACTGTTGCGGTAGTCGGCGTTCGGATCGTCGCCCGGCAGGATGACGGGGACGCCGAGGCCGTCGATCGTCCCCGGCATGGTGCGCGAGACGAACTCGGCCTTGCCGTCGCCGTCGAAGTCGTAGACGAGAAAGGGGCTGTACTGCGGCGCCGCGCGGATGTTGACCCCCAGGTTAATCCGCCACAAGAGCGTGCCGTCGAGCTTGTAGGCGTCGAAGATCATCGGGCCGGAGAACCCCGCGACTCCGGCGTGGGCTTCGTTCGTGGGCATCCACTTGAGGATGATTTCGTACTGTCCGTCGCCGTCCAGGTCGCCGACGCTGGCGTCGTTGGCCGTGTAGGAGTAGTTGACGAACTGCCCGGGGTTGGCCGCATCAGGCTGCTGGCCGCCGGGGGGAATTTGCAGCGGCAGATTCAGGTACTGCCGTGTCGGCGCGTTCGCGACAAGCGTGAACGTCTCGCTGGGGGGCTGTTCGACTCCGCCGAGGATCGGTCGGACGAAGTAAGCGTTGGTCGCCGCGGCGTTGAAGGTCGTGTCGACGTAGTTCGTCGAGTTCGTGATCGGCGTCGCGTTGAGCTTCACCGCCGCGCCGCCGTTGGCCGAGCGGTAGACGTTGAAGCTGACGTCGGTCGGGTCCGTACCCAGCATCCGCCAACCGAGGTAGACCTGGTTGCCGGCGCGGCGGAGGGCGATCAGCCCGCGGTCGAGATAGTCGACCTGTCGCGGCAGCACGACCGGCGTCTCCGGCGACGGGGGGAGGAATTCCAGGCGCAGGGTCGGCCGCAGACTCGGGTCGGGGTTCTCGCGCGAACCGTAGACGAGATCCCGATTGGCGCCGGCGTCGACCAGCACGATCAGGGTCGCCAGCCCGCCGGCGGCTTGGCGGTCCTTGAGGAAGTTCACCAGATCGACGCCGAACAGAAACTGCGACTTGCCGCTTGATGTGACCTGCTCGATGACGTCGGCTCCGCCGATCCCCTCGCTGCTGAGGTTGACCACGCGCGTCGTGTCGAGGTAGTTGCCGCCGGTGGTCGTGTACTCGAGCCCCAAGCCGGAATTCGCCAGCGTCGCTTCGTTCCAATTCTGCGGCGTGTTTCCGGGGAGGTCGGCGAGCCCGAACACGTCGAAGCGGTCGGAGTTGATGATCGCCCCGCCGACTTTTTGCAGATTGAAGTAGGCGTTGGTGATTCCCGTGAGATCGACCCCCGAGAGATCGAACCGCAGGTAGGCCATGTAGTCGCCTCCCGCGCCGTTGAGGTCGCGGGTTTCGAGCGTCGTGGCCGAGCCGGCGTTGACCCCGGCGCGGGTGTACGTGTCGGCCGTCGGCAACAGCGTGACGGCGCTCAGCAGACAGCGACTTTCGAGCGACTCGATCCGCGGCCGACGATCCGCCGGCCGATGCCGCTTGGGCTGTCTCCCGAACAAGGAGACGGGAGTTGTCTTCATTGGTGACGCCCAGTTGAAACGAACGACCTGAAATTGCCCGCGACTCCCGCACTTTGGAACTCCTCGGAGTCGGCGTCCGGCGATTCGCAGCGGAGTCGACCGGCGCGGAGCGTGGAGACGCCGACGTCGCTTCTCCGGCGGCGGCGGGCAGCTTCCTCGTCCGCGGATTCGTCGCCGGACGAGCCGTCGTCGTACGCCGCAGCGACGGCGATCAAGTCTCCGGCAAGCTCGGCCTCGGTCGCCTCGTCGTCGGCGCTGCCGGGGAGGCCGTCGCCGGCCAGCGTGGCGAATGCTTCATCGACCAGCGCGGGCGGCGCCGTCGCGGAGGCGACCGCCGCCGCGACGCTCGATTGTCCGAAACTGCGCTGCCACGCCAGGAAGTCGGACCCCGTGACGACCTGATCGCCGTCGGCGTCGCCCGGCAGGAAGCCGTGCGTGGTCGTCATGCCGTAGGTCTGTCCCCAGGCGCCAAGGTCCGCTCCGTCGACGGCGCCGTCCTGGTTGAAGTCGGCCGCCAGCAGGGGATTCGCCGCGGCGGCGTAGATGTTCGGCGTGGGGGGCGGGGCCATGCCGGTCCCCAGGAAAAAGCTGGGATGGGGGGGCTGGTTGTACCCGCCGTTCTGCCAAGCGATCGCCGTGCGGTACTGCGTGTCGTGCATCAGCGTCGTCAGGCGGGTCGTCGACGGAATGACGGTCGTGAAGATCATCAGCGCCGTGTTGTCGCCGCGGCGCCAGACCACTTCCTCGCGCCAATCGCCCAGGATGTCGGCCACCAGGGCGGGGGTGCTCTTGGTGCCGTTGTTCGACGCGGCGTTCGGGGCGAACTGCTGCGTGCCGCCCGTTGCCGGGTCGAGGTCGAAATTCGACCGCCCGGGGCTGTTCCACTTCGAAATCGTCGTGCCGTCGAGCAACTCTCGCGACAGATCGGCGTCCCACCAGACCAGGAAGTTGTAGAACATGTTGCTCGGGGTCTGATACAGCTGCTGTCCCGAGGCGCTGTAGACGTAGCGTGGCCCGCCGTCGGGATCGCTGGTCGTCGCCCACATTTCGTAGCCGGGCGAGTTGGGATCGATGTCGGCCGCCACGCCGCGCCCGACGTCGTTGGTGGCCGGGATGCCGAAGATCAGTTCGCCCGTCGCGGCGTCGCGGAACGTGGCTCCGTTGCCCTGGTAGCTGCCCGGGCTCTCGTGGACCATGAAGATCTCCAGCCCGGGGCGCGACGGGTCCATGTCCGACATGTGCAGCGCGTCGCCGTGCCCCCAGGTCGTCGAGTACAGGCCCGTCCCGTCGTGATTGATCACCGCGGCGCCGTAGACGATCTCGTCCTTCCCGTCGCCGTCGACGTCGCCGATGGTCAGCGAGTGGGCGCCCTGGCTGACGTACTCGCCGTTGATGTTGCCGTTGATGTTGTAGCCGGCCTTGAAGTGCCAGCGCAGCGTGAGCTGCCCGTCGCGGAAGTCGTAGGCGGTCACTTCGTTGCGGGCCTGCCCGCCGCTGGATTGCGGACCGTAGTATCCGCGGCCGAAGACGATGCTCGGCTGCTCGCCGTCCAGGTAGGCGACCCCGGCGGTGAACCGATCGACCCGGTTGCCGTACGTGTCGCCCCACTGCGAGGCGGAGCCCCGGGCCGGCTCAAAGGGGACGGTGGCCATCGCGGCGCCGGTCTCGCCGTTGAAGACCGTGAGATACTCGGGACCGCTGAGAATGTAGCCGCTGGAGTTGCGGTAGTCGGCGCTGGCCGAGTGGCCGGCGAGCAGCACGTCGTTTCCTTGGCCGTCGATCGTGCCGGGGGCGGTCTTCATGACGACCTCGGCCTTGCCGTCGCCGTCGAAGTCGTAGACGAGCAACTGCGTGTAGTGAGCCCCGGCGCGAATGTTCCGCCCCAGATCGATCCGCCACATCAGGGTCCCGTCCAGCTTGTACGCGTCGATGTAGACGTTGCCGGTGTAGCCCGACTGGGAGTTGTCCTTGGAGTTCGACGGGTCCCACTTGAGGATGATTTCGTATTGGCCGTCGCCGTCGAGATCGCCGACGCTGGCGTCGTTGGCGTTGTATGTGTACTCGACGCCGTCGGGGGTCGTCCCTCCCGCGGGAATCTGCAGGGGCACGTTGAGGAATTGCTGCACGGGCGAGTTGGCCGGCAGCGTGTGCGAACCGTTCGCGGCCAGCTCGACGCCGGCGATCACCGGCCGGACGAAGTACGTGTTCGTCGCCGAGAGCGAGGCGGTCGTGTCGACGAAGTCGGTCGTCTGCACGAGCGGAGTCGCATTGAGCTTGACCGGGGCGCCGCCGTTGGCCGAGCGATAGAGGTTGAACGCGACGTCGGCCGGGTCGGTCGCCAGCATGCGCCAGCCGACATAGACCTGCGAGGTTGCGCGGCGGACCGCGACCATGCCCCGGTCGAGCGCCTCGACCTGCCGGGGAGGAGTCGCGACGGGGGGCGGCGGATTCTCGGGGTCTTCGGCTTTTTCCGTGAAGGTCAGTTCCAGCTTGGGGCGCAAGATTTCGTTGGCGTGCTCCTTGCTCGCAAGACCGTAGCCGAGGCCGCCGGTCGCCTCGACGGGAATGACGAACGTCGCCAGCCCGTTGTCGTCGACCCGCGAATTCAGAAACGCGATCAGATCGGGTCCCGTGAGCATCTGCGGGACGTCGGTCCCGTTGACGATGATCTCGGTGACGTTGGCGCCGTCCTCGGCGTCGAGGCTGACCAGCCGCGAGCGGTCGATGCCGTTGAGGGCGGCGTCGTCGACCCACTCGGCGCCCGAGTTCATCCCCGCGACGAGCGTCGCTTCGCTCCAATTCTGCGGCGTGTTGCCCGCGACGTCGGCCAGACCGTAAACGGCGAAGCGGCCGCCGTTGATTGAGTCGTTCCGCGCGCTGGCGACCTTGGAGACCGTGAGCGTCGCCGCGCTGATCTCGTCGATGTTGAGCGTCGACAGATCGAACTGGATGTAGGGGACGAAGCTGAACCGCGAATCGAGCACGGTTGCCGCGCCGTTGTTTTGGCCGCTGCGGAGGAAGGTGTCGGCGCTGGCGACCAGCGAAACCGTGGTCAGAAGTTGGCGTGCTTCCAGCGGCTCGAAGCGCAGGGGACGATGCGAGGCGGGCTTCTTCTTCATTCAGTCCACGAAAGTACGAGGCGAGCGACGCGGCGACGACGGTTCCGGACGTCGTGCTCGGCGAGCGGCAGCAGAAAGCGCGCGGGGACTCGATCGACTGCGAACTCGGGCGTCGATCGCCGCGGCGACCGAGCCAACGCAAGGGAGAGGAATGAGTCGAACGCAGGAGACGAGCCGGCCCACGCGCCAGGCGTCTCTCCAGACTACCAACAAAGGCCCGTTTTCCGCAGAGATTGGCGCGCGTCGTGCGGTTTTTCGACCAAGGATTGCGACCGCCGGGCCATGGGGTCGGGCGTCGCCGCGGGCGGCCCCCTGCGCGCGTTTCACGAAGGGCTGCCGACTCTCCCCCGACGCAGCGACTCGGTCGTCCGCCCCGGCTCGCTCGGCGCCCAGCGTAGCGCCGATCACCCAGGCGATTTCTGTCGACGAGACGGTTTGATTGTTCCGACTCTTCCCCGTGATAATGCGTTTGCCGCAGGGCCCTCGGTATGCCGCTCCTCTGGATTTGGAAAGTTCGCCGTCGTGAAACTCACTTCGCTGCTCGTCGATTTGTTCCGTACGCTTTGGCAATCGCTGATCTTGCTGATCGTTGCGGGTTCCGTGCTGGACGTCCCCCTCGTTGGCCTGCGGGATGCCGCAGCCGCGGAGCAGGGAGCCGAGTCTCCCAATTCGTTTTGGCCCGCAGTCACCCGGGAGACGAAGCCCTGGACCCGCTGGTGGTGGCATGGCAGCGCGGTCGACGCGGGCAATCTCACGCGCCAACTCGAAGCGTACGCCGCGGCGGGCGTCGGCGGAGTCGAGATCACCCCCATCTACGGCGTGCGGGGGACGGAGAACCGGTTTCTCGACTATCTTGCCCCCGAGTGGATGTCGGCGCTCGAGCACACGCTTGACGAGGCGGAGCGGCTCGGACTGGGGGTCGACATGGCCACTGGCAACGGCTGGCCGTTCGGCGGACCGTGGGTCGAACCGGACGCGGCCTGTCGCAATCTTGTGATCGAGACCTGGCGCGTCGCCGGGGGCGAGCGGCTCGCCGCGCCGGTGCAATTCACCCAGGCCCCGATGGTTCGGGCGATCGGGCGCCGGCTGCGAATCGACGAGCTCAACCAGCCGCTCCGCGACAACGACGACCTGCAGGGTCTGGCATTGGAACAAGTTCGCTTCCCCCGGCCCCTGCCGCTGGCGGCGCTGGCGGCCGTGTCGAAGTCGGGCGAGACGCTGCAACTTGCCGACCGCGTCGGCGCCGACGGGACGCTCGACTGGACGGCCCCTCCGGGCGAGTGGACGTTGTACGCGGCGTTCATGGGCTGGCACGGCAAACTCGTGGAACGGGCCGGCCCCGGCGGCGAGGGGGACGTCATCGACCACTTCTCCCGCGACGCCCTGACGGCCTATCTCAAGAAGTTCGACGCGGCGTTCGCCGACCGCGAGATCGCAACGCTGCGGGGGTTCTTCAACGACTCGTACGAGGTCGACGACGCCTCGGGCGAGTCGGATTGGACGCCGGAGTTCTTCGCCCAGTTTGAGCGGCGCCGAGGGTACGATCTCCGCGAAGAGCTTCCCGCGCTGACCGGGGAGGGGGAACCCGACCGGTCGGCACGAGTCTTGTGCGACTTTCGCGAGACGATCTCGGACTTGCTGTTGGACGAGTTCACCGAGCCGTGGGCCGAGTGGGCCCGATCGCACGGGGCGATTATTCGCAATCAGGCCCACGGCTCGCCGGCGAATTTGCTCGATCTGTATGCCGCGTCCGACATCCCGGAGACCGAGGGGGAGGACCGCATCAAGTTCCTGACCGCCGCGTCGGCGGCGCACGTCACGGGCAAGCCGCTCGCGTCGGCGGAGGCGTGCACTTGGATCGACGAGCACTTCGTCGAGACCCTGGCCGACACAAAGCGGTGGGTCGACCGGTACTTTCTGGGCGGGATCAACCACGTGTGCTACCACGGCACGCCGTACACCCCGACCGACGCCCCATGGCCAGGATGGTTGTTTTACGCCAGCGGTCATTATGGCACGACGAACTCGTGGTGGCCCCACTTCCACGCCCTCAACGAGTACGTGACCCGTTGCCAGTCGTTGCTGCAGGCCGGCAAGCCCGACAGCGACGTGCTGGTCTACTACCCGATTCACGACCAATGGTCGCAGCGAGGCCGCACGCGACTGGTTCACTTCGACGGCTCGATGCAGGGCAACGCGGCTCGCCAGTGCGCCGAGCGGTTGCTTGCCGGGGGCTACCTGCTCGACTTCGTCTCGGATCGGCAGCTTGAGAACGTCGCGGTCGAGGGGGGCAAGCTGCAGACGGGCGGGATCGCGTATCAGGCGATCGTCGTCCCCCCGTGCCGGGCCTTGCCGATCGCGACGCTGGAGAAGCTGGCGACGCTGGCCGAGCAGGGCGCCATGGTCGTGTTCGAAGGCGAGGCGCTGCCGAGCGGGCCGCCGGGGCTGGGCGATCTGGCCAAGCGGCAAGTGGTGTTCGACGAACTGATCGGCCGCTTCAATTCCGCGGCGGGCGAAGCGGGGCTGCGGATGGGGGCGCCGATCTCGTTCGGCGCCGGTCGGCTGATCCTCGATGACGCCGTAGTCGCGTTGACCAAGCACGCCGTCGCCGGCGAACCGCTGGCCGTCGCAGGGCTGCAATTCACGCGGCGCCGGTTGGAGGACGGTTGCATTTATTTCATCGTCAATTCCAACGAGCAGGAGTTCGACGGGGCCGTTGCGTTGGCTCGACGGGGCCGCGTCGTCCGGCTCGATCCTGCGAACGGGCGGACGTCTGCGGTGCTCCTCCAAAGAGCCGGCGACGGGTTTGAGTTCGGCGTGACGTTGCGGCTGGCCGCCGGCGAGTCTTGTCTCTTGCGAACGTTCGACAAGTTCGATCCTCCGGCGGCGCTCCGGCATCAAGTCTGGCCGCCTCGCAGGCTCGGCGATCCTCAGACTCTTGTCGGGACCTGGGAGGCGGAATTCATCGCCGGCGGACCGGAAAAGCCGGCGGCGATGAAGCTCGACGCGCTCGCTTCGTGGACGGACCTGCCGGACGATCGGGGCAAATCCTTCTCGGGGACGGCTCGGTACACGACCAGATTCAATACGCCGATGCCTGGAGCAGCCCTGGAACTCGACCTGGGCGAGGTCCGCGAATCGGCCGCGGTGACGGTCAACGGCCGAGCCGTCGGCACGCTCTTTGCGCCGCCCTACCGGGTCGTCGTCGATCGAGACATGCTGCTGCTCAATGGGAACGTGTTGGTGGTCGAGGTCGCCAACCTGATGGCCAATCGCATCGCCGCGATGGAGCAAGCCGGCGACGCGTCGTGGAAGAAGTTCTACAACATCAACTTCCCGTCGAAGGGGGCCCAGGTCCGCGGCGGGCCGAACCCCAATCGGGGGCCCGACGGCCTGTTCACCGCCAAGCACTGGCAGCCGCGCCCGTCGGGGCTGTTGGGGCCCGTGACGATCCGGCCTGTGGTCGGGAAGGAGACGCCTTGATTCCCCGCAGGCCCACACTGGCATTGCCGGCAGCGATCTTCGCGGCCTGCTGTTGCACGACGTCGCTCGCCGAGCGTCAGCGCGAGCAACTCGATCGGGGCGTCGTCGCGGTGCGCACAGGGGACGAGGCGGTCGTCTTGTGGCGGCTGCTCCCCGACGATCCGGCGGGAGCGACGTTCCATGTTTCCCGGCGCGTCGGCGACGGGAGCCCGGTGCGCCTGACCGCCGAGCCGCTTTCCGGACCGACTCGGTTCGTCGACGCGACGTACGGCGACGTCCGCGGCCAAGCGGTCGAGTACCTCGTGCAGGGCGCCGGAACTCTTTCTGCTGATCGGACGGAGGACGGGGCGGACAATCCGACGATCCCCGCGGGTCGCTTCGCGCTCCCTGCCGATGCGGCGGACGTTCCGTACTTGGCGATCCCGATTCGGCCCCCCTTCGGCTATCAGGCGGGGGACGCCTCGATCGGCGATCTCGACGGCGACGGGGCGTACGAGATCGTCGTCCACATGGTCGGCGTGGGCCGCGACAACAGTCAGAACGGCTTCACGACCCCGCCCTGGCTGCATGCGTACAAGCTCACCGGCGAGCGACTGTGGGCGATCAACTTGGGGCCCAACATCCGCGAGGGCGCCCACTACACCCAGTTCATGGTTTACGACTTCGACGGCGACGGGCGGGCCGAGGTCGCCTGCAAGACGGCCGACGGCACGGTGGACGGCGCCGGGCGCGTGATCGGCGATCCGCATGCGAACCACGTCAACGCGGTCGGACGGATTCTTGCCGGCCCGGAGTTTCTCACGGTGTTCGACGGACGCACGGGCGCCGCGCTCGACACGGCGGACTACATCCCCCCGCGCGGCGACGTGGCCGCGTGGGGCGATCGCAACGGCAATCGCAGCGACCGATTCCTGGCATGCGTCGCGTTTCTCGACGGACGCCGTCCCAGCCTCGTCACGGTCCGCGGGTACTACACGCGCACCGTGGTGGCGGCATGGGACTTTCGCGACGGCAAACTCGCGCATCGCTGGACCTTCGACAGCGACGCCGGGGACGAGTCGAACCGCGCCTACCGCGGGCAGGGGAACCACCACCTCGCGGTCGCCGACGTCGACGGCGACGGGCGCGACGAGATCATTCACGGCTCGTGCGTCATCGACGACGACGGCCAGGGGCTCCACGCGACTGGGCTAGGGCACGGCGACGCGCTCCATGCGGCCGATCACATTCCGGAGCGGCCCGGGCTCGAAATCTTCAAAGCGAACGGCGACGGTCCCAGTTCCGCGGGGATCGAGATGCGCGACGCCTGCACCGGCGAGCGCATTTGGGGCGTCCCCTGCCCGGGACGCGACGGGGTGGTGCGGGCCTGTGCGATCGATATCGATCCGCGCTATCCGGGCAGCGAATGCTGGGGATTCGGCGCGGGGGTCCGCGGTTTGTTCGCCGCTTCGGGGGAGCGGATCGCCGACCGGTCGCCCCGGGTGTGCAACATGGGCGTCTGGTGGGACGGCGACCCGCAGCGAGAACTGCTCAACGGCGTCACGGTGAGCAAATGGAACCCCGAGAGCGAACGCGACGAGCTCGTGTTCGACGGGCGCGAGTTCGGCGCCGTTTCGATCAACGGCTCGAAATCGAACCCTTGCCTGTGCGCGGACCTGCTGGGCGATTGGCGCGAGGAGATTGTCGCCCCTTCGGCCGACGGCACGGAACTGCGGATCTTCGTCTCGACCGAGCCGACGCCCCATCGGGCGACGACGCTCATGAACGACCCCGTCTACCGGCTCGGCATCGCGTGGCAGAACGTCGGATACAACCAGCCGGCGCACCTGGGGTTCGACCTGGCGGAGCGGTTGGAGGAGCGGCAGGGCGGGGGCGATTAGGAGGGGGGGCTTCAGCGTACGTTGCGCGGCCAGTGAGTTCCGAGGGCTTGCTCGGCAAGTTGCCGTCAGCGACGCCTGCCAGTCCGATCGAACTGCCGCGAATCGTTCCGGTCTCGCTTCCCTACGGCTCAGTTCGCTCCGCCTTGGCGATCTCCGCCATGTACACGTGCGGCGCCCCGTGCATGTTCGAGCGGAAGACGAGGTGCTTGCCGTCGGGGGTGAAGATGCCGTTCGGCTCGAGGTCATAGTCGTGCTGCGACAGGTCGACCAATCGCTCGGCGTGGAGGACGCCGGTCCCGACGAGGTCGCCCCCTTCGGCCCCCAGGCCGTTGCGGCGGCCCTCTTCCGGGCGGAACAGGTACATCCACTGGCCGTTGCGGGGCGGGTCGAATTTCTCGAAGTTGGCCGTCAGATTGGCGACCGAGGAAGGCCCCCCGCCATCGCCGCTCATGAGCGTTCCGTCAGGCGAGACGTTGTAGTGGACCGACCAATGCTCGCGCTCGAGATGGTACCACCTCCGGGCGCCCGTCTTGAGATCGCGGCTGGCCAGCCAGAAGACCATGCTCCGCGGCGTTTGCAGGTCGTACCAGATCTTGTCGCCGCGGGGGTCGAAGAACTCGTGGCCGGCGATTTCCATGTTCATCGTGCGCGGATGGACCAGCGTCAGTCCCGTGCCGTCGGTGCGAATGACCCAGGTGCGGTCGACGTAGTGCCAGGGGCCCTCGTGGCAGAACAGAATTTGCCCCGGGTCGGTCGGCGAACACTGCAGGTGATTGAGCCAGTCGTGGCTGCGGTGGATGACCCGCACGTCGCCGGTCGCGACGTCGATCGTGTACATGACCAAGGGTTGGCCGGACGCCCAACGCGGGCCGAGTCGCCCCCCCGCCGCCTCGCCCTCGGGGGCCGTGCGCGGCTGCAGTGTGCCGTCGGGATCGGTTCCGATGCCCACCAGCAGCGTCTCGTCGGCGTTCACCGCGACGTTCCCCCAGCCGAAGTTGCGGCGCACCCCCTCGGGAATGCTCGGCGGTTCGCGCCGCTGTTCGGCCGGGTCGTCGCCGCGCCGCCATTGGCTCAATTGCCGGGCCGAAGGCCGGAACCGAAACTGCTCCGGCAACTTCGCGACGACCCGGGCCGCGCGGGTGTCGAGACTCGCGGCTTTCACATGTCCGTCTTGGATGTAGTACACGTCCCCCGTCTTGCGACCGGTGAGCAGGATGAGCGCCGGCCCCGGAACGATTTCTTCGATCTCTCGGGTTTCGAGATCGACCGCGGAGATGCCGTGCGGGGTCGTGAAGACCATCTTTCGCCCGTCGGCCGAGAACGGGTACTGATGGAAGTAGAGGCTCTGGCTCCCCGGCTCGTCGGAGAGCCGCACGATCCGGTGGCCGGTTTGCGGGTCGATCCACTCGCGCGGCGGCTCGTCGGCGGCGGAACCGCGGGCGAGCAGCGCGACGGCGACGTAAGCGAGGGATGCGGTCGCCCGGCCGACGCCGGCGAAACGGAAGGGTGCGAACTGGTTCATGCGGCGCTCAGCGCGAGGAGGAAGCGGCCGCCGAAACGGCCGAATACGGCTGCCCGTTGACGAGGACTTGTTGAAACACGACGGCCTGCTCGTCGTCGAGCACAAGTCGCGGCACGTCGGCGACGACGTCGATGCGGCGCAGCATGACGCCGGAGATCTCGTCCCCCTTGTTTCCGCGTAGCTCGCCGAGCGTGCGGAACGTGCCGGTCACGTGTTCGACCGTCACGTTGCGAACCACCGACTGAGGGGGGGCGTGTCCCTGCAAATCGAAGAACTGGGTCCACGGCTTCACGTCGAAGATCGCCTGGGCGCGATCGGCCGTGATCCCGTCGACCGCGATGTTCTCGTAGAGTTGCGGCGTGTCGGGGCGGAGCTTGAGCCGTACGACCGGCACTGCCGCGCCGACCCGGCAGTTGCGCAGCGTCACGTTGCGAACGATCGTCGCCTCGCTGCCGCAGGTCAGCACGCCGTGACCGCTGACGAAGTTGCAGTCTTCGATCAGCACGTTCTCGACGGGGGGGCTCGTCTCGTCCTCCATGGCCAACGGGCCCTTTGTCCCCTTGAGCGCGATGCAATCGTCGCCCACCGAGATCGTGCAGTTGCGGATCGTCACGTTTTGACAACTGTCGACGTCAATGCCGTCGGAACTGGGGGCTCGGTCGATCGCCGTCTCGTCCCACGGCTGGAGCTCGCCGACGATCTTGGGGGGATCGCCGTGCGGGGCGGCGATCGAGATCCCCTCGACCAGCGCGTCCCGGCATCTGTAGAGGTGCAAGTTCCAGAAGCCCGAGTCCTTGAGACGCACGTCGCGGACCTCGAGGTTCGTGCAGTTTTCGAGGAAGACCAGCCGGGGACGTTCGACTTCCAAATTGGTGCACTTGGGGTTCTCGGCCCGGCGCCGCCAGAACGCGGTCCAAAACGGCTTGCCGTTGCCGTCGAGCGTGCCGGGGCCGGTGATCCGCACCCCGTCGAGATCCTTGGCGTTCACGAGCGCCGGCCGCCACGGCTCGAAGTGCCCCTCGATCCGCGTCATCTGCGTGGGGTAGTCGTCCAGGTCGGTCGAACCCAGCAGCACGGCCCCTTCGGCCAGATGGAGTTCGACCCCGGCCTTAAGGACGAGGGCCCCCGACTTGAACACGCCGGCGGGGATCGTGACGCGCCCCCCGCCGGCGGCGGAGGCGCGGTCGACGGCCCCTTGGATCGCGTCGGTGCAGAGCGCATCCCCCCCAGGTTTCGCACCCTCGTCGAGGATCGAAACGTCGAGTGCCAAGCAGCGCACAGCGCCAATCGCGACGAGCGTCGCTGCAATCAAGCATCGTGTCATGGGTGAATCGCCCAAAGCCACAATCGGGGCCGCGGAGCTACGAGTTGCGCCGCGGTTCAGCAGAACACGAAAGACGAGCCGTCCGCCCAGGGTACCAATAAAAACAGGCGCGCCCAGCGAAGCCGGGCGCGCCTGAGCGCTGCTTGGTGCGATGAGGCACGTTACTTGCGGCGCCGCCGGACGACCAACGTTGCCGCGATCGCCGCCAGGGCGATCGTCGCCGGTTCGGGAATCGGCACCAGGGCGATGCTGTTGCCGTTGAAGGCGTAATCCAGCACGTACCCCGACGGAAGATTCAGCACGTTGGCGAACGCGGCGCCGGAGAGCGAACCGTAAGTAGCGATCACGTAGGCCGGATCATTCAGCGGGGAAAGGACGCTCAGATTCAGAGACGCGGCCGTGATGTCGAGCGCTCCGGCAATCGCCAGCACGTCGGCCGAGCCGGGACCGGCGCCGTCGACTTCGGCCAGCAGGGTTCCGCCCAGCACAGCGCTGCCCGCCGACAACATGCCGATGCTCGTCCCCGGCGACACGGTTCCCGCGCCGGTGACGGAGCCGGAAATCGTCCCCGTTCCGCCGAGCGTTCCGTTGGCGTTGACGAGCGCGTTGCCGGTCCATGCGCCGTTGACGTTCAGCACGCCGGCGTTCACGGTCCCCGCGCCGGCGACCGAGACGGAACCGTTGAGATTCTGCGTCCCGGCGCCCGTCTTGATGATCGTCGACGAACCGCCGGTGAACGTGATGTCGCCGGAAAACGTGCCGTTGGCGTCGTTATTCCCCATGGTCAGCGAGCGGGTGTTGCTGCCGGACTTGAGGACCGTGCCCGCGCCGCCGCTGTAGTCGTTGAGGCCGTTGATCTGCAGGTTGACGTTGTTGAGGAACAGTTGGGCGCCGGCCCCGACGTACACGTCCCCTTTGCCCGCACCGGAGGGGAGCATGTTGTCCGAGGACATGTCGAGCAGGCCCCCGGTCACGATCGTATCGCCGTCGTAACTCTTGGCCGTGGTGACGAATCGTAGCCGGCCCGGGTCGGCCTTGATGATGCCGAAGGCGCCGCTGATTCCGCCGCTGACTTCCAGTCGGCCATTGCTGGTGTTCGCCGAGACCGAGTAAGTCGTGTCCTGCAGCAAGACGACCGGGGCGCCGATCCGCCCGATGCTCGAACCGCCGGCGGTGTAAGAGACGTTGCCGCCCAGGTTGATCGAGTTGCCGTTCACCTCGTTCAGGTTGGCTAAGATCGCGATCCCGTCGATCTGCGTGCCGGCCGGGAGATCGTTCACGGTGATGCGCGATCCATTGGCAACGGGGATGCCGATCACAACGTCGTCCAAGGCGGCCGGCGCGATGCCGCCGATCCAGTTGGCCGGATTGCTCCACAGGGTGTTGTCGCTCGGATCAACGCCCGTATCGTGCGACGACCACGTAATCGTGGTTCCCAGAGTGGCCTGGGCGAGCACCGCCCAAGCGGCCGCGACCATCGGCCACGACCATCGTTGTGTCCATTTCATGAGACGCTCCTCACAGCTAGTGTGTCAAAGGGGAAGAGTTCGAAAGACAAGCGTTACGAAGAGACCGCCGGCGTGAATTCCGCAGGACCATCGCCCGCGACGGCGGCTCGGCGAGCGACGCGATCGAACCTGTTCAAGACAAGTCGGCCAATCAAATCGCCCTGAAATCAGGTTAGTTGCCGCGTACGACGGGGACAAGCGATTACGCGGGTGTGAATTGCTGCAAGTACTGTCGCAAGAACGGATTGCGATAATTCGTCGCGGGTCTGCAAAAAAGGGGTTCCAACGACCAGGCGCTTGGCAGCGCTTTCGGGACGCAGCCGTCGGCGAGACCGCTCCCGCGGCAGGCGTGCGTTGGTATCTTGAGAGCGAGTCTGCGAGCGAAGCCTGACGGCATGCGGGCAAGCTTGTCCCCGGAGCTCGTCGCCCGTGCGGAGGCCGATTCTCCTCGTGCCTGCTTGTCGGCGGATGTGACAGCTTCCCTATCGCGGGCATGCAGGCCCCGGCAATTCGGGCTGCTCGCCGCCAGCAGCTCTCGGCATGAACCACTCGCCTTGAGCCGACGACTGAGATCCGATCGCCCGTGAGGCGCTTTCACAAGGCACTCCTCAACTGCTCAACTGCGTAATAGCAACAACCAGCCATGAATTCAGCTCTCACACGGCGTTTCTTCGCGGCTATCAACGCGGCGATCCTTTGCTGCCCGCAGGCGCTCGCGGCGGACAATTCGAACGACCCGGTTCGAATCGTCCTCGTCGGCGACTCGACGGTGAAGAACGGCAGCGGTCGCGGCGAGGGGGGAATGTGGGGCTGGGGGCAGGCGCTGGCCGAGCACGTTCGCCCCGAGGCGGCCGTCGTCGAGAACCGGGCCCTCGGCGGACGCAGCAGTCGCACCTATCTCACCGAAGGGTTGTGGGAGCGGTCCCTGGAGCGGCTGCGCCCCGGCGACTTCGTGCTCATTCAGTTCGGCCACAACGACGGCGGCCAGTTGTTCGAAGGCGATCGCCCCCGGGCCTCGCTCAAGGGCAACGGCGACGAGACCGAGCAAGGCACGGTCGCCGCCGCCGGCAAGGCCGAGACGGTGCACAGCTACGGCTGGTACTTGCGCAAGATCGTCGCCGACGCGAAGGCCAGGGGCGCCACGGCGATCATCCTGTCGCCCGTGCCGCGCAACATGTGGCGAGCCGGCACGGTGGTGCGTGCCGATCGCGACTACGGCCGGTGGGCCAAGGAGGCGGCCGAGCAGAGCGGGGCGCTGTTCGTCGATCTCAACGGCATCATCGCCGCGCGGTACGAGCAGCTTGGCGAAGAGACGGTGTCGCGCGACTTCTTCACGGTCGCGGACCACACGCACACGACCGAGGCGGGGGCGCGGCTCAACGCGGCGTGCGTCGCCGAGGGAATCCGCCGGCTTGCGGACTGCCCGCTCGCGGAGATCCTACGTCCTGAAGGGGAGGCCGATGACGGGGCGGCTCGACGCCCGCGACAGGCGAGCGTCCGCGATGCCTACCGCTTCCACTTCCGCGAGCACGGCGTCGCCGACGGGGGGAGCTGGGTTGCGGTTGACGACGCCTACGACCCCGAGCGCGGGTTTGGGTTTGAACAGCTCGCCGAGCGCAGCGAGGAGTCGCGGTATTTCTCCGTGAAGCTGCCGGAAGGCAACTATCGCGTCACGCTGAACTACGGCCGGGGAGATGCGTCCCCGCGGGCCGTGAAGGCCGAGTTGCGACGGCTCATGGCGTGCCGCATCGGCCAGACGCCGCCGCGGCGGGAATTCACGGTCAACATTCGCACGCCGGCGATCGGCGCTGGCGGCGCCGACGGGCCGAGCGTGCGGCTCAAGGACCGCGAGCGCGGCTCCGAAGCGTGGGCCTGGGACGATCGGCTGACGCTGGAATTCTGCGGCGGCCTGCCGGCAGAGATGACGGTGGTCCCCGAGCCGCGCGCGACGACCGTCTTCCTTGCCGGGGACTCGACCGTCGCCGATCAGCCGCTCGAGCCGTGGGGAAGTTGGGGGCAGATGCTGCCGCTGTTCTTCGCACCCGGCGTCGCGGTCGCCAATCACGCCGAGTCGGGCGAGAGCGTCCGCAGCAGCGTCGGCGCCCGACGGTTCGAGAAGATTGAATCGCTGCTGAAGCGGGGCGACTACCTGCTGATTCAGTTCGGTCACAACGACATGAAAGACGCCCGTCCCGGGGCGCTTGCCGAGTATCGCCGGCTGCTGGCGGACGTGATCGCCCGAACCCGCGATCGGGGAGCGACGCCGATTCTGGTTACCTCGATGGAGCGGCAAACGGGGGTCGAGAACGACACCCTGGGCGAGTATCCGCAGACCGTCCGCGAACTGGCCGCGGCGGAGGAGGTTCCGCTGATCGATCTGCATACATTGAGCAAGCAGCTCTACAGGGCTCTCGGGGACGATCTCGGCGCTGCGTTTCAGGATCCGACGCACCACACGTCCTACGGCAGTTTCCTGCTCGCAAGCTGCGTGGTCGCGGCGCTCCCTGACGCTGATCCCGGAGCGGCGACGAGGCTGGCCGAAGAATTGCCGGAGTTCGATCTCGCCCGCCCGCCGCGATTCGCCGAGTTCGCCGTCCCGGCAAGCGTCCGCTGGGACCCTGCGGCTCGCGAATAGCGCGGATGATCGCGATTCCATTTTTGCACTGCAGCCGTCCGTTGCAGGTTCGACAAAGTCGAGCAAGTCGTCAATCAATTCGGCAGTGATACCGTTTACGCCCTTGGAAGGGTGGCTGGGGTCGCAGCGCAGCGAAGCCCCCAGGGAATCCGCTGGGGGCCACCCGTCACCCGTCAATTTGGCAAATGGTATCACTACCATCAAATCAGCCGCCCGACCGCCGCTTACGGTTGAAGCTGTTCGTCGGCGTTTGATTCGCATGTGCCTGACAGTTCGCGATGACTCGCGTGATGTGCGGGCGCGTGCTTGGTTCTCTCGTTCGCAATACTTCTCCACGTAGGGTTAACTCGTGTTCCATCGAATCGAATTGGCAAGAGTCGTCCTGGCGCCGTTGGTCGTCTTGCTGTCCCCGTACGCTTCGACAGCAAGCGCCCCGGCCGGCGAGTCGTCGCCGCGGGAGGTGATCGACTTCGATCGCGGCTGGCAATTCCAACGGGGCGACGCCGCCGAGGGGGAGGACGCCGCGACCGTGGAAACGGTCGACGTCCCGCACGATTGGAGCATTGCCGGTCCGTTCGCCGAGACGAATCCCGCCGGAGGGGAGGGCGGGTTCTTGCCCACAGGGGTCGCCCGGTATCGCAAACGGTTCGCGGCGCCCGACGATTGGCGCGGCAAGCGCGTGTTTGTCGAATTCGACGGCGTGATGGCCAACAGCGACGTCTGGATCAACGGCGAGCATTGCGGCCGGCGGCCCTTCGGGTACGTCAGCTTCGCCTACGAACTGACCGACCGACTCCAGTTCGGCGACGACGCGGCGAATCTCATCGAGGTCCGCACGGACACGTCCGAGCAAGTCGCCTCGCGATGGTACGCCGGCAGCGGCATCTATCGGCATGTGCGGCTGGCGGTCGTCGATCCGCTGCATGTCGTGCGGGACGGGGTGTTCGTCACGACTCCCGAGGCGACGGCCGACTCGGCGACGGTTCGCGTTGCGATCGAACTGCAGAACGCCGGCGTCAGGGGCGAGGACTATCGCGTCCAAACGGTCCTGCGCGATCCGCAAGGCGCGCAGGTCGCCGCTGGCGAGAGCGCGGGCCGCATCGACGCGGGCGCAACGGCGACCGCCGAGTGCTCGCTCGTCGTCGTGCGTCCGCAGCGGTGGGAACTCGACGCGCCGCGGCTCTACACGGCGGTTGTCGCGGTGAAGCGCGGAGACGAACTGGTCGATCAGACGTCGGTTCCGTTCGGCATTCGCACGGCCGAGTTTCGCTCGGACACCGGGTTCTGGCTCAACGACCGGCACGTGAAGATCCAAGGCGTGTGTCTCCATCACGACGGCGGGGCGTTTGGCGCCGCCGTGCCGCTGTCGATCTGGCAGGACCGACTGGAGCGGCTCAAGGCCCTGGGGGTGAACGCCGTGCGGACCGCTCACAATCCGGTCGCGCCGGAGTTTCTTGATCTGTGCGATCGCCTCGGGGTGCTCGTCATGGACGAATTTTTCGATTGCTGGACCGTGCGCAAGCGTCGCCACGACTATGCCAAGCACTTCCGCGAGTGGTCGCATCGCGACATGCGCGATACGATCCGACGGGACCGGAATCACCCGTCGGTGATCCTGTGGAGCGTCGGCAACGAAATCCATGACACGCCCAAACAGGACCTTGCGAAGGAGATCCTGCGGGGGCTGGTCGACGCGTGCCACGAAGCCGATCCGACTCGGCCTGTGACGCAGGCGCTGTTTCGCCCCAACGTGAGCGGAGACTACGACAACGGCTTGGCCGACATGCTCGACGTGATCGGGACGAACTACCGCGATCAGGAATTGCTGCAGGCTTGGCGTGACGATCCGACGCGCAAGATCATCGGCACCGAGCAGGGGCACGATCGGGGCACGTGGTTGGCATGCCGCGACAATCCCCAGCACGCGGGGCAGTTTCTGTGGGTCGGCATCGACTACCTGGGCGAGTCGCGCCGGTGGCCGGTGACGACGTTCAACGCGGGTCTGCTTGACCGTTCGGGCCGGGTCCATCCGCGCGGTTACGAGCGGCAAAGCTGGTGGAGCGACGCGCCGATGGTTCGCGTCTTCCGGCGCGAGGCGGCGACCGAGAGGACGCCGACCGATCCCGGCTACGAGGCGGTCGAGTGGCAACGCCGGCAGGTGCTGTTCGACGATTGGACGCCGCGCGATTTGGAGCCTCATCGCGAGCTCGTCGAGGTCTACAGCAATTGCGACGAGGTGGAATTGGTGCTCAACGGCCAATCGCTCGGCGCCAAACCGCTTCCCGGCGACGCCCGCCCGCGGACCTGGGAGGTCGCGTTCTCGCCAGGCGAAGTGACGGCAATCGCGCGCAACGCCGGTCGCGAGGTCGCCCGACATGAACTGCGTACGGCCGAGGCGGCGCATCGCTTGGAGCTTACGACCAATCGCTCGAGCATCACGTCGTCATGGGACGACGTGGCGATCGTCGTGGCTCGTCTCGTCGACGAGCGGGGAACGCCGCTGCCGCGGAGCGAGGACCTTGTCGAGTTCACGGCGACCGGTCCCGGGGCGATCGTCGCGGTCGACAACGGCTCGATCGTCAGCCACGAACCCTTCCAGGCGACGCGCCGCAAGCTGTTTCAGGGACAGTGCGTCGCCTACGTGAAGGCCAGCGGGACGGGGTCGATCAGCATCAAGGCCGTCGCTTCGAGCGTAGCGCCGGGCGTCGTCGCGATCGAAGCCGTTGCATCCGACGAGGGTCGGTAGCGAGAAAGAAATCAGCCCGACTCCGCCCCTCGACGGGGCGGAGCCGAACAGTGGGCGCGCCAAGACTCGAACTTGGGACCTCAGCCTTATCAGGGCTGCGCTCTAACCAACTGAGCTACGCGCCCGGCCGCGGCTCGTGCCGGCGGACCGATGCTAGCGTCGTGCACCGAGCCAGCAGGATGCCAGCATTGCTGCTGGGGAGCCCCATATTGTAGGTCGCTGCGGGGGGGTGTCAAAGGGGGCCCCAGACGAACCGCGTCGACAAGCCGCGTCCTTGAGCGCCTTGCCGTCGCAAGACCGGGAAACGCTCTGGTCGGGCTCGGCGATTGGCCGTTATAAACCGAGTTCCGGGGCAGGGGCGGCCGGTTCGCCTCACCCCCCGGAGACGCGCTCCGACGGCCGGCGGCCGCCGGTCGGACATGCCATTGGGACCCCTGCGACGAGGACGGCGCCATGCGGCGGATTAGCGGCGGACGATACGGCGTTTTCTTGGTTCTCGCCCTCATGCTGCTGGCGCCCGGCCGGGCGTCGGCCGCGGGCTCGGCTCCGACCGCCGAGTACGCCCTCCAGTTCAAGCCGACTCAGGCGCCGATCGACTACGACACCCCCGGCGAGGGCGAAGTCGCTCAATGCACGATCAAGGTCGAGACGCTCGACGGCGCCACCGCCTGGGTCGTTCGCGACCCCAGCGGGCTGACCCTTCGCGAGTTCGCCGACAGCAACGGCGACAAGACCGTCGACCGGTGGAGCTACTTCAAGAACGGCATCGAGATCTATCGCGACGTCGACAGCGACTTCGACGGCAAGGCCGATCGCTTTCGCTGGCTGCAAACGGCCGGCTCGCGGGTGGGGATCGACACGAGGAAAGACGGCAAACTCGACGCCTGGGAGCGGCTGAGCCCCGAAGAGGCGGCCGAGGAGGCGGTGCTCGCGCTCCGCACCGGCGACGCCGAGCGGTTTGCGCGCGTGGCGCTGACGGCCGAGGACGTCGAAAGGTTGCAAGTCGCCCCCGCCGTCGCCGAGCGGCTCGCCCCGCGCGTGAAGAAGTCCGCGACGGATTTTGCGGCCGTGGCCAAGAGCGGCAAGATCGCCGCCGACGCGGAGTTCGCCGACTTCGGGGGCTTGCGACCCGGGGCCGTTCCCGCAGGAAGCAAAGGCGCCGCTGCCGACCTGATCGTTTACGAAAACGCCTGGGCGATGATTCGCAACGGCGACGATCACCAGCAACTGCAACTGGGAACGATGGTCGACGTGGGCGGGGTTTGGAAACTGGTCGACGCTCCGTCGCTTGCGGCGCCCGGCCAAATCGCCGCGGGCATCTTCTTCGACAACGCCGCCGGAATGCCCGATCCCCATCTGGCCGGCCAGAATTTCGATCCACCCAGCGAGGCGCTGCAGGAAGCCCTCGAGCAGCTCGAGCAGCTCGACACGCAGATCGTCGGCGCCGCCCCGGCCGCCCGGGTCAAGCTGAACGCCCAGCGCGTGAAGGTGTTGCAGAAGGTCGCCGCCGCGTCGGGATCGCAGGACGAGCGCGAGCTGTGGCTCAAGCAGATCGTCGACACGATCCACTTCGCCATGCAGGGCGAAGCGTACGAAGGGGGGCTCGAAGAACTCGCCGAGTTGGAAAAGCAGTTCGTCAAGGACGGGGCCTCGAACGACCTGATGACGCACGTCCACTTCCGCAAGCTGCAGTCGGAATACGGCAGCGATCTGTCGACCCCCAAGGCGCAGGCCGCTTGGTTCGAGCAGCTCGAGAAGTTCACTGCCGAACACAAGGACAGCGAGCACGTTTCCGAAGCGCTGCTGCAATTGGCGATGAACAGCGAATTCACCGGCGAGCCCGAGGCGGCCGAGAAATTCTACCGCCGGATCGTGACCGAGTATCCCAAGAGCGTCGATGCGGTCGACGCGAAGGGGGCGATCGTGCGACTGACCTGCGTCGGGAAGCCGCTGGCGATCTCCGGCCCGGCCGTGGGCGGCGGCAGCGTCGATTTGAAGCAGTATCGCGGCAAGATCACGCTCGTGCACTTTTGGTCGTCCGATGCGCCGACCTGCAAGTCGGACCATGACATGCTCAAAGACGTCATCGCCAAATACGGCGGAAAGACGTTCGACGTGTTGGGGATCAGTCTCGACACGGACAGCGCCGCTCTGACGGCGTATCTCAAGGAACATCGCCTGCCGTGGAAGCAAATCTTCGAGCCGGGCGGGTTCGAGAGCCGGTTGGCGAACGATCTGGGGATCATCACGCTTCCATTGATGATTCTGGTGGACGACAAAGGGGCGGTCGTCAACAACAACGTTCAAGTCATGGATCTCGACGAGGAGCTCAAGAAACTCCTCGCCCCCCCGAAAACGGCGAAGAAGTAGCGACGCCGATCCCACGACGCAATCTCCGACGGGCCGTTGTCGCAAGGACGCGCCACACCGCCCCTCGGTTCCCAGCCGCCAATCACCAGCGCAAGGACGCGCCCCGATGGACTCTCTCAGCCTCCAGTGCGCGTGGTTCGCGCTTCACCTGCTCGGACTCGCCCTGACGGTGTTGGTGCGAACAACCCATCGGCGCCGGGGGGAAGACGCGGTGCAAGCGGCGTTTCTCGCGACGCTGTCGGTGATGGCGCTCGGAACGCTTGCCGGACGACACTTCTGCTGGCCGCTGTGGGGACTTTCGGCCGGGACGCTGGCGGTGATGATCGTTGTCGCGATCGCGGACTTCGATCCGGCTCCCGCGCGCAGCGAGGCTTGGTGACGTCGCGGCGACGTCGGCTCCGAGGCGCCCGGCGTTCTGCTAGCTGCCGGCGCCCGGCGCAATCCGAATCACCGGCAAAATCGGAAAAAGACTCCCCTTCGGCATAACCGCGAGCCGAAATTCTCTTGCAGATCGACGCACGGCTCTTGCGCCGCACCGCGTGCGCCTCGCGCCGCACGGGGTCGCCGCGTCGATCACAGCGAGATCACACCGGCTTTTCACCGGAGCAAAGTCGTCGTGGCCGCGTGCGTGACGCGCCGCGGGCGACGGCCTTGAACCAGCCCAGGAGGGGTACCATGCGAAAGATGTTGTTTGGCCTGGCGATCGCGCTGGTCGCGCTCGCGCCGGCCGTGCGAGCTTCGGCCGACGAGGCCGCGGATCGCGCCGCCGCCCAGCAGATCGCCGCGAATCTCAAAGAGAGCGGCCAAATGAAGGACTATCGCGTCGGCGTCAAGTACCAGGACGGCGTCGCATGGCTCATGGGCTCGGTGACCAGCCAGCAGCAGAGGCAGCTGGCCGAGAAGATCGCCGCCAGCAGCTCGGGAGTCGAGAAGGTCATCAACCGGCTTGAAGTCGCTTCCGCAACGGCGGCCGAAACGCCGGCACCGGCGACTCTGGCCGGCGAAGTGCGGCCTGCAGGCAACTTCCAGCCCGTCGGCGGCGTGCAGGGCGGGAACGTTCCCGTGCCGATGGCCCGCATGGGCGGCGTGCAGCCGGCCGGCTACGGCCAGTACGCGGGCCCTGCGATGAACGGCGGCGCTCCTGTGCCGATGGGCCACGTCCCCATGGGAGGCGGCGGTCGCACGGTCAGCTACGACAATCCCCAGATGCCCAACTACGCTTGGCCGAGCTATGCGTCGTACCCTAACTACGCCGCGCTGACCTATCCGCAGCAGTACTCGGCCTCGGCTTGGCCGTACATCGGCCCGTTCTATCCCTATCCGCAGGTCCCGCTGGGATGGCGGAAGGTCACCCTGGAATGGGACGACGGCTGGTGGATGCTCGACTTTAAGGACTGCAAGGATTGCCACTAGGCGCCGATGCTGCCGAACTCTCGCGACGACAACTGCCCCTGCCAGCTTTGTGCTGGCAGGGGTTTTTTTCGTTGGCGTCTGGCGATTGGCGTTCGGGGAATGGCAAGGCAGCTGGGATCGCAAGTCGTCCGCGTCGAGCGGTTCCGCCCCCGGAGCGGTTCCGACGAGTCGCTTGCTAGCACGCCCCCCGGCTTCTTTCGCCGGAATAATCGGATTTACCCGCAAGTTCTACCCAGATTCGCTCGATACTTGTCTCTGTAGGGAAAAAGTCTCGCGGCCCGCCGCGAGCAGCGGGCGACGCGCCCGCGTGAGGCGACCAGCCAGGACGGCTGGCGCCGCCAACGAATTACTCATGGTGAAGGGCTCGCAGGATGCCTCGTAGAACTGCCCCTCTCGTGCTTGTCGCGGCCGTACTCGGCTCCACGGCGTTCAGTTCCGGCTGCACCCACTTGGGCCCCAGTCTGGGTATCGCCGCGTTTCCGATTCCGGTTCCTGCACTCAAGCAGAAGGAAAAGGAAGATGCGTTCTGGATGAAGGAACGCTACGAGCGCGTGCCGATCTTGGGGCCGATCACCTCGGGCGCCCAGATCGTAGCCCTCGATCCCCCCAGCGACGACGAAGTGATGCGAGCCCTGGAAAAGGCTCAGCCCGTTCAGGGAGGCATCCCCTTGCTGTTCGAACGCAACCGCAACAACGTGCGGATCGTCAAGGAGAAGATCGCCGACTACATCGATCCGCCCCGTGTCTATCCGCTGATCGGGCCTGCTCAGCAGCACCACGCTCACTACAAATGCACGGTGTACTTCGAGGACGTCCGTCGCGTCGGCTGGCCGGTGCCGCACACGCTGCGAGACGAAGACGCACGTGAAGTGATCTACGTCGACCACAACCACCTCCACATGGTGGGGAACGTCAACGACTCGGCCGGCGTGCCGGCTCAGTGAAGATGATCTGGCGGTTGGTCGACGGAAGGTTTGCTTCTGCTTGAGGCATCGATCCCGTCTCCGCGACGGTCGCTTTGACGATTCACGCAAACTCCGGCTTGCCGAGACTTCGTTAAGGAAGTTTCGGCAAGCCGTTTTCGTAGGATGCGAGATGAACCTCTTGCCGCGAATTTGCCGACTCGCACCGACCGTCCTGGTCGGAACGGTCGCGTTTGCGGCATCGATCGCCTCGGCCGGCGAGCTCGCGGGGACTGCCGTCGCGGCGGATTCCGCCCCTCCGATTTCTGCGACGGTCGAGCTCCAATCGCGGCGCCTTGAGGAGGCGGGCAACTACGACGGGGCAATTGCGCTCTTGCGGCGATCGCTTGGCGAGTCCGACGAGGCCGCACGCTGCGAGTTGCTCGCGCGGATCGCCAGGCTCCATCGGCGATTGGGACAAACTTCCGACGCCGTCGCGATCTATCGCGAATTGCTGGCAAAGATTCCCGCGACCGACGACGCCGAGACTTCGTCAGCCGACGATCACGGCGACGCTGCGACGGAGAAGGCTTGGCGGCATTTCGAGTTGGCCGCGCTCTTGCGCGAGCAACAAGCCTATGCAGAGGCGGGCGAGCATTTCGCCGTGGCCGCCGTCACGGAGCCGACCGGCCTTCTCGCCATGGAAGCTTCGTACTGGCTTGCGTGGCTCGATCGGCAGGCGGACCGTCGCGAGGCCGGACGACAAAGGACCGGCGAGTTGCTGGCGCGGCTCGATGCTACGCCAGGCGCGGAGGAAACCGTCGCGCGTCGCCGCGAGCTGCGTCAATTCACGCTCTATCTGCAAAGCCAACTGGAACTTGCCGACCGAGACGAACAAGCCGCGGCGGCGACGCTTGACCGGCTGCGAGCCGAGCGTCCCGGCGACCCGTTGCGGGCTCAGGCGGAGTTCTGGCGCGCGGAGATCGCCTATCGCCAGGGGGAGGACGAACTGGCCCGCGAGTTGTTCGGGCAAGTCGCTTTGCGGACTGCGGCGCTCAAGGAGCCGTGGACTGCCCTGGCGCCGTTGCGGCTGGCGCAGCTTGAGGCAGCGCGATTGCGGTGGGACGACGTCCTCGTGGCGCTCGATTGGCTCGAGTGGCGGTGGCCTCAGTTTCCGCTCGCGTACGAGGCCAACTACCTGCGGGGCAGGGCGCTTGCCGGGCGGGGGGAGTTCCCGGCTGCTCGCGGGGCCTATCGCCAAGTCCTCGACGACCCGGCGGCCCAGGGGAGCGAGACGGCGGCGATGGCCCAATGGATGATCGGCGAATCCTACTTTCACCAGCGGGCCTACGCCGAGGCCCGCGTTGCGTATCAGCAAGCCGTCGACGGACACCGTCACGCCGAGTGGCAAGCCCGAGCGGCGCTGCAATGCGGCAAGTGCTGGGAACTGGAAGGCCGCTGGCAAGAAGCGGCTCAGGTCTACGCCGACGCCGCCCGGCGATTCGCGAGGACAGAGTCGGCTACGCAGCTTCAAGCGCGCAGCGCGTTCGTCGAACAGACTCTCCGCCGATGAGATTGCCAAGTCGTGCACCGCAGCCCGTCGCCAACCATCAGTCCGCGGATTGATTTCAAGAGACGCAAGACCATGAACTCCGAACTTCGTCATCCTCGAACTCCGCGTCGGTTGGTCGTCCTCCTCTCGTTGCTGGCGGCCATCCTGGGGCCGACCGCCGCGCGAGCCGCTGACGGGGACGCGACGCCGATCCCGACGACCAGCCTGTGGAGCGTCCTCTCCGGCGGCGGGCCGTGGGTGGCGCCGATCGGGCTCTGCTCGTTCGTGCTGGTGCTGGTGGTGTTCGAGCGCGCCTTCAGTCTTCGCCGCAGTCGGATCGCGCCCAAATTGTTCGTCGAGCGATTCCTGCTCCAGGTGAGCGAAGGAGCCCTCGATCGGCACGAGTCGCTCCTGTATTGCCAGGAAAACGGCAGCCTGACCGCCGACGTGTTCGAGGCGGCCTTGCGAAAGTGGGGCAAACCGGCCGTCGAGGTCGAGCAAGCCGTGCTCGACGAAGGGGAGCGGGCCGCCAATGAAATGCGCAAGTTCCTCCGCGTCATCAACGGCGTGGCGACCGTCTGCCCGCTGTTCGGACTGTTGGGGACGGTGTGGGGGATGATCGAGGCGTTCAACGCGATCGCCTCGAGCGGCGCGATGGGCCGACCCGAAATGCTCGCCGGCGGCATCAGCGGGGCGCTCCTGTCGACCGCGGCCGGATTGTTGGTCGCGATTCCCGCGCTGATCCTGTACCTGTTCTTCGTGGGGCGCGTCGACGCGCTCGTGATGGAGATCGATCGCAACGGCCAGGAACTCGTCAATCTGATCTCGGCCGAGGGGATCGAAGACCGCCGCAACCGCAAACCGAAGAAGGCGGCGTAGCATGCGCGGCAATAGTCGCTTTGCGACAAGCGACCTCACGCAGCGAATCGAGATCGCGGTTTGCGAGATTCGCTTTCGGTCTAGTTACGAGTATCGAACTTCGGATTTCGGACGAGCCTCATGCCGCTGAAATTGCAGCACGACGAAACGCCGCAACTGAACCTCACGCCGATGATCGACGTGGTGTTTCAGTTGATCGTGTTTTTCATGGTCGCGACGAAGTTCGCCGAGTTGGAGCACGACGTCAGCGTCAATCTGCCCGAGGTGCCGCAAGCGACCGCCATGACCGCCAAGCCTCAGGCTCGCGAGATCGTCGTGCTCGCCGACGGGAGGTGCTTGCTTGACGGCCAGGGGGCGAGCGCGGAGGAACTCGCAGCGCGGCTGACCAAAGCCCGGGACGACTACCCAGGGCTGGCCGTGATCATTCGCGGAGACGCGGCCTGTGCATTCCAGCATGTCGCGGCGGCGCTGGCCGCGTGCCAACAGGCCCGGATCGCCGAACTGTCGGTCAGCGTCCGCGTCGCCGATCGCCCCGTGACGAGGCAGTAGCACATGCCCGCGGGCGCCGTCCCAATCATCGCATTCGCCGAGCGGTTCTCCCCGCCGGTGGCTTGGCTGCCGCTGGGGTGGAATCGCTGGCTGGCGATCTGGTTCGTCTTGGCCGCGGGGTCCGCGGGCGTGGCGCTGTTGCTGCGCACTCGATTGCGCAAAGCGAGCGCCTGGCGGAAATGCGCCCTGCTGTCGTTGTGGGTTCACGTCGTGCTGGTCGTGCTGGCGACCGCCGTGCAAATCGTCTCGGGCGTCCCCGGCGAAGGCCCCGACGAACCAATCCGCGTCGCGCTGCTTCCCGCGGAGTTGCCGGCCGAGGTCGTCCCGGCCAAGGCGGAAACGCTGCCAAAGTGGGAACGCCCGCAAGACCCGGCACGGCTGGAACCGCCGCCGCTGGCGCTGCCCGAGCCGACGCCTGCCGAGGACGCTCCCGTCGAACCGACCGACGAACAGTACGCCGAACCGCCGCCTTCCGAAGCCCCGTCCCCGCCGCCCGAATCGACGCCGACTCCACCGGAGCCGCTGTCCGCGCCGCCGCTCTTGCCCTCGCCGCAACCCGAGCCCGCCCCTGCGCAGTCCCCGAGCGACAAGCAAGCGGAGCCGTCCGTCGACACGGCGGTCGAGCCGCCGCCAACGGAGCCGCCGCCGTCGACCGCGGCAGAAGCTCCTGCGCCCAAGCCGTCCGCATCGACTCCGCAGCAGCCCGCTCCGCGCCCGACGCCTCCCGTGGCGCCGCCGACGTACGCGGCGCGATTCAGCCCCGATCGGGCCGAGATTGTCGCGCGCCGCGGGGGCAACGCCCAGACCGAACAGGCCGTCCGGTCGGCTTTGGCATGGTTGGCCGCCGCGCAAGATCCCGACGGGCGGTGGAACGCCGCTCGCTTCGGCGCCGGCGGCGAACGACGCACGCTCTTGGGCCACGATCGAGCCGGCACGGGGAGCCGCGCCGACTCGGCCGTCACGGGGCTGGCGCTGCTCGCCTTTCTCGGCAGCGGGCACACGCATCAGGGCGGAGAGTACGCCCGCCACGTCGCGCGGGGACTCGACTGGCTTGCTGCGCTGCAGGCCCACGACGGATCGCTCGCCGGCGAGGCGACCACGTTCGACCGCACGTACTGCCATTCGATGGCCACGCTCGCCGTATGCGAGGCGTATGCCATCACGCGCGACGCGCGATTGCGCCGGGTCGCCGCCGCGGCCGCGGGGCATTCGGTCGCAACGCAGAACCCGCAGGACGGAAGCTGGCGCTACTGGCCCGGCATGCCGGGCGACACCAGCCAACTCGGTTGGCAGTTGATGGCGCTTAAGAGCGCCGATCTCGCGGGGCTGGACGTGCCGGCGGTCGTTTGGACCCGCGCCGATCGATTCATGCGCAGCGTCACGCGCGGCGCCTCGGGGGGGCTCGCCAGCTATCGCCCCGACAGCCGCCCGACCACGTCGATGACCGCCGAAGGACTGTTCTGCCGACAGCTGCTCGTCGACCGCTTGGGGGGCGCGGTCGACGACGGCTGCTACGGCGAAGCCGCTGCAACCTTGCTGGGAGAGCTCCCCGGCAGCGGGGAAGCGAACCTGTACTATTGGTACTATGCGACTCTCGCGCTCTGCCGCGAACAGGATCGATCTCCCGTGGCCAAGGCGGCTTGGCAGCGGTGGAACGACGGGCTCGTGCGGACGCTGCTCGCGCAGCAGCGAACCGACGGCAGTTGGCCCGCGAGCACGCTGTGGGGCGGTTGCGGCGGCCAGGTCTACACGACCGCGATCGCGGCCTTGTCGCTCGAGGCGTACTATCGCTACCTGCCGATGGAGCCCGAGACCGAACTGGCCCGACGCCGCGAGTGGCGCAGCGGCCCGCAGTAGGCGACGCCGCAGCGTCCCGCCTGGGCGGACCTCTCCCGGGTCCCCGCGGACCGCGTGCAATCGGCCTCCCCGCTCGGCGAGAACCCGCAGGAATTCGCGTGTCGTGCGGCTTGCAGCGGGCCGGGGTGCAGCCCGGTTGCCGGTTTGACTTGCCCCGGGGCCCCACTAGAATTGATTGCTGCGGGCTCTCGCGTCGACGTCGGCCCCCGCATTTGCCGTTCGCCGTCACTCCCGCGCCATCGCTTTGTGCGATTCGCACACCGAGGTCTTCATGCCCGCTCTATTCGCGTTCTTTTCGCCCGGGCCGACGCAGCTCATCATATTGGGCTTCATCGTGCTGTTGTTGTTCGGCAACCGCCTGCCGTCCGTGATGCGTTCGCTGGGCGAAGGGGTCACCGAGTTCAAGAAGGGGCTCAAAGGGGATGACGCCGATCCCAACGCCCGGATCGAGGATGGTCGCGATTCGTCCCACACCAAGGCGTAGCGACCTGCGCCCCCGCGGACAATAGTCGCCCTGCTTTCGGCGTCAAAGGACTGAGGTCGCAGTCGGCAAGCTTGCGTGCGATGCGAGCTTGTTGTCGGCATCGCGACGGTTTAGTTTCCCCGTCTCACTGTTCAGCAGCCATGCTCCTCGCCTCGCCCCACGATCCGCTCCTGGCGATGTGGAGTCCAGGGCCGGGCGAGATGTTGCTCTTGGCGGTGATCGCGCTGCTGCTCTACGGCGGCGAACTTCCTGAGAAGGCTCGCCACTGGGGCAAGGCCTTCGCCGAGTTCCGCCGCAACCTGAGCGGGATCCAAAACGACATCAACAGCGCGATCTACAGCGAACCGCCGAAGCCGCAACGATTGCAGCACTACCCGGAGTTCCGCGACGTCGAACCGCTGACCCCCGCCGCGTCGCCCGCCGCCGACCCGCCCGCCGAACAGCCCCCAGCCGACGCCCCCCGCCCGGAAGAGCCCACGGATTGAACCCCCCGCGGGCCCCGCTAGCCGACGCCGCGCCGCTCGGCTAAAATCACGCATCGCCCCGGGCGGCTAGCTCAGTTGGTTAGAGCGCTACGTTCACACCGTAGAGGTCACAAGTTCGAGTCTTGTGCCGCCCATGCCCCGGTTTTGCACGGTTTCGCTTCTAAGCGCAGACCCTCGCAAAACCGGGGCTTTTCTTTGCGCGGGCAGTTCGTCGTGCGACTCGCCGCGACCCTCTGCGTGCGCTGACTGCGCCGCATTTTGCGCCGCTTCGCTGCCGCCCCCTGCGGCCTTGGCGAAATCGGCGTCCGTCACTTGCCAGTAGTGTTTGTTTGCCACCAATGTTGAGTGGCCCAGCCACGCCGCCGCGACGTGCGCGGGGAACTCGCTGGCCAGTTCCGTCGCCCGGCTGGCGCGGAGATTCTGAAACAGCTTGGGCCACGATTCGAGCCCGGCCCGGCGGATGATTCGCTCTAGCTGGGTCCGGAGGTTGACGTTTGCGGCCCGGTATCGCGTGACAACGTTCTGTGCGCCCGGCTCGGCTTCGTCCCAGACTTGTTCAAGATACGGCCGCAGCTCGGGGAAGATCGGCACAAGGCGCGTCGCCTTGCCTTCGTGGTGCGCGGTCTTGGCGCTGCGGACCAGCAATCGGCTTTCGGCCCAGTTCACGTCAGCCCAAGTTAGCGCCAGAAGTTCGCTCGGGCATCGCAGTCCGGCATACCGCGCCAACGCGAAGATCAGACGCCATTCGGCATCGGGGCAGGCGTCCAGAATCTTCGTCGCCGTGGCGCGATCAATGAAGCGGTCCCGCTCGCGGTTGCTTCCGACGGTTCCCTTGAGTTCGGCAAAGGGATTCCGCGCAAGCAGTTCGCGTTGCACCGCGTCTTGAAAGAACTGCTTGGCGTTGGCGACGCGCTTGCGGGCCGTGTTGGGGGCCAGCCCATCGGTCGCCTTGTGCCCGGCGTAGCGATTCTCACGGGCTTCGCCAGTCTTCAGCCAGCGTTCCCAGTCGCGGGCCTCGCCGGCCGTGATGCCGGCCAACGGCCGGTCCGCGCCGAAGTAGGCAAGCAACAGTCGCTTTGTGTGGTTCCAGTGCGTGAGCGTGTTCGGCTTCACGTCGGTTCGCCGGGCAAAGTATTCGGTCAGGTGCTCGCCGAGAGTCTTGACCGCCCGCGGCTCGCGCGGCGCAATCAAGCCCACCGCCGCGAATCTCTTGGCCAAGTCCGGGTCCAGCCCGACAACCCACTCGGAGAGGTCCGCATCCATCGAACGGCCAAAGCGCAGCGATTCCAACAATTGCTCGACGCGGTATTTGACGCCTTCGGCGGTCCGCTGCGAAACCTTGCCCAGTCGGATCGTCGGTCGCTTGCCGTCGGGGGCGACGAACAAAATCCGCCGCGTGCCGTTCTTGTCGCGGGCGATGCTGGCCATTGGCTTTTCACTTTCCGTTTGGAATCACTAGATGGGATCGCCGGGGGTGCCTTCCTGACATTGCGGACACCGCCGACCGGCCCCGGCATTCGCACCATCGATGTCGCAACCGTTGGCACCATAATTGTTGCCGCAGCGCGTGCATTCGAGTTGATAGGTGGATTGGTTCGAGTGCGAAGGGCTAGGCCCAATTCGACGAATGACTCGCTGCCCTTGTTGATTGACGTGGCCAACTTCCGTACTCATTTTCTTACCCTTTCGTTTTGGAACTTCACTTTCAACGACTAACCCAAGAACCCCAGCTAGTCGGTCCAAGCTGTCTAAGGAAAACCCGCCGCTTCCACCCATGAAGCGGGAAAATGCCGCATGGTCGATTTGCGCCAGCTTGGCTATGACGTAGCGCGAAAGCTCTGACGCATCGACGCATCGACGGATTTGGTCGGATAACTTTCGCTTCATTGTGGCCATCCTATCCCTTGTATGTCGTTTAGTCAAATAGGGGGCGTGAATTCCAAATCGGAAAGTTCGCGAAGCGTCCGCATATGGCGCAGTCGCGGCGAACCGATTGCCCGCCGTGAATCACCACGTCGCGCCAAGCTGTCGAACCGCATCGGCACACGGCCGTTGCGTCCGTAGGCAGCAGCATCGCTAGTAGCTCGGCCTTGCGGGCCGTTAGGGCTTCCAGCAGGCCCGGTGTTAGCTCCGCTTGGGGGGCGTCGATTGCCAGCCCGCCGCCGTCGCGCGCCGCCAGCCGGACGCCGTGGGTGTTGCAGTCGGCCAAAAGTTCTGCCACCGTCATCGGGGTGCCGGTCATAGCGTCACCCTCACGCGGCCTTCGCCTTCGGGCGGGTCGAAACCGTTCTCAGAATTCTCAAAATCGACAGCCAACGGGCTCGCGGGAGCGTTGTGGGAATTGTGGGAGCGCTTTTCTGGCTTCGCACCATCGAACGCCGCCGGGTTCACTTCGTAGGTGGGCGAAGGGGGCCGCCCCGGGCCGGGCGCTTCCGCGGGCCGCAGCCGGACGTACCCCCGCCGCGTCAGTTCGCCCAACGCGGCGTCGATGTCGTCGGCCTTCGGAAACCGCCGCTTGCCGTGCTGGTGAGCGTCGCGCTTGGTGAACTCCCGCCGGCCGTGGCGTTCGATCCACCGAAGGACGTACCGCGCATCGGCGTCGCTCGAATCTTCCTTGGCTTGCATCATGTTCAGCACGGCTTCGGCGTGTGGAACGAGATAGCGGGCGATTTCAATGGCCGCGGCCAACGTGGGCGCGTCAATGCGCCCGGTTGGGCCGTGGGCGATGCAATGCAGAACGGCCGCCAGCCGGAGCGTGGCGCCGGCCAGCTTCGCGCCCCAGTCGCGCATGATTTCCATTTGGCCGCCGTCGGCGAGCATCGCTTCGATTTCCGTTTCCCACTCGCGCAGCCCTGCCATTGCGCTGGGGGCAAGTTGCAAGATGAACTCACTTTCCGCGTCGGCGAGCGCTCGCACGGTTTGCCGGTATGCTTCGCGCGTGGCATCGGAAACGGGCGTCGGGGCAATCTCGCGTTGGCCGATCCAGCTTTGCGGCGCCGCATACAGGAAGCGGGCCAGCAGCCCACGGCCGCGGAACGCCGTGTTCTCCGCCAAGCCTTCAATCACCGCCGGTTGCATCGCATAGGCGCACGTCAGCGCCGGCCGCTCGACGCGCACACCCTTGCGGCCCACGCGGTCTGTATTCAGGTCGTCGCCCGAATGCCCCATCAGGTAGACGCCAAATTGGGGAATGCCGCTCTTGGAGTACAAGCCGGCCATCAAGTCGAACACGCCCCCTTCGGGCGACATGCTGGCGATGCGGCCGCCGTGGTCGGCGAGCATCATTCCTAGCTTTTCCGCCGTGGCATCATCGACGATCAACCGGGGCAAGACCGGCTCGGCTTGCTCGGCCAGCGCCGCCGCCAGCTCGCCGGCTTCGTGTCGGGCTTCCGCGTCGCCCTTTTCGGCCGCCACCTTTTCGAGCTTGTGCAACCGAGCGTCGTCTTGCCGTCGGTCGGATTGTGCGCGGGCCACCGTCGGTCGCGCGGCTTCAATCAACTCGGCTTCCAACTCGCGCAACGGCTGCATGGCGTCGGCGAACACGGCCGACTTGCGGTTGCCCGGCTCCAGCAGCACGGCCGCGAACAGATTGACCGGCTCGCGCCAACCCTGCCGCGCCTCAACCACAACGCGGCGCGCGACCGTCGCTGAGCACACGGCCAAGGCCAGTAGGCCAGCCAGGTCCGCGGGCGTTTGCGTGGCGTGTGACTCGGCTTCGACCCACGCGCGAACCGCGCCGGGCAGCGCGTGCGTGGGGAACTCCGGCACGTCCAACACGTCGAACGGCTGCAACTCGGGCCACCCTTGCGCCGTCGTTGGCGTCCACTCGGGCGCGGCTTCCGCCAGCCGCTTCAAGTCATCCCGCGTTCCACCGGCCGCAAGCCAATCGCTTGCATCGCCCTTGGGGGGCAGGCCGGGCAACTCGACCATGCGCACCGATGCCGCGATGCCGGCGAGCGACTTGGCGACTTGCTGGGCGTGGGCGCGCCCCGGTTCATCGTTGTCGGCCAGCACCACAACACGCCGGCCGCGCAGGAACGCGGCGTGCTCCGCGGTCCACTTGCCGGCCCCGCCGGCGTTGCACGTCGCCAGCACGCCGATGCGTGCCAGATTGTCGGCGTCTTTCTCGCCCTCGACCACCACCACGGGCCGCGTCGGCTCGGCCAGCAGTTCGGGCAAGCGATACGGCACGGCGCGCACGCCCTTGACGCTCCAATCCCAGCCGCCGCCGGGCTTGGGGCGCCGCTGGCGGAAGTCCTTCGGTTCGTAGCGCACGACTTGGAACAACAGCTCGCCCGCTTCGTCGCGGTAGTCGTACTCGGCGACGATTCGGGAATGGCCGTTGCTCCCGGCGCTGCCGTTCAGTCGCGGCTTGTTGGGCGACGGCAGCGAGCCCGGCGTCATCAAGTCCGCGACCCGCAGCCCGATCGCACCGCAAATGTCGTCGACCTTACAACCGGCATGGCAAAACAAGAGCGCTCGGCCGTCGTCGCCCTCGTCGATTGACAAACTCGCGCGGCGGTCGTCGTGCGCCGGGCAGCTCGCCGACCACCCTTTGCCGGCTTGCTTGGCGTCGGCCAGCTTCGCCAAGAGCCGTTCAACGGGCGTTGTCATCGTCGCCCCCTTTCCGCTGCGCGTCGATCCACTGGCGCAGGTCATCGGGTGAGTATCGGACCAGCCGTCCGCAGCGAACGAAGGGCAGCCCCGGCGAGTCCTCGAACGTCATTCCCCACAATTTTCGGGGCGAGACGGAGAGCATCCGCGCCGCCTCGCGGGCGTCGACGAGCAGCGCGGCGCCCGTTCCATGGTTTCGCATCGCAGATTCCTTGGCTTCAGTTGCTCGCCACGAAGCGCGGCTCGCATAAACGTGAAACTAAGGGGCGTTCCGACAGATCGATTTTGTCGGAGCAATTTGTCGGAACGATTCGCGGGCAAAAGCACCGAATTGCCGCAGAAAGCGGCGAGGAGTTTTTCTCTCCGACAAATTCGCGCCGTTGTCGGAGCTATTTGTCGGAGCGCCGATTTCGCTGCCCCACGCGGTCCAAGAGCAAGTCGAGCTTTGCCGCGGTCGTTCCGTGGTTCTTAGCAAAGTCGGGCTTGTAAACGCCGCTTATTCGCGCCTGTTCCCAGGCCGCCGCAAGCTGGGATTCCCGTTGGACCGTTTCGTAATCGGCCTTTCGCCGGCCACGGCGCTTGCGCTCCGTTGGCGGCTGGGTCGCGTCGGCGTGCTCGTCGGCTTCGGCTGCTGGGCGGATGCCGATAAATCGTGCGGTGTGATACTTGATTGCCGCGTCGGTTTCTTGCCGCACAACGTCGACCAAGCGTTCCAATTCATCGACCGGCGGCCACAGCAGCCAATCGGGGATGCCGGATTGAAACTTTTCCGCCAAGGCTCGGGCCAGCCCAACTGCATCGGTCGGCAGGTGTTCGTCTGTATTGGCTTCATCACCAGCCAAGACCGCCAGTGCCGAAAAAAAACATGCCGCGCCATAGCAGGCCGACGGATAATCGTCTTCAGCTGCAGGAATCGGGACATAAACCGGATTCGTCGGCCCTAACCAATGTTCGGCGCGTTTCAAGCAGTCGTTCAGATCCGCGCGTCTCTCAATCGTCAGGTTTGCCAAGTAGGAGGCAAGCTCTTCCCCATCACCACGGATGGCCAATACCTGCAGGAAACCCGCACCTCTATATGCCCATTGGGCCGCGTCCCGCAGGGCGTTCAACGCCGCAATTTGTTCGTCGAGCAGTGCACGGGCTTCTGACGCCATGAGAAGTCTTGCCTTTATGTCGATGGGCCGATCCGTGCGGGTCGGTGGCAGGCAAGCGCCCCGTACCCGCAAGGATCGTTCACCGGGGATCAGCCGGCTACCCAATTCTCTCGGCGCGAAGATTCGCGCCGGCCATTGTCACAGTCGGCCCGCGGCCGCAGCGCACAACCCCCCAAGCCCCCCTCGGTCCTTTTCCGCCTGCTTGGCATGGTGCATTCTACCGCAGCATGCGCCGCTCTGCGAAGTCTGCCAATTCGGGCGGGGGCGTGTAACCGTTGACAACCAGCCACGCCAACGCCGCTTCATCCCGTCCAGCGTGGTTGCCGGCCAATGCCGCGGTCGCGGAGAGTGCGAGACTAACCCCCGGCGGAAACGCTCAGCGAGGGGGAGGGGGCGATTCCAAGAAACGCCGGCCGAATATCCCGTGGGGCCCCGGTAGGGCCAAACTTGGGGCAGAAAATTCCCCTCTCGCGTGCGTACCGGGCGCCCCGTCGGGGGAGGACAAGCGAGCGCGTCACTTCGTCCCCCGGACCATCGCCAGGATGCCCGCCTTCAGCGCTTCCGGCAGCGTCGGCCAAGCCTCGACCAAGGCCGCCAAATCGGGGTCAAACGGGGCGTTTTGTGCGCCGAGTGCGCCGCATTCTGCGCCGCTTTCCCACGGACTACTCGAATTCCCCCCGTTCCGCCGGGGGTGTTCGAGTCTTGTGCCGCCCACTCGACGCAGGTCGATTCGCCACGCACGCAGGTTTTTCTCGGCAATTCTCGATTCGCTGCGAATCGTCGTCTCAGCCGACGACCTGAAGCACCCAATCGGCGATGCTCGCCAGATTGGAACGGCGCAGAACGGGGGCGGAGCAGGGAGGGTGGTCGTCCGTCGCGACGGCCAGGACGGCGTCGTCGGTCGCTGCGAGCGGTTCGACGCCAAGGTCCGCTCGCCAGACTTCGAGCTTGGGGGCCGCGGTCTGCGAATCCCCTTCGACGAGGACAAAGTCGCACCCGGCGAAGGCCGGCGCAAACGACGCATAGCGGTCCTCGCCTTCACGGCGCCCGTCGGCGGGCAGAAAGATCGCGCTCATGCCTTGCGACAAAACCCCGACCGCGGCGGCCCCCGCAATGCGGTGGCGGTGCGAGTCTTTGCCTGGCACGTCGAGTTCGTGCCGGTGATGCGTGTGTTTGATCGTTCCCACGACGCGCCCGCGGCGGACGAGCTCCGCGACCAGTTCGACGAGGAGCATTGTCTTGCCGTGGTTCTTCCTGCCAATGACGTGGAGTCGGTTCACGATCGTCTCGAACTGAGGCTCGGTTGCAAGGGTGCGGCAGGCGCGGAAGCGACGTCAGTTGCTCGCTTCGCAGAGCGGGATGATCTTGCTTGTCGAACGAAGCAGGTCGGCCAACGTGACGCGACCGAACGCTTTCTCGATCTCGGCGTAGACCCGGTCGAGCTCCTTGTGCAAGGGGCACAATCGCGTGTGCGACGTCAGGCCGAGCGGGCAACTGTGAATCCTTTCCAGCGGCGACACCGCGTTGACGACATCGAGGATCTTGATCTTGCCGGCGGGGCGACTGAGTGCGTAACCGCCGCCCGGCCCCGGCTGCGAGTCGACGAGATCGGCTTGCACGAGGGCCTGCAGGACCTTGTGAAGGTAACGGCGCGGGACTTTCGTCCGCGCTGCCAGGGGCTCAGCGGCTTCGCGCCGGTCGGGCTCCCCGGCCAGCCAGACGACCGATCGCAAGGCGTACTCGGCTGTTTTCGGCAGCATATCTCTATTTCCTCCGCGACTGCTAGAACAAAATCTACACCTTGACATGTACAATTCAAGGTTGATAATCTCGGGCATCGGCGCTTTAGCCGGTGAACTCGACCGAATGCAACTTCATCGTGATTGCCGAGGAACTGCCGTGAAACGCCTATGGTTCGCGTTTGTCGCCGTCATGCTCGTGTCGTTTCTGATTCTCGGCTGGATTGGGACGCGGATCTACGACGAAATGCCTCCGATCCCCGCGAAAGTCGTCACGACAGACGGCCGTACGCTGATCGACGAAGGCCAAATTTCCGCTGGGCAAAACGTCTGGCAGTCGATGGGGGGGATGGAGGTTGGCTCGATCTGGGGCCATGGCAGCTATGTCGCCCCGGATTGGACCGCCGATTGGCTCCACCGGGAAGCCGTCTTCATTCTCGACGCTTGGTCGCAAGACGAATTAGGAAGCGAGTTTGCGGAACTGGCCGCTGAAGAGCAAGCCCGACTGCAGGCTCGGCTGACCGAACTGCTGCGGACCAACACGTATGACAAGCAGACCGGAATCGCGACCGTGGATCCGATTCGGTCCGCGGCCTTCGAGGCCAACTTGGCTCACTACTCCGAGGTGTTCTCGCAAGGAAACGTCGACTACGCGATTCAGGCCGGCGCCGTAACCGAAGAGGCTCGTCTCCGAGCCATGGCGGCGTTTTTCTTCTGGACCTCGTGGGCGGCGTCGACCAATCGGCCGGGCCAGACGATCTCCTACACGAACAACTGGCCGCACGAACCCCTGATCGGCAATCGGCCGACGGGCGAGAACGTGGTTTGGACGGGGGTCAGCATCATCATGTTGTTGGCCGGCATCTCGGCGATGGCGTGGTGGCACGCGGCGAAGAAGGAGGACGAGCCGGTTCCCGTGCCGCCGGACGCCGATCCGCTTGCCGCCTGGAAGGCGACTCCCTCGCAACGGGCGACGCTCAAGTTCTTCTGGGTCGTCGCCGCGCTGCTGTTCGTCCAGATGCTGCTGGGAATCGTCGTCGCTCACTATGGGGTCGAGGGAGACGGATTCTACGGGTTTCCGCTCTCGCAGTACTTGCCGTACTCCGTCGCCCGCACGTGGCACGTGCAGGCGGGATTGTTCTGGATTGCGACCGCCTGGTTGGGGGCGGGGTTGTTTATCGGGCCGGTCGTCAGCGGCGTCGAGCCGAAGCATCAGGCGCTGGGAGTGAACGTACTTTTCGCCGCGTTGCTGGCGGTCGTCGTCGGATCGCTGGCGGGCGAATGGCTGAGCGTCCACAACAAGCTGAGCGACGTCGCTTCGTTCTACTTCGGCCACCAAGGGTACGAGTACGTCGATCTTGGCCGGGCTTGGCAGATTGCCTTAATGGTCGGCCTGCTGCTGTGGCTCGTGCTGATGCTGAGAGCCTTGACGCCCGCTTTGAAGCAGAAAGGCGAGGCCAAGCAACTTGTGGCGCTGCTGGCGGTCGCTTCGGCGGCGATTGCGTTGTTCTACGGGGCGGGGCTGACATGGGGGCGGCACACCCATCTTTCGATGGTCGAATACTGGCGATGGTGGGTCGTCCACCTGTGGGTCGAAGGGTTCTTCGAGGTCTTTGCGACGACCGTCATCGCGTTCGTGTTCATGCGGCTGAACGTCGTTCGGCCCGGCGTCGCGGCCGGGGCGGCGCTGCTGTCGGCGACGATCTTTCTGGCGGGGGGCATCATCGGCACCTGTCACCACCTGTATTTCTCGGGCACGCCGACAGTGGCGCTCGCCTGGGGGTCGGTGTTCAGCGCGCTGGAAGTCGTGCCGTTGACTCTGGTCGGTTTTGAAGCCAACGAAAACCTCCGCCTCTCGAAGCAAACCCTCTGGCTTCGCCGGTACAAGTGGCCGATCGCGTTCTTCATCGCCGTAGCGTTCTGGAACATGGTCGGCGCCGGGTTGTTCGGCTTCATGATCAACCCGCCGATTGCGCTCTACTACATGCAGGGGCTCAACACGACCCCTGTTCACGGGCATGCGGCGCTGTTCGGCGTGTACGGCATGTTGGGGATCGGCCTGATGCTGTTATGCCTGCGGGTGTTGCTGCCCGATCCGGAGTGGCGCGACGGGCTCCCCCGCTTCGGATTTTGGGCAATGAACGTCGGCCTCTTTGCGATGTGCGTCGGCAGCCTGCTGCCGGTGGGGCTGTTGCAGACGTGGGCGTCCGTCGACCGCGGCTACTGGTACGCCCGCAGCAGCGAACTGATGCAGACCGACCTAATGCAGACCTTGCGCTGGATGAGAGTTCCCGGCGACACGGTTTTCTTCGCCGGCGCCGTGGCTATCGTGATCTTCGTGGCGACTTTGCGACCCCGCCGCGGCGCGGCGCCGCGCGTCCCCGACTCGCTGCAACCGACCGCTTGAACCTTGAGAGGAGCGACGACCATGAAACCGACCGAGATCCTCAAACGCGAGCATCGCGCGATTGAAACAGGGCTCGATTGCCTCGAACTCCTCGCGGACCAATGCGCCGCGGGAGCTTGGAACGCAGAAACTGCCGCCGAGGCGCTCAGTTTCATCCGCGATTACGCGGACCACGTTCACCATGGGAAAGAGGAAGACTTGCTGTTCCCGCTGCTTGAGGCCAAGGGTTTCTCCCGCGAGCAGGGCCCGACCGGCGTCATGACCTACGAACACCAGCGGGGTCGAGACCTGGTGCGAGCCATGGCCGAGGCCGTTGCCCAGCGGTCTCCGGAGCGATTCGCGGAGAACGCCCGCCAGTTCGTCAGTCTCCTACGGCAACACATTATGAAGGAGGATCATTGCCTGTTTCAGATGGCCGATCAGGCGTTGTCGGACAGCGAGCAGGAAGACCTGCAGCGAGCCTTCGAGGCGTTCGAATCCGATCCCCAGGAAACGACTCGACGAGAGCAGGCTTTGGAACGCGCACGGACCTTGGCGAACCTGTTGGGCGTTTCGACCGCTGCACTCGACGCCAACGTCTCGGCAACCGCTTGAGTCGGGGACGGCGACTCGCGCCGCGACGAGCGGCCGGGCGAGAGCAGAGGGGTTCTGCGTCGCACGATCTATTTCCGAGCGATCTTCGCCTTGGCGGCCTGCGCGGCGAACACGGCCAAGGTCGTTTTGCTTTGCCAAGCGCGGAACCGTTCGGCGAGCGCGACGTAATCGTCGTGCAGCGGGCATGGCTCCTGCGTGCCGCACCAGTGGGGCCCGAAGGGGCAGAGCATGTTCCCGTCCGGCCGCTCGAAAACGCTCGCGACGTCGAGCAGCGAGATTTTCTTGGGAGGGCGCGCCAGCGCGTAGCCGCCGCCAGGTCCGCGAGCCCCGACGACGAGGCCCGCCTGAGAGAGGGTCGTCAGCAGCTTGGCGACCAGCGTTTGCGGCAAGTTGCGAGCCTTAGCGATCTCGTGCGACGAGAGGTGAGTCCCCTCGGCGTACGCTTCGGCCAAGCGGCTCATCGCCGAAATCGCGGTTTGCGTCGTCTTGCCGTAGCGAATCATGCCCTGCGCCCGTGGGTCAAGGTCGCCGACTCCTGGTCGGTGAGAATGGGGATCGCAATCCGCAACGCCAGCGTGAGGACCATCAATCCCAGGGCCCAAATCCCGACGGTGATCTTCCACTCGGCCATGCTCGGCTGGTACTCGACCAGTTCGTGAAGCGTCGATGGGATGAAGCCAGGAACGATGAGGCCCATTCCCTTCTCGATCCACACCCCGACGAACGCCAGAACGCAGGCCGTTGTGAGCAGTAACTTGTGGTCAATCACCCGGGGAGTCAAGAGCAGCGTCGCGGAACAGGTCATCATGCCGATTGAAGTCCAAATCCACGGCGCCAGGGCGTCGTGTCCGTGCAGGCCGAAATACAGATAGTGCGCCGAGGCGATATGACTTCCCCCGGCGTAGAACTCCGTGAACGCTTCGGAGACGACCATAAGCAGGCTGATCAGAATCGTGACCCGCATGATTCCCACGAGGGTGCGCACCGGGCCTTCGCCGATCCGAATCCCCGTGACTTGTCGGACAATGAGCATCGCGACGACGATGAACGCCGGCCCCGAGACGAACGCTGACGCGAGAAAGCGGGGCGCCAGCAGGGCGGTGTTCCAGAACGGTCGCCCGCCGAGACCGCAGTAAAGGAAGGCCGTCACGGTGTGGATCGAGATCGCCCAGACGATCGAGAGATAGACGAACGGCACGTACCACGCCTTGTCGGGCCGCTCGCCGCGGAATCGCTTGTAGAGCAGATACCCGGTGATGTGCAGATTCAGCAGCAAGTAGCCGTTGAGCACGATGACGTCCCACGTGAGCATCGAGATCGGCCAATTGAAGCGTCCGATCCCGGGAACCAAGTGCCAAAACCGATCGGGGCGTCCGAGATCGACGGTGACGAAGGCCAAGCACATGAGAATTGCGGCGATCGCGACGAGCTCGCCCAGGATGACGACTTCGTGCATCTCGTCGTCGTGGTACAGATACGCGGGGATAACCATCATCACGCCGCCCGCCGCGAGTCCCACCATGAACGTGAAGTTGGCGATGTACAGTCCCCAGGAAACATGGTCGCTCATTCCGGTGACCTGCATCCCGTCGCGTACTTGCACGGCCCAGGCGTGCAGCCCGACGAGGCACAGCGCGGTCAGCAGGGTCATCCACGCGTAGAAGTGCCACGGGCCGTCGGTGGAAAGCTTCACGGCCCGCCACAGAAATCGCGGATAGGTCACAGCGTGGCTGGCCGGCAGGTCGGCGACGACGGGGGCGTCCATCTAGGATGTTCCCTTCAGCAGAGTCAGCAGGAAACGCGCGGGTTCGACCGCCCGCACAGCGTGAAGTTCACCGGCGGGCATCGCAACCCAGCCGCCGGAGCGGAGCTCGTGCTTCGCTCCCGACACGTCGAACTCAATCGTCCCGTCGAGCACGTGCACCAGCGCCGGTTTCGCGGCGCTGTGGTCGGTCAGTTGCTGACCTGCGTCCATCGCGAACAGCACCAGTCGCGCCGCGGGCGAGTCGTACAGCGTCTTTGTAACGGTGGCGTCAGGCGTCGCTTCGACCAAATCGTTCCAATCGGCGACGACCGAGGTTGCGTCCGGGGAGAAGATTGCAGCGCTCATTTCTCTCATCCTTCGCTTCGTGCACTCCAGGCGTGGCACGAATCATGTGTCGAAGAAGTAGAAGAACTGGGGCCTGGTTCCCAGTTCTTCCTTGAGGACGAACACCCGCTTCGTGCGGAGCACGTAGGAAATCTCCGAGTCGGAATCAAGCAGATTGCCGAAGACGCGAGCCCCGGTAGGGCATGCCTCAAGGCACGCCGGCAATCGACCCTGGCGGGTCCGGTGGAGGCAATAGGTGCACTTCTCGATCACTCCCTGCGGGCGAATGCGGTTGCTGAGGTAACCCTGGTTCGGATTGATCTCCTCGGCGGGGATCTCAGGTTTCGTCCAGTTGAAGCGCCGAGCATGATACGGGCATGCCGCTTCGCAATACCGGCAACCGATGCACCAGTTGTAGTCGACGACGACGATCCCGTCCGCTTCCTTCCAGGTCGCTTCCACCGGGCAGACGTTCACGCACGGAGGATGTTCGCATTGCTGGCACTGCACTGGCATGTAGAACTTGTCGGGCTGCGGGACCGGATGGTCGTAGTGAGCGTTGCCGCTCGCCAAGTCGAGGCTCCCCTTGTCCATCTCCAGGACGCGGATGTACGAATTGCCGCTCGGGCGATCATGGTTGTTTTCCTGATGGCACGCCTCGGCGCACTTCCGGCAGCCGATGCAGATCGACAGGTTGAGCGCGTAGCCGAACTTCACTCCCGGAAGAGGGCGGTCGTCGACGATCGTCGCCTCGACGCCGTACTCGTTGCGTGACTCGTCCTGCAACCGGCCGATCACGGTCGTCATCTCGGCGGGGGAGAGTTCTTTGAAGTGCTTCTGCAGAAATTCCGCGGCGGACGTCTCCTGCGACGCCCATTCGACGATTGGCGCCATCGCCTTGGCGAACGCCGCCGCGCCGAGGGTCGCCCCGACCGCCTTGATCGCCGTGCGGCGATCGACCTCGCCGAGCACCGGGAGTTTCACCTGCGCGGAATCGTTCACGGACGGTCCTCCTGGACGAGAACGCGCGAAACCCCGTCGCGAGGGGCGAACACCGGCGTCACCGGCTGGTACTGCGGGGCGTGGGCGTCATGGCAGGCGAGGCAGTGATTCCGTACCCGCGGCCCTCGAGCGAGATCCCAATAGCCCGTCATGCCGCCGTGAACTCCGTTCTGATAGTCCCGGAATTGCGGTCCGTGGCATTGGGCGCAGAGCCGGAGCGAATCGGCGAACTCAATCCCCTCGCCGCTCGCCAGCCGAAGCTGCGAGTAGTTTGCCGGATTGTGACAGGCGACGCACTGCAGACCGCCATGAGCGGCGGCGAGTCCCATGTGGAAGTCTCTCAGTTGGGCGCCGTCGCTCGTCGCGGGGTTCGGTGCACGCGTTGCGTGGCAGGTCGTGCAGTTGGCAAGGACTGGCTCGCCGAGACGGTCGATTTCGCCCGTCGCAATCCCCGGGGCCGAGCGGGCGCCGACGATCACGACCCCGTGACGATTCACGCCGTCGGTCGCCTCGCGCACCGCGACCGAGCCGGCGACGGGCGGCGGCGACTCGCGCGACTCCTCCGCAATCGCGAGCAGCACGGCGGTCGTGGCGAGGGCGACAAGCAGACCAGCCCTCCACGGGGCGGAGCCGCGGCGATCGGGGTTCATGGTCAGGTATCAGATGGCCAGGTTCATGCTGAGTCGGTCTCCAGCTTATCGACCTGCGCGCGGGAATTCAAGAATAGTTATTCTTTTATTCTTGAATTGTCCCGGCAGAGCCGATAATCTGTCCGTATGAGGGTTGCGCCGACGATCAGGCGCGTCGACTGTCGGCCAAGTCCTTTCTCACTGGTCGAGAGCCGACAGCCCCTCGCCAAGGGATGATTCGCCGCGTAAGGCGCCATCGGCGTCCGCTCTTCAAGCCGTTCCCGTACGCGAAGCCCAGCGATGCCTACCAGCGGACTTGTCCTGACCGCCGAGCGGCCTGAAGACCTTGTGCCGATCCTCGCCGCCCTGGCCGCCGAGCCGGCCGTGGAGTGCGCGACTCCCCGGGGCGTTCGCCTGCCGCTGGTGCTGGAGACGCCCGACAAGCAGACCGACCAGCGCTTGTGGGATTGGCTTCGCCGTCTGCCAGGCGTCGCGAACGTCGACGTGGCGTTCATCCATCTTGGAACTCAGGGCTCAGTCTCCCCGAAATTGCCGGAGGAAATCACGTGACCGTCGTGGACCGACGCGAGGCGATCAAACTCGCCGCAATGGCGGCCGCCGCCGGTGCGGCGGGCGTGCAGGTCGAACCGTGCCAAGGGAGCGTCGACGTTCCGCCGCCCCCGGGACGCCCGGACCTGCCCGGGGTCGTCTGGAACAAAGCCCCGTGCCGGTTTTGCGGGACCGGTTGCCATGTTCAAGTCGGCGTGCAGGACGGCCGCGTCGTCGCCGTCGCCGGCGATCAGCAGGCGGAGGTCAATCGCGGTCTGCTCTGCGTCAAGGGCTATCACGTCGGGGGCATCCTCTACGGGGCCGATCGGCTGACGAAGCCGCTGCTGCGAATCGACGGCCGCTTGCAGCCGATCGAATGGGACCAGGCGATCGACGTCGTCGCCCGCAAGATTCTCGAGGCGGGGCCCAAGTTCGGCCTCTATCTCTCGGGGCAATCGACCGTCCCCGAGGGGTACGCCGGCACGAAGTTGATGCGCGCCGGCCTCAGCAGCAATCAGATCGACGCCAACGCCCGGCTCTGCATGGCTTCGGCCGTGACGGGGTTCTTAAGCACCTACGGAGTCGATGAGCCGGCCGCTTGCTTTGACGATCTCGACGCGTGCGACGCTCTCGTCCTATGGGGAAACAATCCGGCCGAGATGCATCCCATTCTCTTCAGTCGCGTCATCGATCGACGAGTGCGAGGAGACAAGATCGAGATCTACGACATCGGCACGCGCTGGACCCGAACGACCGAGCGGGCCGACCACTACCTGCAAATGAAGCCCCACGGCGATCTGGCGATCGCCAACTGCGTGGCTCGGCAACTTATCGCGTGGAACGCCTTCGACGAGGAGTTCGTCGCCAAGCACTGCGCGTTCCGCGCCGACCGCACCCCGCCGCAGGGGTGCGAACACGACGCCTACGTGGCGCTGGCGGCCGAGAAAGGCTCCGCGGGTCTCATGGGCGAGCCGATCGACTTCGAGCAGTACAAACGGCTCGTCTCGTATTACACTCCCGAGAAAGCCTCCCAACTGTCGGGGGTTCCGGTCGACCAACTTGTGACGCTCGCCCGTCTGTTCGCAGACAAGAACCGACGAATCGTCTCGCTGTGGTGCATGGGAATGAACCAGCACACCGCCGGGACGGCGATCAACAACTTGGTGCACGGGATTCATCTGCTGAGCGGGCATTGGGGCAAGCCGGGGGACGGGCCGCAGTCCCTCACGGGTCAGCCGTCGGCATGCGGCACCGTGCGCGAAGTGGGAACCCTCTGCCACACGTTGCCTGGAGGGCGGTTGGCGGCGAACCCCGAACACCGCGCCGACGTCGAACGACGCTGGAATCTCCCCCCGGGCCGGTTGAATCCGGAGATCGGGTTTCACACGGTCCAGATGTTCGAAGAATTCTGCAAGCCGACCGCCGAAGGGGGGCGAATCAACACGATTTGGGTGCAGGTCACCAATCCCGGCCAGTCGCTCCCCAACACCAAGAAGTTGTTCAAGGCGAAGGGGGAGCAGTCGGACAAGTTTCTCATCGTGTCGGAGGTGTACCCCACCGCGACGACCGAGTTGGCCGACCTCGTGCTCCCCTCGGCGATGTGGGTCGAGAAGAACGGCGTCTATGGCAACAGCGAACGCCGCACGCAACAGTGGTTCAAGATGGTCGATCCGCCGGGCGAGGCGCGGGACGACTGTTGGCAATTGCTGGCCGTCGCACGGCGACTGTTCGAATTGGGGCACGCGGGGCTCAAGGACCGGGACGGCCGGTGGATCTTCGAGATGCGCGACGATGCGGGCGAAGAAGTCCCGATCTGGCAGTGGGAGGACTACTACGGCCGCGTGAACGTCGATCGAACGCTCTTTGAGGAATATCGGCAGTTCACGGCGCTGAAGCACAAGGATGTCGCTCCGTACGACGAGCTGGTCGCTCGCCGCGGGATGCGCTGGCCTGTCGTCGAGACCGCTCCCGGCGAGTTCCGCGAGACGCGGTGGCGCTTCGTCGAGGGAGCGGACCCCAACGTCGCAGCAGGCAAAGGGTTCCAATTCTATCACTCGGTCACCGGCGACGACCGGGCGCAAATCTGGTTCCGCCCCCATCAACCGCCGGCCGAAACGTGCAGCAATGACTACCCGTTTATGCTTACGACGGGGCGCGTGCTGGAACACTGGCACACGGGCACGATGACCCGCCGCGTCAAGCAACTGTCGGGCGCCATGCCGACGGCGTACCTTGAGATGAACCCCGACGACGCCCGGGAACTGGGCATCGCCAACGGGGAAGAGGTGGAATTGCAGACGCTTCGCGGCCGGATGCGATTGCCGGCCTGGCTTGACGGTCGGGCCAAGCCGCCGCGAGGAACGCTGTTCGTCCCCTTCTTTGACGAGCGGGCCGCGATCAACGACCTGACTCTCGATGCGATCGATCCGTTCTCGAAACAACCGGATTACAAGAAGAGCGCCGCTCGCGTCGTGAAGGCCAATCGGTTGCCGCTGTCCGGCCGCGACGAGGTGGCCCCGTGACGAAACCTGCCGACCAATCCGCCAAGCGCTGGGACCGTCTGGGCCACATGGCGCTCGCGGTGACGATCGGCGTTTCGGTCGCGGGGTTTCTCGTCGGCGTGCGAGATCGCTCCGAACCGGCGTTGCCGTCGCTGTCCCAGGCGAGCGAGATTCCGCCGGACGTCGATCATGCGGCGGTCGTCGTCGAGTACGCTCGCATGGCCGCCGTGCGCCGCGGTCCCAACGCCGAGTGGAGCCAATCGCAATCGTTGCCGACCTTGCGCGACGACCCCGTCGAGGCCTTCGGTTCCGCGTCGCCGTCGGCCGACCAGCGCCGCGCCACGGTCGCGGCGCGCACGTTGTTGCGGGCGTTTAGCGGAGCCCCGCCGGTCGTGCCCCATGCCGTCGACGAGCGCAACCCGCAGGCTTGTCTCGCCTGCCATGGAACCGGGCTCAAAGTCGGCGAGGTTGTCGCTCCTCGGATGAGCCACCAGATGCTCCCCAACTGCACGCAGTGTCATGTTGAAGCCAGGCAAGACGCACCGTGGGCGACGGCTTCGCAACTGCGCGTCGAATCCAACTTCGCCGGCCTCGTTGAACCGGGCTCCGGCGACCGAATCGGTCCTGGGGCGCCGCCGACGATTCCGCACCGACTCTGGATGCGCTCGGACTGTACCGCCTGCCATGGCGCTCTGGCCGGCGACGGCCTCCGCACCAGCCATCCCTGGCGGACCAACTGCACGCAGTGCCATGTTCCCGCTCACGGTTTCGAGTGGGCCGGGACCGAAGACGCACCGCCCGGTGCGGCGGCGAGTGCGACGGACGATGAAACGATCTCCCGATGGATTACCCAGCCGTGAGCGAGATGTCGAGTCGACTCAGCCGTCGCCAGTGGCTTGTCGGCGCTTGGCGTCGCGCGAGCAGCGAACCCGTTGTGCACTCCGACTGCCAGTCTGAGCAGCCTTCTGTCGCCGTTGTTCAGGGGCGGCATTGCCTCGCGTATCGGAATCTCGTCTGTTCGGTCTGCGTCGAACGCTGCCCGGTCGAGGGAGCGATCGCCGTCGTCGACGGCGCGCCCCAAGTCGTCTCCTTGCTTTGCACGGGATGCGGCGATTGTCTGGCAGCTTGCCCGGCCCCGCTTCCGGCGATCCGGTTGCTCCCTCGGCGAGAGACCTTGGTCCCATGAGCTTGCTGCCGGAAATCTACCAAGCCGATCTCGACGGGCCGACGCTTGAAGCCCTTGTCGCAGACGTCGCCGCGCTCGGCGGCGACGTCGAAGTCATCCCCCGGCGGCGCCCGCACGAGTTGATCAGCGGCGCGGAACTCAGCCTCGCGGAGGCGCTCCATGCCCTGCAATCCGGGGCGATGAGCGGAATCCAACTTCGCTACGACCACCAAGGCCGACGCTGGTGCGACACGATCGCCCCGACCAAGTCGGGATGGCGGCTCGTCCGGATCGATCTCGCCGAAGCAGCTTCTCGCGGAGGCGAGCCAAGCTGACGCTCCCAGGCGCCGGGTCGTCAAACGCGACGAAGGTCAATGTTTTGCAGTTGTGCTGCGCGATCCCGCTGCAACGCAGACCTGAACGCTCCAAATCAGCCTGCTAGCGATCTCGGTTCATTGCGAGTCTTGGGACGAAGCCCGACTGCAGGGCTGGAGCGAGCTTGTCGTCGTCGACGTTCTGCCAGCGTGACGATGCGTCGTGCGGTCGGCTGTGTCGCCGCGCGGGCTTGGCAGCCGCGTTGTGCAGAAGCTCCGTTTCGGACGAGGGTTCTCCTCCCCGGCCGCGTTCGAGCGGCGAGGCGCGTCTGGCGTACAGCGCCTCGATCGCGGCGTCTCGTTCTTGCTCGCTGACGCCGGAGGAGTTGCTCCAGGCATCGGAGCGGGAAGGGGATTCGAGGCTGAGAATGAACGCCGATTGCCAATCGTTCGTTTCCGGCTCGCCGTCGACGGCAAGAGCGCTCGCGACGAGCGATTCGCCGACGGCAGCGACCGCCGCTTGCGGGCTGCTGCCGTAATGCAGCTTCCAGAGGTCCAGGTCGTCGGCGCCGATTGTTCCGTCGCCGTCGCCGTCGGCCCCAAGCAGCGAGCCGGGCGGCACGCTGGCGCCGGCCGTACGCTGCCAAAGCAGGAAATCGCCCCCCGCGACGAGTGCATCGCGGTCGTAGTCGCCGGGCAGGGCGAACTGAACGGCGCCGGGCGTCGCCGGGCCGGCCGACCAACTCGTCGCATAGTCGCCGAAGGCCTGAGCGGCCGTCCGCGACAACGACAGTCCCGCGCCGGCGGCGAGTTCAGGCCACGGGGTTTGGTCGTCGTACGTCGTACGATCGACCAAACGAAATATCTGTTCGGGGGGATTGGTCGGGGCGAGGAGCTTGATTTCCGCTCCCACGCCTCCCAACGACGGCCCGAACGGACCGAACAACGGCACAGAGACTTCGAGGTCGTAGTGGGCGCGAAACGCCGCCGCGCGGGGGGCGTCCAGAGGGTTGAAGCTCACCAGCACGATCGCTTGCCCCGCTCCGATGACCGCGCCGGCGGGAAGCGTTGCGGCGATTGAGCCGCCGAGCTTCCAGCCGCTTAGGTCGACAGCCTCGCTTCCGGAGTTGTGGATCTCGATGAACTCGAGTTGATGCGGCAGGATCGGGGCTCCAACCGCCGGCGGGGACGGCCGGTACTGCACTTCGCTGATCACGACGCTCGAGGAGCGATGTTTGCCGTTAGGCGATCCGAGCGAAGCATGGGCGAGCGGATACAAACCGTACGCCGTGGCGGCGTCGGGGACGCGGCCGTAGGAAACCCCCGGCAGCGAAGCGTCGAACCGCGCTTCGTCGGCGAATCGCAGCGGCTTGCCGTTGGCGGCGGCCTCGACGAGAAAAACCTGCTCGCCGGACGAACTCAATGCAAAATCGGAGGCGCTTCCCCCGTTGCCGGGGTTGAATTGAGCTTCGGTCAGCAGCAACAAGCCTCCCGCGGCCAGAATGGTCCCGCCGGGGAATTGGTGCTTCATCAGGGCCGAGCCTGAGTCGGAGACCCACCAACCCGACAGATCGACAGTGTCGCCGGTCGAGTTGAATAGTTCGATCGCGTCGCCGCCGGGAGTCAGCGGGTTGGCGAGCACTTCGTTCACGACGACCCCGACAGGTCCCAACGGCGCTGCGCCGGGCGTACCGTTGTAAGCTACGCTGGCTTGCCAGTTTCTTCCGTCGTTGTAGTCCCCGTGGAAATCGATCGGTTCCAACGACGAGCCGCGTCCGTCGGTTCTGACGTACCATTCGTCGCTGAACATGAACTGTTGAATGAGCGAATCGTCGCTCGCCCGCAGCACCAGTTCCTCGCCGCCGTTGCTGAGGGCGCCGGTCCATTCGCCGGCGATGAAGACGCCGGTTCCGTACCGCGATTCAAAGTCGATTCGGTCGTCGACCACCACGACGCGCTGCCCCGGCAGCAAGGATATGCTAGGGAACGTAAAGGTGATTCCGACGGTGAACTTGACGCCCGTCAGGTCGATCGTCTCGGTTGCGCTTGTGTTGATCAACTCCAAGAACTCGAACTCTTGGGCGTCGACAGGATTGTCGCCGTACTGCGGCAGGGGAGCAGCGGGGTTGTAGTGGATCTCCGAAATCCGCAGATAGTCCTGGGCCAGTTGCGCGTTGTCGACCGGGGTCGGCACGAACGTCAGCGGGTCGGACCAGTGGCTCCAGCGGCCCGTGTCGTCTTGGAAGCGAACCCGAGCGCGGTGCTCGGCGCCCGCCGTCACCGCGCTCGGCGGCGGCACGATCGCGACGTTAGTCGTGGTCAACGGCCCCGACGTCCAACTCGCGGTCCACTCGTCGAGGAACGTCCGAGTCGGGTCGAGTCCGGCCGCGACGTCGGTCACATGCGAGATGCGCCACTCGACGGCTCCGAACGTGTGGGCGCCCTGAGGGTCGGCGAACGGGGTCGTCTGAAACGCGAGTTGGTTGGCCGCCAAGCCGGGATCGCCGACGTAGCTGATCGTCGGGGTGTGCGGAATCAGGGCTTCCTCCCCCGATGCGGCGAGCAAGTTGTCGAGATAGGCGGCGCGGCCGCCCGGACCGATTCCGCCGCCCGGCCAGTTCCCCCCGACGAACGCGAAGTTCAGCATGTCCTCGACGAGATTCGCGAGCGAAACGAGCCCCGCCCCCGACAGCCCGTCGTAATTGCCGGCGTCGGCGGGGGCGCCCTGCCACCGCGCTCGATCAGCGGCCTCGAGCGGCAGGATCTTCGATACGAGCTCTTCGAGCATCCCTCGCAGTTGGTCCGGCTGCCACAGCAAGTCGCGCAGTTCTCGCAGCGTATTGTAGTACTGCGGCGTGATCAGCGCGTTCTTGTACGCCGAATTGACATTCTCGAACAACGCGTCGTAGACGACGTCTTTGCCGTCGTTCCAAGTCGGTCCCCAGGTCGCGTCGGCGTCCCACATCAGCAGCCACAACTTGCCGAGGTAGTCGTTCTCGGCCGTATACTCCGGCTCGAAGTAGTACGCCATGTTCTTGTTGGCCGTGGGCCAGTAGTCGTAATGGCGCACCGCCTCGGCTAGGGCGTGGAAGACGAAGTACTTCTCCAGGTTGACGCGATGTTCGATGTCGCTGCTGAGGCGGGACAGGACGTTCTCGATGTAGTCGTGGTCCGACCCGTCGTTGACGGCGTACGGAGCTTGATAGTCCTGCTGCCGCAGGGCGTTGCGAGTCTGGTTGATCAGTTTGTAGAGATTCCCCTCGGCCAGCCCGTGGGCCTCGAGAAACCGTTTGTCGTAGTCCTCGAGCGCGAAGTTGATTCCCCAGAAGTCGCCGCGCCACTGGTCGGGCGCTTCGCTGGCGCCGTCGACGACGCGAAACTGGAACCAATGCGTCTCCGGCGCGGGAACGCCCATCATGTTCGACAGCATCATCGTCATCGCCTCGTTGAGCGCATAGGTCAACGTCTGGCGGTTGTCGAAGCCTTTGCCGGTGGTCAGCGTCTTCCACTTCTCGGGATACGGTTGGCCGTCCTGGTCGAGCGGCTCGAACCAGTGGCCGTCGTTGAAGCGGAATCGCATGCTGCGTTTGCCGTCGGTCAGATAGCGGCCGTTGGCCCCGCGCAGCCGGTACGTGATGTTGTCGTAGACCTGGCCGTTGTAGACCATCGTGCCCGACCAGTTGTAGACGAATCGCCCTTCGGTCCCCTGGGGGATTTCGTCCGCGGGGTCGTAAGCGTATGCGTCGGCCAGGTCCTCGGCGCGCGTGATCAGGTGATACGTCGGCAGCGACGCCATCGCCGCCGCGTCGGCGAGCACTTGGTTCGCGTTGTCGTGGTACTCGGGAACGCCGTCGTAGACGAAGTAGGCGAAGTTCAGCGACGCGTCGTCGGCGTAGGGCGCCGTGGCCGAGGCGCCCAGCGAATCCGTAACGACGATCCGGTAGCGGACGAGCGTGCGATGCGCCTGCCAGGGGATCGTCGCCGTGTAGACTGAGTCGCCGGCGAGTGCGTCGCCGGACTGGCCGTCGTCGCGCATCGCGACGGTCGTCCAATTGGCCGAGTCGAAGTAGGTCGGATTGGCGGTCGGCGCTGCGTAAGGGTTGGTCACCAGATCGCTATGCGACGCCGGAAGCCGTGCGGGCAAGTACTGCCCGGGGAGCACGATCTGGTACTGGAGTTGCACCGAGGCGACGCCGTCGGGATCGGCGACCTTGGCCGTGATCGACGTCGGCAACCCAGAAACCGTTTGGCCCGGCTGCGAGACTGCGTGGATCGCCGGCGCCGCGTTCGGGGCATAGGCCTGGTTTTGTGCCCCCGGAGTCGCCCGCGGATGGTTCACAGCAACGCGAAGCGACCGGGTCGTCGTCCCCTCGGCGTTGGTCGCCGAGATCGTGTAAGTCGTCGAGACGCTCGGCGACACGACGACTTGGCCTGTCGCGCCGACGGCTCCGACCCCTTGGTTGATCTCGACCGAGGTCGCCCCCGACACGTCCCAAGCCAACGTGGCCGACTGCCCCGCAAGGATTGCTTCTTGGCTGGCCGTGAACGAGTTGATCGCAGGCCCCGCGGCGACGGCGTCGGGTCCTGCGGCGAAACTGTCGGCAACCTGGCCGTCAGTCAGGGCCTGACCGTAGATGCGGAATTCGTTGTAGAAGCCGTCGAACAGCGGATCGTTCCACTGCGAACGGCCGAGCCAGTTGTTGACGTCCTCGACGTCGGCCAGATCGATCAGCGTCGTGCTCGTCCCGACCAATTGTCCGTTGACGTACAGCTTCTGTTGGTCGAGCAGGCTGTTCCACGTGACGGCGACGTGGTACTCGACGCCTGTCGACAAGGGCGTCACCCAGTCGACAACACTTTCCGTCGCCGTGCCGCCGTCGCGGTGAGTGAACCGCAACCGTCCGTTGCCCGCCTGGGGGATGAGCGTCAGATACTCCTGGTTGCCGGCGCCGTTGGATAGGTTCTCGCCGCCGGTGCTCGTTCCAAACGAGAAGATCTCGGCCCAGGTCCGATTGGTGCTGACAGTGCCCCACCACTCAAATGTCGCGTCGCCGCCGAGATTCGAGATGATCCCGTTCGGCAAATCGACGTACGCCCCTGAGGTGAAGGGGGTCTGATCCGAAGTCTGGCCGCTGTTGGCGCTGAGGTTCAATCGCGTCGATGAGAACGTAGCGATCCCCTGCGGATCGACCAAGACGCCGTCGGCGCCGCTGACGCTGTCGACGAGATTGCCGTTGAAGCTCCAGCGATGCACGAGGTCGCCAATGCCGCCGCCAGGGGGCGGAGAAGGATCGGGCGTGGCGAACAGCGGAGTCGTGAACGACGGGCGCCAGGAACTGCCCAGGTTGTTGTCGAGCGCCGGATTGACGAGTTCCATCGACGGACCCTCGCCGTCCGGTTGGATCGGCCAGGGGAACGTGACGCCGTAATCGACTTCGTCGATCAGAACGCCTTGAGCATTGCGCAGTTCGATGCGCTCGCCGTCGCCGCTCAAGCCGCCGCTATAGGCCCCTACGGCGACGGCGCCGAACTCGGCCAGCAGCGTCGCCGGGTCCTGCGCCACGACGACGTACCCCCCCGCTGGAATCGTCGTACCGGTCGGGAAGACATACGAAATGCCGTCGGTGAACGCCCACCCCGACAGGTCGACCGTCGCGGGTCCCGAGTTGTGAAGCTCGATGAACTCCTCGAACTTGGTGTTGTCGGCCGGGTTGTAGTGAATCTCGTTGATGACGACGGCCAGCAACTGCCGCGATTCCAACGGTTCGAACCGAAGTCGACGAGCGCCTGTTCGCGATCCGCGTGAGAAACGACGTTGCCTTGCCATGCCCAACTCTCTTCTCAGATGCCTCTCTGCTGCATTGCGGAGGATGCGAATCCCCCGCGAGCTGTCGCGCCGGCGAATCCTGACTTGCGCAGGGGGCCGACGCCGATCGCTGGGGCGCCGAGTTCGGACTCGGTCCGACCTGCGCCAATTGCAGCACTCTCTTCAGGATGCGTGTCGATAGTTCCGGTCAATCGTCAAGGCCAAGTCCCAAATCATCGTGGCGCCGAAGGGGCTCACGCCCTCGGATCATGGGCGAGTTGCTTGCACGATGCCGTCAGCCTGCGCGAATCCGACGAAACGAACAGGGACGGCTGCTATTCGTTGACGATCGAACAGAACCCGACGTCGACGTATTGACCGCCGGTCGATTGACGGCAGTGCACGGCGAGGACGTTGTCACGGGGCCGCAAGGCTTGCAACGCTTCCGGCCGAATTCGGTAGTGCTGATAATCGTTCACGTGCCCGTTCCGCCGCGCCGCCAGGACGCCGTTGACGTAGATCTCGACGTCCTCGTCGTGGTGGACGTGCAGCCGCAGCGTGTCGTCGATCGGTTCGGCCAGGTCGAACGTCCGACGGAGCCAGATCTCCGACGAGTCCCAGATCGTGCCGATGCGAGCGCCAGGAGTCCCCGGGGTTCCGAAGCCGCTGCGACCGACCTGCCATGACGAGTCGTCGAAATCCTCGCTCTGCCAATCGTCGCCCGGACGCGTGGTCGCGTATCGCCATGGGACGGACTTTGTATCGGCCGAGGCGACGCGAGACTCCGTTTTCGGCATCCGGGGCAGGGGGGCGTAATCGTCGGCTCGGGTCACGTCGCGCTCCGCCCACTTCTGCCAGTTCGCTTGGTCGCGGAGCAGTTGCATAAAGACCCCGCCGACGACGGGGCGGGCCGTGAACCCGACCTTCTTGCCGGAGATCGTGTCGTACCAGTCCGTCATCGGACTGCGATCCGGCGTTTCGCGCAGGAACACGGCGACCGGACGAACCAGCGCCTCGAAGTCTGCGCGATTCTCGGCCAGCGTCGCCGTCCAGAGAATCCAGTCGAGCTTTGTGTAGCTCTTGCGATTGTCGAGCGGCAGACCGTACTTGTTCTGTACGCGTAGGTAGTGCGCAACTTCCTTGGCGAGCACTTCGTCGCTGAAGAGGTTCAGGCCGAGAATGCGGTCCCAGGCGAGATTGTACTTCTGACTCCAGGTGCCCGCGCGGTCGAACGCCAGACGATATTGGTCTCCGTCGCTGGCTTCCGAAACCCACCGCTTCGCAAACTCCTCGGCGACGGCTCGGTACTCCGCCGCCCGCTGGTCGTCGCCCCGCATTTCGCAGAGGAGGGCGTACGAACCAAGCCCGCAGATCGCCTTGGCCGACAGGTTCACGTTGTGCGCCATGTGGCCGGCGAAGTCGTCCGTGCAGAGTTGATTGGCGGGGTCGAATCCCTCTTTGCGCAGGTACTGGGCCCATTGCGTCAACTGCGGCCAATAGCGTTCGGCGAAGTCGGCGTTGCCGTCGATCTGCGCGATTGCCGCCATGAGGATCAGCAGGTTGCCGGACTCCTCGACCGGCATCTGATTTTCCTCGCTCCGCTCGCCCCCGCCGTAGACTTGCCCGTTCGCTTTCGGGTAAGTCCCCAAGTCGTGCGGTGCAAAGGGAAACTTCCACCGATCGCTCGCCGCGTACTCCATGAACGGAACCACGAACGACTTGGCGAGCGAAGGGCCGAACAGCAAGAACTGCGGCGCCATCGGATAGAACACGTCGGAGGTGCCGATGCAGCCGTTCGAGTGATTTTCCTTGCAGAACTGGATCGGCTGGCCGTTGGCGTCGGCGACGAACTTGCCCGCGGCAAAGCACTGGCGATAAGCCGCGGTGGCGATCGCCGCGAAGTCGGAACCGCCGGCAGCGAGCAGGTCGGCGCCGAGTTCCCGGTCGAACGCATCGCACGCGGCCAGCAGTTTGTCGCGATCGCGAACCGCTTCGGCCAGCAGTCCCTCGGCGTCGAGCCCGTTTCGCCGCCAATAAGGCTTGAGCGGGGTTCCCATGAACTCGATCGAAAACAGGTCGTCGTAAGCCGCCACGAGCCACGCCGTGGCGCCGTCCTGGCCGACTTGGCCCAGATCAAAGGCGATTGCCAGCGACAGCTCGTCGGCACGCGACGACTCCTCGGCGTCCCGCTCCGGCAACGGCGATCCCTGCGAGAAGCTTCGGCGCAGCTCGGCGGGCTTGCCGAGCGCAAGCGACGTCGATTCCTTGGCGGGTGCGGCCAGATAGAGATACCCCCAATCGATCCGCAAATCGTCTCCCTGCGACTCGAGGACCGGCTGATCGACGGACCCGACCTTCAACGCAGCGACGCCGTTGCCGTTCGACCGGCTGGCGACCACGCTTTGATTCGGCGTGTTGACGCACAACTCGGACGAGGCTTCCCAATACAGCCGCACCTCATGCTTCCGACCGTCGGTGGCCTTGGCCTCGGCCGTGACATAGGTGATCGGTCGCGACAGGACGTCGATATCGAAGGGGAGCGCCGGCGTCGTGAAGGCAAGCGATAACTCCAACCCCTCGCCGGCGAACTTGTAGCGAGTCTGCGTGAGGGTGATCTGGGAGCCGACCTGCGGCAGCGCCGACACGTCGCTCGGTTCGCGGCCCATCAGCCGATACGGTTTGCCGTCGATGAGCGCCAAGCACGTCAACCGGTGCGGTTTGCCGGTCCAGTGGGTCGTGTCGACCTCGGTCAGGGTCTTGCCGGTCGACCAGACGCTGAAGTAGGGATCGCATGCGATCAGCGGGGTCGCGGGCAGCGCGTCGGAGGTCAGTCGCCCCGGAGCTTCGGCAAAGCACGATTGGCCGAGGGACGCGAGCGCAAGCCAGCCCGCCAACCAGGACTTCCGCAACCGCGAGGGCGCCGTTCGAGAGCAAATCGTCATCATTCATCCAGGGATCAAGTCAGGTGGTCGATTGCCGCGGCGGTCGCCCTATCGCGACCCCCTGTGCGGCAGACGGTCTATTGAACAAACGCAATCAGGAATCTTTCGGTTTCGGACGGGACTCGTCGACGACCTTGAAATCGATCGTCTGCTTCCCGCTGGCGATTTCGCATTCCCGGCTGTTCCCTGCGGCCTCCGGCTCGATGTAGGAGGTCGATTCGGAAACGTGCTGCCCGGCTTTGGGGGCGTTCGCGTAGGCGTCGGCGGAACTTGAGTAGTGGTTGAGGCGGCGCGAGCCGGTCACGATCGCGCGATACTTGCCAGGCGTCGCCTCGGACGCTTGGTACGACCCGCTGGCGATCGGGGCCGAGAACGAACGCCCTCTCCCTTGGGCGTGAAACGTGACATAACCGAACCCGACGGGTTCGCCGTTGTAGGTCACCTCGCCGGATACGGACGTTTCATCCTTGCAGCCTGAGCTCATGGCGACGATCGCAACGGCGAGTGCCGCCAAGCAACGTGAACGGAGCGGGGATCGTCTCATGTCGCTTTCCCGTGAGGTGGTTGTCGCATGCGTTTCGAGCTCGTCTCGATTCGGCTCATGCGCGTCGTGCGCCGCCCAGGAGTGATTCCAGTCAGTCCGCCGCGGGGACGTCGGCCAGCGCGCGAGTTCCCAGGGCGCGCCACGACTCGACGTCGATGGAGTCGGAGACGAACCGAACGCCGCCGTCCACGAGGGCGGCGTTGACGCCGCCGACGTGTCTGCTGCGGGCGTACGCGGCGGCCGCCGCGGCGCCGGGGTTGGCGGCGCCGGGGTGCCCGCCGATCGAATTGCACGGCGCCGTGTATTCCGTATCGGGAGGCACGAGGTCCCACTGCGGGCAAGGGCCGATGATTTGATCGGGAAGCGAGGTGTTCGGCGCTTCGGCGGCCGAGAACAGCGAGCCGCCCATGTTGCCGTAGATCATCGAACCGAGCGGCCCGCCCCAGCCGGTGATTGTCGGAGCGATTCCTTCCGAGAACAGCAGCGTGCTCGTCGTGCCGTCCGAGAACTCGGCCAGTTTCGTCGGCGGCACGGTCACGGCCGTATAGTTGCCCCCGGCCGAGCGTCCCGGCACGCGGGCCCCGAAGGCGCCGATCAAGCCGTTGCTGTCCGCTGCCACGAGCATCTGGCGAATTGCGGTCGGGAAGGTCGAGCCGGCCGGCAACCCGCCGTACAAGTCCCCGGCCCCGACGCACCCGCGGTAGTTGCCGCGCAGGCACCCGAAGGCGGGCGTCGTAATCTCGTTCTCGATCGGCGTCCCGTCGCTGGGGCAATAAAAAACGGGGATGCGCGCATGGCGGGCCTCTCTCATCCGCGGGTCGTCGCCGATCGGGCCGTTCGGTCCGGCGCCGATCCCGGGCGCCCCGGAGAGCTGTTGCGGGAAGGTCCAGAACAGATCGTAGACCGCCTGCTGCTCGATGTAGGGGAGGATGGCTTCGTACCAGGTGTAGGTGTCCCAGTAGTTGTACTTGCGTCCGAACGGCAGCGCCTTGCGCGCCGACTCGTAGTTGTGGCATCCCAGGGCGAGGTTCTTGATGTTGTTCACGCAGCCGTTGCGGCGGGCGGCCTCGCGAGCCGCTTGCACGGCCGGCAACAGCAGCGCAACAAGGACCCCGATGATCGCGATCACCACCAACAATTCCACCAAGGTGAAACCATGTCGGGGCCGAACGAGGGACCGTCTGAGTGGACGCCGAGTCATTATCTCGATCCTTTGTTTTTCATGCATCGCCGTCTCGCTCTTCGGCGAGTTCCCGGACGACGACGCTGCGCCGTCGCCGGACGCCTTGTGCGGACCTCTCGCCAAGTCCTGGAAATCGTCCGCAATTTCAATCAACCTCTGTCGGCGAGCCGCAGATTTGACCGAACTGCGGCTCGCCGTCGTTCCCCGCGTGATCAGACTCGCTTTCGTACGCCGAGCCATGCCGCTGCGAGCAAGCCCAGGGCGAGTGACGCCGATGCCGGCTCGGGGATTGCGCCCACGGCGGCTGTCGCCGGAACTCCGGCGCCGTAGTTGTTGCGCCAAGCGGTTAAATCGGCCGGGCCGTAAGGAGCGCCAAAACCTCGCTGCCAGACCAGGAAGTCGGCCCCGTCGACCTTCGTGTCGTTGTTGAAATTGCCGGGAGTCCCGCCGCTGGTGACATACGAAACCGTCCCCTCGAACAACGCGCCGCCGTTGACGCCGAATTCAAACTGAAGGTCGCCGTCGGCCCCGCCGAACACCGACGTATTGTACGCGTTGCCGAGGCTCAAAGTCGCGTTCGGAGCCAGAAGCGATCCGGCCGAGCCGAGGAACAATTCGTTGAGCAGGTTCGCGTTGGAACCGCCGGCTGCGTCCCAGCCTTCGCCGGGCGAATCGCCGGCGACGGATCCGTCGTCGGGGCCGTCCACCGCGTTGTAGTTCTGCTGGTCGAGGCTGTTCCAGCCGCCGACGTTCATGGCGCCGGCGGTGCTGGAGATTGCGTAGTACTCCAGATTCAGCGGGGCCGCTGAGTTGTTCTTCAGCGTAATGGCTCCGGTCGTCTTGTCGACCTCGATCGACGGAATCGCGGCGGCGTTCGTCACGTTCGGCCCGAAGACGGCGTTGGCCAGGGCCTGCTGGGGGGTGACTGCCGTGTTGTAGATGCGCAGCTCGTCGAATCTGGCGTCGACCATGCCGTCGTTCCACTGTGACCGACCGAGCCAGACGTTGACTTCGTCCGCGGCGAAATTGACCAAGTCCAGTGCGCCCGAGATCCCGGAGGTTCCCATCAATGCGCCGTTGCGGTACACGGTCAGCGAGCCGGGCAGGCCTCCCGACTGATCGAGCACGGCGAGAACATGTTCTTTTCTGCCGATTTGCAAGTCAGTTCCGTTTCCGTCGCCCAGGTCGTCGACCCAGGTGGTCGGCCCTTCGCCGGCGCTGGAACTGGTGGTCACGCGGAAGTCGTTCCCCCGGCCGCCGTCCCCTGTGCGAGGGATGATCTGAACGTAGGGCTGACCGCCGGCGCTGTCGGAGATCCCCTCGCCGCCGTTGCTGCGGCCGGCGGAGAAGAGCGCCCGCCAGTTGCCGTTGCTGTTCATCGTGACCCACATTTCGATCGAGACCTGACCGCTGGCCCCCCCCGCCGCGGCGGCGGAGACGAGCCCGTTGGGCAGGTCGACCCAACCGCCGGCGCCGGTTCCGTCGTTGTTCGAGTTCGAGCCCGGGCTGGGGTTGTTCGCCAGATTCAACTCGCCCCCTGAAAAGCTCGCGTTCGTGCCGTACACGATTCCGTTTTGGCCGCCGACGGAGTCGTTGGCGGTTCCGTCGTTGAACGAGTAACGGTTGCTGATCGCCGCGCTCGCTTGAGAGGCGAAGATCGCGGCGCCTGCCAGGGCGACGCACAACGCCGTGCGAACGGGACGGATGTGATTGAGGTATCGCATGGTTGCACTCCTGAACGGATCTATGCTTGTTTTCTTGAGCGAAGAAGAGAGAGCGAGAAGCGAGCGACGGGCGACAGCAGGCGGATCAACTCCGTCTCTTGAAGCGCCGGCAGAGCAGGGTCCCGCCGGCGGCCAGCGCCAGGGCCAGCGACGCCGGCTCGGGGACCGAGGTCAACGCAGCGAACGCCGCCTCGCCGTTGGCCGCGATGTAGTCGGCCTTGAACAACTGAAAGTCGGCGTAGTCGTTCGTCAGCGTCCCGTTCAAGTCGCCTTTGGAGTACGCGACGGCCGGCAAGTTGCCGGCGAGGTTCGTTCTGTGGTTGGCGGTGAAGATCGCCCAGTCGGCGGGGGTCAGGGCTCCGTCGCCGTTGAGATCGCTCCGGGCCGGGGCGGAGCCGACGTACTCGACGACGCCGGCGCCGTTCGGACCGCCGTTGAGGGTGAAGCTGAACGTGAGATCAGACGACACCGGCGTCCTGAGCCAAGCGTTGCCGATCGAGACGCTCGCCCCTCCGGCCAAGGTCCCGCCGTCGAGCGTGCCGCCCGTGACGCTTTCCGCGATAAGCGTCTGCGTGGAGGAGCTCGGCGTCCACGTGCCGTTGTTGTCAAACACGTTCCCCGCGTCGACGGAATTCCAAGACCCCGGGACGAGCCCGCCGGACGCCGAGCCGATGGAGTAGCCGGTCAGGTTGAACGCGGTGCTCGCGGGGTTCACGAGCGACATGGCTCCGGTCGCGCGATCGACGCGGAGCACGGGAAGCGGGACGGGGACCGGCCCGGTCGTAAAGCTGGTCGAAACCTCGCCGCTGCTCAGTGCGTGATCGTAGATGCGGAACTCGTCGATCAGTCCGTCGAACAGCGGATCGGGATACTGCGCCCGGCCGAGCCAGACGTTGACGTCGTTCATCTGCTCGAGCGCCATGCCCGTCGCAATCGGCCCGACGATTGGCGTCCCGTTGTTGAGGTAGAGCTTAAGCGTGCCGTTTTCGCCGGCGGACGTGTCGAACTGGTCAAAGGTCACGACGACGTGTTGTTTCACGTTGACGGGGATCGGATTCGGGGTCGCCGACATGACGAACGACTCGCCCCCCTGCCGAGTCGACGCGGCAGGGCGTTCCCACGAATCGCCGCGCTGCGGGGTGAAGATCGTGTACGGGCCGGTTCCCCCGTTGGAGATGTCTTCGCCCCCGGAGCTAGTGCCGATATCCCACAGACGCGCCCAGTCGCGGTGCGTATCGACTGTGAACCAGCCCTCGAGCGTCGCTTGGCCGAACTCTCCGAAGAGCACGGCGTCGGTGAAGACGTGGTTCGGCAGATCGACGTACGCCCCGACAGTCGCCGGTTGCGAGAAGTCCTGGCCGGAGCCCGCCCCGTTGTTTGCCCGGAGGTCGAGCTCGCCGCCCGTAAACATGCTGATGCCTGTGTTGTCGACGATCGTGGCGTTCTGCCCGCCGACCGAGTCGTTTGCGTTGCCGTTGAACGTCCATTGATTCCGCAATGCGGCGTCTGCCGCAGGCGAGAAGATCAAGGCGAAGAGGGCGGCGCCGAGCATCCGACGTCGCAGTGACGTATGACCGCCAAGCTGATGAGTCATCGAATCATTCTCCTGCTTGAGTCGCTTGAGTTGAGAAGTTTCTAGAGTCGCAATCACGATGTCCTGTCAGGTCCTGTCGCTCGCATGCGGAATCGAATCCATGCGCGACTGGCGGTCGCCGGTCGCAGACCGGCGAGGGTTGGCGGTGCGCCGCCGTCGCGTCCACGCAATTCCTGCCGCGAGCAGCAAGCCCGCCGTCGCGGGCTCGGGCACGGCGAGCAACGCCGCGAACGCCGCCTCGCCGTGGACGGCGACGTAATCGGCTTTGAAGAGCTGAAAGTCGGCATAGCCGTTCTCGCCGTCTCCGTTGAGATCTCCCAAGCCGTACGAGGCCGCCGTACTGAGCCCGACAAACGTCGCCCCGGCGTTGGCGACGAAGATCTCCCAGTCGGCGACCGTCAACGCCCCGTCGAAGTTCAGATCGCTTCGAACGAACGGACTGCCGCCGTTTCCGACGTAGATCACGGTGGCGTTGACGACGGCGTCGGCGGCGTCGGTGATCGAAAGCGCCAAGTCCTCGACAGGCGAGCGGATCCAGCCGCTTGCCGGCGAAAGCACGATCTGCTGCCCCGCGTCCAGCGTGCCCGGGTCGCCGGTTGACGCTTCGGCAAACAGCGAATAGCTGCCTGCAGGCGACGTGACGATCCAGGCGTTGACGTCGTCGACCGACCCGTCCCCCTCCGCGTCGTAGAAGCCGGTGATCGGCGTCAAGGCGCTGCGCTGGATTGCGCCGACGGACGAGGCGAGCGAGAGCGATTTCAGCGACAGCGGCGCCCCCGTGTTATTCGTCAGCGTGATGGCGCCGGTGCTCCGATTCACCACGGCGTCAAGCGCCACCGCGGGGATGACGCGGTAGATCTCTCCTTGGCCGTTGGCCGGAAAGAACGAGTTGCCGAACTTGACGATGTACAGGTTGCCCGCGTTGTCTTCGCCGAAGGACGTCACGAACCGAATGTCCGAGGAGCCGCCGGCCAGGGTCTCGAACTGGACCGTGTGATTCTCGATGCCGGTCATGTTCGCGCCGTTGTAGGCCGCGGAGGGCGTGTTCGGGTCGAACGTCCCCGAGTAGACGTTGCCGTTCACGAAATCAGAGAAGAAGTACCGCCCGTGCAGTTCTGCCGCCGGGCCGCGGTAGACGTAGCCGCCGGTGATCGAGGTGCCGTACAGAGCCGAGGGATGCGGCAACACGATGTGCGGTCCGTGGGAGTACTCGAAGACGGGATTCAAATCGCCGGGCGACCCGGGGCCGCCTGCCGAACTGCCCGGCGTGGCGATCGTTCCCTCGCGGCTGGTCCAACCGAAGTCCAGGGGCGGCGCGGCAGGATTGGCGAAATGACCGGCCGGGATGAAGTTCACTTCTTCTGCCGCGTTGAAACCGACGTCGCCGAAGTAAAAGTCGCCGGTCTCGCGATCGAACGACGAGCGATAAGGATTGCGAATCCCGAGCGCGACGACGCTCACCCCGGCGTGCGTCGCATCGACGGCCGGAACCGGATAGCTGGCGTTCAGGTCGAAGCGCAGCACTTTGCCGTAGATTGAATTCGGGCTCTCGATGAGCGCCGGGTTGAACGACCCTTGATCCGCCTGGGTTCCGCCGTCGCCGGTGGTGAGGTAAAGCTCGGTGCTGCTCCCGCCCGGTCGGAATAACGGCTGATTGATCGTGTGAAACACGTTGGCCAGGTTGTTGTACTGCAGCAGCCGCCGCTGGAAGACCGGCGCGCCGTCGACGACACGGTACTCCTCCAGGCGGTTCACTCCCGAGTCGTTCAGCGTGACGTAGAAATAGCCGCTGGTTTCGAAGTCGGGACGAAATTCCATCGCCAAGAGACCGCCGTCCGAGTTGACGGTTCCCGAGAGGTCCAGAAACGTCGTGATCGACTGCGTCTGCAGGTCGTATTTTTGAACCCTCCCTAGCGTGTTCGTTCCCTCGCGCCGTTCGACGATGTACAGCGACGAATCGTCGCCCGGCGCCTGGGTCACGTACATCGGCTGGTTCAAGCCGGTGACGAGCCGCTCGACGGCGTAGGCGGCGAACAGCGTCTTGGCCGGCGACAAGGCGACCATCGCTGCGCACGTTGCAACGAAGCCGGCGCCGATCCGAGAGGAGAGTTGCGTCACGATCTAAATGCTTTGCGATTCACGAGGCGTGCTGAGAGCGTCGTCGAGCGCACTCGTCAGCGGGCCTGAGTCTGACTGCCGAGCGTTCGCTCGGAGAATTTGTGCGAGTTCGCGGCTCGGCGTCATGCTGAGCCAGACAAGTCGTCACGTCGGTCGTTTCTTGCTGAGAACCCTCAAAGCGGGAGAGCGCGCCTGCCGTCGGCGACTCGACTGCCCCAGCGACCCGTCGACGACCGGTCGCGCTCCCCGCTCAAGGATTCAATTCATCTGCCCATCTGCTTTCGGCGAATCATGCGCCGAATCGCCGAATCCCCTTTCCGCCCGCCAGGGCCGCGATCGCCAGGACCAGGCAGGTCGGCTCCGGCACGACCGGCCCGAGCACGACGTTCGGACCGGCGGTGAAGTTGTCGAGCGCCTGGGCTGCGCTCAGGGCCGTGTTGTAAATCCGCACTTCGTCGTAGTTGGCGTCGACCATGCCGTCGTTCCACTGCGACCGACCGAGCCACACGTTGAGCTCGTCCGGAGCAAAGGCGAGCAGGTCGAGCGCGCCCGAGATCCCGGAGTTTCCCATCAGCGCGCCGTTGCGATACACCGTGAGCGATCCGGGCAGGCCGCCCGACTGATCGAGAACGGCGACGATGTGCTCTTGCGATCCGATCGCAAGATCAGTGCCGTTGGCGTCGCCCAGGTCGTCGACCCAGGTGGTCGGTCCTTCGCCGGCGCTCGAGCTGGTCGTGACGCGGAAGTCGTTCCCGCGGCCGCCGTCGCCGGTGCGAGGAATAATCTGGATGTACGGTCGTCCGCCGGCGCTGTCGGAGATCCCCTCGCCGCCGTTGCTGCGGCCGGCCGAGAAGAGCGCCCGCCAATCGCCGTTGCTGTTCATCGTGACCCACATTTCGATCGAGACCTGGGCGCTGGCGCCTCCCGTCGCGGCGGCGGAGACGAGCCCGTTGGGCAGGTCGACCCAACCGCCGGCGCCGGTTCCGTCGTTGTTCGAGTTCGAGCTCGGGCTGGGGTTGTTCGCCAAGTTCAGCTCGCCCCCGGCGATGCTGGCGTTGGAGCCGTACACGATGCCGTTCTGGCCGCTTACCGAGTCGTTGGCCGTGCCGTCGTTGAACGAGTATCGATTCACCAAGGCTCCCTGAGCCGCGGGCGCACCGACGATCCCCGCCAGGAGGAGCATCCACAGTTGTCGCTTCATGAGTACTGACCTCGAAAAGAAAGGTGGGAAGAGAACGAAAAAACAGAGTCGAAAGTCAAGTTGCAACAGTCGGCCGGGTCTTCGCTTGGTTGCGGCGAGGTTCGTCAACGATGTCTGCAGGCACTGTCATCGGCATCGGCACAAAGGAGCGTTGCCTTGCGGTTGCTACGCGGCGAGTTGAACTTCGACGGCCGTTACCGACGCCGCGGGAAACTCCCACGGCCCTGCGAGGGGCAGAGGCCGCTCGACGGTTTGCATGACGGAATCGCTGTTGAGGTCGTCGATCTCGACCATCGGATCGTCCGCGATCGTGAAAGCCCGAGCGCCCGTTGCGCTGGCGCCGTTCACAACGAGCCGAGCCGCGACGGAACGACTTTGATTCGTGTTGACGACGTGCAGAAAGAGTCGGTCGCCGGTACGGCTGGCAACGACGTCCAACTCCCCTCCCGCGTTTGCGGCGACCGCCTGCTCGCCAATGTGCTTGCGGTAGAGTTCCATGACCCGGGCCACGGGCATGAGATACGACTTCCCGTGCGGAACAGGGATCATCACGGCGTTTACCTGCCACCGCGTCCCGCAGAAATCGGCGGCAGTGGCGATCTTCAGCATGTCGCCGTGCCGCTGGTGGTTGTTCAGGATTCGGGCGTAGGACGCTCCTGCGGCCCAGGTCGACAGCACGTCGCACCGGTTGCGACCGGGGATTGCGAAGTGGCACTCCGTCATCGCCAGCGGACAAGATCGTCCGCCCAGGCTGTCGCGAACCTCCCGGATCTTGCGATCGTTGTGTTCCCACGCAGTCATCAGGCAGTCCCAGGTCGCCGCGGGGTCGCGTCGGTAGCGCTGGCCGGCCAGGACCGGCGACTCGCGGCGGTCGGGGTTGAACATGTGGTGGAAGGCGAGCAGATCGACGTCCTCGCCGACCCGATCGAGCATGGTCGGGGCCCACCCCGAATCTCCCCAGGCGATGATCTTGATCGACGGATCGACGCGCCGCATCGCCCGCGAGAATTCCCGCGTTTTTTCAATCGCAACGTCCCGCGAGAAGCCGCGATCGTCGTAGGAGGTCTCGTTGCCGAGTTGCCAGTAGCGAACGGTCAGCGGGGACTCCAGGCCATGGGCCCGTCGTTCGACATTGTCGGGATCGTTGCAATAGGCGACCCAGTCGGCCGCCTCCTGAGCGTCTCCCCACCGCACATTGCCTCCGGCCAGACGGTACTGTCGCCGGCCGTCCCCCTCGAAGTTGACGCACATCAGCGGCTCGGCGTCGACCTGTCGGCACAACTCGACGAACTCACACGAGCCGATTTGATTCGACTCGATCCCGCCCCACATCAGATTGTGCATCGGCACGCGCGTGGGCCGGGGGCCGACCGCTTCGCGCCATCGATAGAAGTCCGTGAAAATCCCCCCCCACCGCATCATCGTCGGCGCCAATTGGCGAGTCGCCGCGACAAAATCGGGCCGCCACTGGTCGCGGGAGTGGTCCCAGGACGCTTCCACTGAACTGTCGGTGACGCCGAGCGGTTCCATGAACTGCATGAACAAATAGGGCGAGAGATCGAATCGAGGGGTCGGATCGACGACGATCACTTCGTCCGCTGGCGACTTTCCTTCGCCGGCTGTGGCGACGGTCAGCGCGCTCGAGCCGACGATGACCGTGGCGATCGCCTGTCTCCGAGTGACGTGATTCGTCATAACGAGTCACAAGCGGCGCCGCCGCTTGCGATGGAATTACAGGACAAAGACAAGATGGGCGAGCGAAGGACTTCGACCCGATCCGATCCCGCCGAAAAGCCGCGTCTTCTCCGGCGTCCCCTGCAAGGGGCGCCGGAGGTCGCGGGCCGCCAGGGCGGACATGGCAAGCGCGAGGAGAACCAGCCTGTCGCCAGCGGGGACGGCGTCCCCGTTATTGTGTAAATACCATGAGCCCCGACGGCATTACGGTTTTTTTCGCACACTCGAAAAAATGGGAGCAATCACAGCTCCCCTGCGAGCGAGATTTCGCCGCTTGGCGTTGCTGGACAGCATTTCGAAGCTTTTTCCGTAATGCGGAGTCGTTTCGCGGTATTACACATGCAGAGGGTCGAGCCACTCCGATCCTTAGCGTCTCTCGAAAGCTGGTCTCGATATTGGGCATTGGCACAGCGAGATTTGCCGTGGGCAACGCCTGAGATCGTACAGCCGGGGCGAGACGGCCTCGGCGGTCGTTGTCGGCGCTGCCTCCCAAGTTGTGGCGCCAGGATTGCTCCGCTAAGCTTCGTCGTTGAGCTTCAAAATGCCCTCTCGTCCCGCCGCTGACTTGTCGTGCCACTCCAACCGCGCGGCGAAGAATCGCTTGCCCGCTTGTTGCACCATGAACGAGAACGGAGACCCGTCAGAGCCCGGAGCCCGCAAGGCTGAGGACGGCAGCGAGGATTTCGTCCAACTGCTGACCAACTCGCAACTGATGCTCCATCGATACATCGCCTCGATGCTGGGAGGGTTGGACGATGCCAGACAGATTCTTCAGGACGTGAATCTGACCCTGTGGCGAAAGCGGGACGAATTCGCCCTGGGGACGAATTTCTCCGTCTGGTCCCGCAAGGTCGCCTATTGGCAAGTCCGCGCCTTTTTGCGCGACCGGCGTCGCGATCGGCATGTGTTCAACGACGAACTGCTGGAACTGATCGCCGACCGTTCGGCGATCGGCGAAGAGGAGGCCGACTCCGACGGCGACACGACCCAGGAGGCCCTGCGGACGTGTCTTGAACACCTGACGCTCGCGAATCGGGCGCTGATTCGCGAACGATACTCGAACGGCCTGTCGGTTCAGGCCTTGGCGCTGAGGCATAACAAGTCCGACAACGCCATGCGCGTGGCCTTGCTGAGGATTCGCCGCGTGCTGCTTCGTTGCATCAGGAAGGCGATCGCGATGACATGATCACTGACGGCTGGTTCGCGCGACTGCCTCCGGAGACCCACCGCACGGTCCGTCTCCGCCGGCCTCGCGGACTCGTACGACGATTGTGAACGATATGACGCGACGGCGGCCGCTTGGCTGCGTCCGTCGCAAACAATGCTCCCGGGCAGGGGACGCTGAGAATGGGCGCTACGCAAGGCAATCGAAGAGTGGATCGCGAATTCGAACAATTCGACCAGCTCTGCTGCGACTTGGTCGACGGTACGATCGCCGAGGCTGACTTCCGGCGATTGCAGGAGCTCATGCAATCCGACGTCCGCCTTGTCGACCGGTACGTGGAATGGATTCGGCTCCACTCGCGCCTCGACTTGGAACTGGGCGCCGACGGGCTCGCCGCCGCGATCAAAGGCGCGCGAACTGCCGGCAAGGCTGCGCCGAAACAACTCGCTCCGCGCGCCCTCGATGTCCGCGGTCGGGGGCCCGCCAGCGGCGGCGCTTCCCGAATTCGCAGGACCTGGCCGTCGCTCGCCCTGGCGACGGCGGCGCTCGTGCTGGTCGCAGCGATGCTCGCCCTGCGCGAGAACGACAAACTTGCCGTGGCTCCGACCGAATCGGTCGAGTTGCCGGAGCCGTCGGTCGCGACCCCGCCGGCAGTCCTTGCGGAGGTTCCTGCCGGAGGCGCGGTGGACGAAGACAAACGCCCTGCAGTCCGCGGCAGGGAACGCGCTCCCCGACGCGTTCCTCGGGGTTTCGGCGTGATCTCGCAGGTCATGGCCGCCAAGTGGAGCGACGACCGCATGGCCACCGACGTCGGAGCCCGGATCCCCGAACGGCGGCTGAGGCTCGTGCAAGGCGCCGTCCAAATCGAGTTGGTCAACGGCGTCAGTTTGATCGTTCAATCGCCGGCGGATTTCGAGGTCAAGAGCCCCCAGCAGGTCGTCTGCCATTCCGGCCAGATCCGCGCTCACGTGCCGAAGGTCGCTGACGAATTCGCGATCGTCACCCCCTCCTACAAGGTGGTCGATCTGGGGACGGAGTTCGCCCTCGACGTCGCGGCCGACGGGTCCTCGAAGTGCCACGTTCTTGACGGCGAAGTGGAATTGCATTTGCCGGCTCGCGAGGAGCGCGAACCGGTGCTGCTGCGACAAGGCGAGAGCATCATGGCGCGCCCGGGGGGGGCTCTTGAGAAAGACGACGCGTCGGCGGACCGTATTCCCGTCGACGCCGCGACCCTCGCCGATATGGCCTCCCGATACCAGGGCGAGCGCTTCACGGCCTGGAAGGAGTTCAGCGAGCAGTTCCGTCAAGACCCGTCGTTGTTGGCGTACTTCGATTTTGAAGGCCTCGTCGGGTGGTCGCGGTCGCTTCCCTGCCGGTCGCAGGGGCGGATGAGCGTCCTGGACGGGGCGATCGTCGGCTGCCAAGTGGCTCAAGGCCGGTGGCCCGAGAAGACCGCGCTCGAGTTCAAACGCGTCAACGACCGCGTCCGCATCAACGTTCCGGGAGAGCACGAATCCCTGTCCATGACTGCCTGGATACGGATCGAGGGTTTCGAGCGATCGCTCAGTTCGATCATGTTGACCGACGGCCACGACCTGGGCGAGGTCCATTGGCAGATCACCAATTACGGCGCCTTGCGGTTGGGGGTCAAGGCGGAGAGCGACCGTTCGCACGACTTCGATTCGCCGGGCGTCGTCACGCCCGACGTCCTGGGACGCTGGCTCCATCTGGCCGTTGTGTACGACGGAGCCGCGGGACGCGTGACCCACTTCGTCAACGGCGAGGCGATCTCGTCGCACAGAATCGCGACCCGCACGGTGCTCCGCATCGGCGCGGGCGAGATCGGCAACTGGGTCCCGATCCCGGTTCCCCAGCAGGATCTGTGGCAATCAATTCGCAGTCTCAACGGTCGGATCGACGATTTCGCGATCCTCTCCCGACCGCTCTCCCCCGAGGAGGTGGCGGGAATGTACCTCGTCGGGCGACCGTAGACCATGCTCCTGCACCGGTTCGACGCTGCCGGCCATTCGCATGTCGAGCTGCCCCGGCGCCACCTCAGACTGGCGCCTGCGACCTGGCTGGCGCTGGCATCCCCTTGTCTTCCGTGAGTCTGCCGACCGAGCCAGTCGTGACGAGCATCCCTCGGACCGAGACGCCTCGGATTCGGCAGGTTATCTTGAGCTTCTCGCAGCGGCGACCTTCGCGGCCGCTCGCCGCGGGGCCTTGTCTTCGACTCGCCTGACGACGACGACGTGCGACTCCCTCAGGCGATCTCGTCGGACTCCGCAATGAGCAGGGAGAATCGAGCATGAAACGCCCGTCCAAGCAGTCCTGCAGTCGTCCGGCCCCGTCACGGCGTCAGTTCTTGCGGGCCTCCGCGACGACGGTCGGAACGCTGGTCGTGTCGTCGGGACTGGCGACGTCCTCGCTGCACGGCGCCGATGCGTCGAGCGTCAAACCACGCTCGATCGCGACGGCGGTGTTTCCGCGCGAGCCGCTGAGAAAGGTCCCCTTCGCGGCCCTGCCGTTAGGAAGCGTCCGCGCCCGGGGTTGGATGCTCAAGCAGTTGGAACTCCAACGCGACGGACTCACGGGTCGGGCCGACGCGCTGTTGCCGAGCTTGACGCGCGAGTCGAGCGCCTGGCTGGCACGGGGCGTCGGCGACGGCGAGGGGTGGGAGAAGGGGCCGTACTACGCAAAAGGGCTGACCTCGCTGGCCTACACGCTGCAAGACCCGGCGCTCGTCGCAAAAGCCGAAGCGTGGGTCGAGGCGATCCTCGGCTCGCAGCGCGAGGACGGCTTTTACGGGCCGAAGAACGACGACTGGTGGCCCCGCATGGTCGTCAACGTCATGCTGCGCGACTATGCCGAGGCGACGGGCGACGACCGGGTCGTCCCGTTTCTCGCCCGGTACTACGCCCACATGCTCAAGCGGCTTCCGAAGCGACCGCTGCAGGAATGGGGCAAAGCCCGGGCTGGCGACGAGATCGACTCCGTGTTCTGGCTCTACAACCGTACGGGCGACGAGTCCTTGCTCGTACTGGCCGATCTGCTTGACGAGCAGAGTTACCAGTGGCGGACGATCTTCGCCGAGAACGCCTTTTTCAATTCCTCCCGCCCCGTCGCCGACTTCTATCCAAAGCACTCGGTCAACGTGGCCCAGGCGCTCAAGGCGCCGGCGATCTACTGGCAGCGCTCCGGGAACGACGCCGATCGTGCGGCGTATCGCCAGGCGATCGAGCATCTGACCGCCGATCACGGCACGTCGTTCGGCATCAACACGGGGACGGAGATGGTCTCCGGGCGCTCGACCGTCGAAGGGGTCGAGCTGTGCGCGATCGTCGAAAACATGCTGAGCGCCGAGACCGCGTTGCGAATCCTGGGAGACGCTCGCATCGGCGACGAGCTGGAACTCGTGGCGTTCAATGCGCTCCCCGCGGCGTTCTCGAAGAACTTTCGCCAACACGTCTACTACACGCTGGCGAACAACGTCTCCGCCCGTCGCGGGCTAGTCGGATACGAGGTCGACTACGCCGACGGCAGAACGCCGGCGGCAAGATCGGGGTATCCCTGCTGCTGCTACAACTTGCACATGGGGTGGCCGAAGCTCGTCCAGAACGCCTGGGCGGCGACTGCCGCCGGGGGCTTGGCGCTGATGACGTACGTCCCGTCGGAGGCGACGACGCGTCTTCCCGACGGAACCGTCGTGCGCGCCGTCTGCGAGACGAACTACCCGTTTTCCGAAACGATCGCCGTCGCGATCCAGGTCGACCAGCCGACTAAGTTCCCGCTCAGCCTGCGCATACCGGGGTGGTGTCGCCGCCCGGTCGTGGCCGTCAACGGCAAGCCCTGGCCCGACGTCGCCGGCGGCCAGTTCGCCGAGCTGGATCGCGTGTGGACGACCGGCGATCGGATCGAAATTCAATACCCCATGCAGGCGAGCTTCGTGCCCGGCGTCAACGGCGCCGTCTCGGTCCGCCGGGGGCCGCTGGTCTACTCGCTCCGCATGGACGAGAAGTGGACCGAGATCGAGACCTCGCCCGTCGCCGGGTTCGAGTCGTACGAGGTCGCCTCCGAGACCCCTTGGAACTACGCTCTGGAGGTCGACGTCGACCATCCTGAGGAGCCGCTCGCGTTCGAGACTCGACCGCTCGCGGAAAACCCCTTTGCAACCGGCGCGGCGCCGGTCGTTCTCAAGGCCCGCGCCAAGCGCGTACCGGAGTGGCAGTCGCGTCCCGACGGGTTGCTGTCGCTCGACCCGCCGGCCTCCCCGGTGGCGTCCGATCAACCGACCGAGACGATCGAGCTGGCCCCGTTCGGTTCGCAGATGCTGCGGGTCACGAACTTTCCCGTCTTGGGGACGCCTTCGCCTCCGCCGCGCCAATGGAGCACCGACTTTGAGAACGGGGACGGCGCGGCGTGGATCGTCTACCGGGGCGGGGTCGTCCGCAAGAATCGACTTCACCTGCCGCTCGGCGCCAAGGCTCTGGCGACGAACACCGACTTCGCCGACGTCGCCTTTCAGGCGATCGTCAGCGTCGGCTCCGAAGGCGATGCAGGCCTCGTGTTCCGCGTGACCGAACCCTCTCTCGGGTTCGACGATTACAAAGGGTATTACGCAGGACTCGACGCCCTTCACGGCGTCGTCCTGGTGGGCAAAAGCGACTACTCGTGGACCCCCTTGGCGCGGGGGCCCTTCAACGTCGCGGCCGACCGCGATTACCTCCTCAAGGTCGTCGTGATCGGGTCGCGGATCGAGCTCTGGATCGACGACGCCCCCGACCCCGTGCTCACGTGCCGCGACGATTCGTTCACGCACGGCATGACGGGGGTTCGCTCCTACGCGAACCGCGCCTCGTTCCGCACGCTGCGCGCCGTGGAGATTTGATTCCGTTTCCGGCGGCGGCTGTCGGCGGGGAACGTGTCGTCATTCTGCCGACGAGCAAAACTCCATCATTATCTCGTGCAAAACTCCGGGCTGCGGGGCGGGGGAGACTTCGCCGAACGTGTTGGGGGCCAACGTCTTGCGCTCCGCGCCGCCGGTCGCGAGGGGACTCGTTTTGCAAGCAAAACTCGCGGCGGGCGAGCAAAACTCGCGCCCCGTCGCGGCTCGCGCCGGCGCGCGATTGCGTCGCAAGCGCGGGCGAAGCGCGCGGCTGGCAGCATCTGTTCTACGCGATGCGGCGGCCCATTTTCTAGCGAAATCCCGCGGGGAATTGAGGGGACGATTCCGGCCTTGTCGCGCCCCCCAGGGTAGCACCGGTTGTCCTCAACCGGTGCGCAAGCAAGAAGCATTTCTCCCACGGTCGCCCCAAACCGGAGCGCCGCGTGGCAAGGTAATGCCTCCCGCGCGCAGGCAGCCCTGGCCTCTGGCCAGGGGTCGCTCGGCAACCACGCACCACTGCGTAGCGGCGATCGTCCGACCCCCCGGCAGAGCCGGGGGCTGATGTTGCCATTGGCAACGTTGCGCGCGGCGCGCCCCCGGGGCAGCACCGGTTGTCCGCAAGGGAGTGCGTGAGCAAGAAGCATTTCTCCCAACCGTCGCCCCAACCTGGAGCGCCGCGTGGCAATGGAATGCCTCTTGCGGCTGGGTGCTTGAAGGGGACGCAGCTCCTTGCTTTGATCTTTGCGGGGTCTCAGAGCGGGTTCGGGCCCGAGCCGCACCGCGGAATGCTTGGCCCGCCGGGTCGACCCGAACGGCGTCCCTGTGCGCACTCATAGTCGTATCCGTTCCGCATCGCTCGCGCGCTCAATGTTAGTGTACCCTCTGTTCTGTAAAAGTCCCTGCAGGGGCCGCGTTGGTGCGGGGCGTAGCGAGCCGAGCGAAGCCCCGCACCAACGCGGCGCGCGAACTTGGGCGGCTTGAAAGGAGCGGGCCAAGACGGTTTCCTAGTTTGGTTTGGTTCTCAATCATGCCTTGATTAGGCGTCGTCATTCAGTTTTCACGAGGAAAGCGTATCATCCTATTCCAATCGCCCTCAAAACCGGCCCGCTTGTACCATTCGATCAACGCTTCCTGCGTCAGCCCGATCTTCCTGGCCTTTGGTTCGGCTCTCAAAGAGAGCGTAACGCCATAACTGTCCGCTAGCAGTGCGTTGAAGATGTCGGATTCTTGCGGCTGATGGAACTATGCACTCCACCGTAACGGCGAGCGTCGGGAGTTGATTTTCAGGTCGTCGAGAATGCGTAGGAGTCGGCGGCGCGTAATCTGGGCGATCTGCACGGCGTGCAGAAGCGGCAACAGCGCCGCGTAGGCCCGCGGTTTGCCTGCTTCCAGCAGCTTGCGGAGGATCAGACCCAAGTTGTGCGCAGCGGCCTTCAGAAGGTGGTGCTTGCGAACGTTCGCGAGGCCGCGCAGCCAAGTCCGGCGGCCGCCGCCGGTCTCGCAGACGTGGGCGAAGCTCCGCTCGCCCCGTTCGCTCCGCTGGCGCTGCAGCCGCTTGCCGTAGTCCCGCTGCGTGCGGGCCCGATTGTTGAGCACGGCCCGCTTCTGCTCCGGCGTCTTGCCCGTCCAGTTCCAGTTCGTCTCGCGCTGGGGGTGTAGGTCTTGGCGCCGACCAGCGCCGACCGCTCGACGCCGGTGAGCGTCTCGATCGCGTGATACCCCTTGTCCGCCGCGATCTTGCCGATGAGCCGGCCCGTCTCCGTCGCGTCGACGTGGTCCTGGGCGCGCTCGACGCTGGGGACCAAGGTCGCCGCGTCGGGACCGATCGCCCCCGCCTCCCGCATCAGTCCCGTGACATAGGCCCGCCAGTCTTCGCCGGTGTCCTTGCGGACGATGCTCTTCATCGCCGCGTTGGCTTCCAAGGTCGTGCTGTCGACCCCCACGGCGTGAGCGGACAACAGCTTGTGCTCGGCCA